>CAJVZR010000015.1 GCA_913019965.1 uncultured Oleispira sp.
ACTTGGCCGCTGCTTATAAACTCTAACCTTGGCAGTGACCATTGAACTTGCGCCGTTTTAACCCCGATTTGACTACTGACTGACGATGAGATTGTAACTACGCCGGATTCATTATTAGCACTGGCATACACAGGAACAAGGTCCATGCCCATAGGGGATTTTCCAGGCTGATCACGGCGAAAGTTGGCATCCATCGGCGCTACCCAATAGAGAATTTCTGGCTCAAGTGTAGGAGCTTCTACCTCAGAATCCAATGATACAGAATCATTCAATAACACCCTATATTCTGGGCTAACAACTAATACGATTAAGGTAATGGCAATGCCAAAAAGCATGCTTAATAAATTTTTCATGGTAAATACTCAAAACAATATACGGACTCCAACCCCATCATAAGGCTTGGAAAGATCTTAGAATTTAAGTATTAAGCAATGGGAGGGCGGAATAATGCCGAGTCAATCTGACTCAAAAAACGGGGAGAGGAGAAGTAAAGCGCTTGCTCACTGATCGCCAGTGAACTTGAGGATACATTGAGAATAAAGGTCAAGGAGGCGCCGCAGCCACTATCGGGACACGCACAGTCGTGGGTGATTGAAGCATCCGTTTGATCACAACAATCCATCACGATACTAATACTGCTGGCTTGCGCTTCTAGCAACACTTTTGGATTAGCTTGCATGCTATGACAAGGAGAAACCTCTGAATTTGTTTCACCCGTATCGTTATCACCATTCGCCATATCACAAGCCATAGGCAACGCAAATGCCTGACCCATGTAGGTCAAGAAAAACGATATTAGCAAGGTCAGCGCTAGGCGCTTACGGCTAATCAATTGAGCTTGAGAAAAAATCTTGTTAAGAGACGATGTCATAAGCTTTATGATACTCCATCAAGCCAAAAGTTCAATCCATCAAGCCAGACTTTCGCAGCTGACTTGATGTCTATCAGGTCTTAAAAGCTTTCGTGGGGACCAAACACTTCATAATGCACTCTGTCGTCGCTGACTCCCAAAGCAACCAGTTGCTGTTTAGCAAACTGCATAAACGCGACTGGACCACACAAGTAAAAGTCGGCGACCTTTAGAGGAAGCTGATCCGCTATCTTGCCGATATCCATATAACCTTGCAGCGCAGAATCGTTATCTGGCGACTTATACCAAATAAAGTTCTTCACCTTTCCTTGCTCTGCCAGCTCATCATGTCGTTTTCGAAATGAGTGCTGAGCCACGTTTTCACACGCATGCAAAAAACTGATATCCGTAGACGGGCTTTCTTGCTGTGAGATCAAGGTTTCCAACATAGCTTGCATTGGCGTTAATCCTACCCCCGCTGAAATCAATACCACAGGAGCGGTGGACTTCTTCAAAAAGAAGTCCCCCGTTGGGGCATAAAGTTTGACTTCGTCACCCAGCCTTAAAACATCATGTAAGTAGTTTGAAACGATGCCTGGCTTGCCCTCTAATTCTCGCTTCACCGAAATACGGTAGCTCTGGTGATTGGCGCTATCCGATAATGAGTATTGACGAATCTCCCGGAATTCACCTTCTTTCGGTTCCACTTCTATTCCTAAATACTGACCCGCTTGATAGCCAATCACTGGACCGCCATCAACGGGCTCAAAAATAAAACTTTTAACCAACTCAGACTCTATCCGTTTTTCAACTAACTTAAATAAGCGAGCATTTTTCCAACCCCCAAGGGCATTATCACGCTGATAATATAAGCCCGCTTCTTTATCGATAAAAATACCTGCCAACATTTGATAAGCCGCTAGCCAAGCTGCTTCGATATCGGCAGTAAATTGCTGTGGTGCTAATTCACGCAATGTCTCAATGAGATGTAAGCCAACAATGTCATAGTGCGCGGGTTGAATATTCATACTGGTGTGCTTATGGGCAATACGCTCTACCATGGATAGTAGATTTTCTAGATCATCTAGATGTTTTGCATACGCTGCAATCGCCGAAAACAGAGCAAATGACTGGCGGCCAGATTGCTGGTTACTCATATTGAAAATATGTTGTAACTCAGGGTTATGACTAAACATCCGCTGATAAAAATGTTCCGTGATCGCCGTTCCAGCTGATTCTAATAACGGTATGGTGCTTTTCACCAATTCTATTTGTTGATTATTTAACATGCTTTACTTCTCTTTCTGGTCTGAGTTTATTAATTCATTATCACTCGCTTCTGCGAGCTATTTTTAATACGGTTTAGGGCCTAGTTACTTTTAAACTAACGTTTTTGAAGCTAGAACTGTCCAAACTTGGAGTTATTAATATAGGAATATAGAAACGTAAGAAGATTGAAAAAGCGGCAACCCATAATATGGCTGAGCTATTCCAAGCCCATAACGGCTGCCCTATCATGGCAAGCACAGTGCGGAGTATGGCAGCGATAAAAATCATAGAAAATGCCAATGCCATCCAACTATTAACCTGCATAGGGCGTCCAGTATGACCAAGGGATACTCGACTGATCATCGCTAAAATCATGCCGCCAAACACACCTAAAGTAATTAAGTGAAAGGCATCTGCAATCCTCACGAGGTCGCTATAAAAGCTGATCGCTATTAATAACAAACCGCTGGCTAAACATAGGTAAGATGCATGCAATGACCAAAGCAGTGGATTATTCAGTGTATAAATACCCGCCCACTGGCTTAATCGAATAAGGTGAAGTACACCGACTATTAATAATGCCCACGCAGGGCTAATAGGCATGATATAAAAATAACTGATTAAAAAATTACTCGCCCCCAATATTGAAAATATGAGTAGCGCCCAATCAAGCCTAGGTGTTGATTTAATTTTTCCTTTAATCTGCACCGATAAAAATCCATTGCGGGTAAAGAGCGGAATAATACGTCCCGCAATAAGGCTAACAATAATTGAAAAAATTAATATGCTACTACGGGCTAAATGTATGACGAGTTCTACCTCCCCCAAGCTCCCCCAATAAATAAAATTCAACTGTAAAAGCATTAAACTAAAAAGTAGTGGTAAGAAAATATAATTTCTTTGGCTGCGCGCTTTAATGATTAAACGAGAGAAACTAAAAAAAACAATTACCCACCAGATAAGCTGCAAAACCAACAACCCAGGTAAGTAAGCTCTGTCCGCTAGCAGTAATAATCGAATGCTGATCCAGATGAGACTTAAAACCAATAATGAATACCCTTGTAAGCTTTTTAACCCAGTCCAGGTTTGCACGGCGGTTAATAAAAATCCGACAGCAACCATTAAGGTAAAGCCGAAGAACATCTCATGTATATGCCACACTACCGCAGGAAGTATCTGTTGCTGATTCAATAGCAATCCATAGTTGAGATAGACCAACCAAATGCAGAGACTTAATACCGAAGCTAAACTCGCGAGAAGAAAGAAAGGCCGAAAAGCGAGACTCCATAAAGGCGCTTTAACAAACTGATTCATAGCTGCTCACCAAAACCTTTTAAGGCGATGCAGCGCATGATGTAGCCAAACTTAATTAAAGTAGCAAAAATTAGCGTTGAAATGTGGGCGACCACTTGTGTCATAAGACTGAAATGATCGGCAAACACATAACACACTTCTACCGATAAGACGGTACCTGCTAACCCTAATAACATTAACCAGTTCGCCGCGATTAAAAGCCATTGCAAGCGATCGGCATGAGGAATGGCTGGTAGCTGCTCTGAGAATTGGAAGTTGCTGTACATGACGAATAAACCTCAAGATAAATAAAACTTACTTGAGCTATAGCGAAGAGTATGCCAATAAATATAACCCTTTAAAAACAACAACTTATAAATAATATCGCTATCATGTAGTCATAAAGACTCACACATAAAAAGAGTCAATAAGACTCACATGTGTTATATTTAATTTCATTACTCTGTTATTCATCTAGGCTCGTTATGGCTAATATTTCTTATTCTTCTTTAATAGAACTAGCAATCGATCTAAGTAGTGGACTCATTAATAAAGACCGCTTCGAACGTCTACTAACCACAGTACGTAAAACGGTACCCTGTGACGCCGTCGTCCTCCTCGCTCGCCAAGGTGATCGTCTTAAGCCCTTAGCTTTACAAGGCCTGAGTCCAGATACTCTAGGAAGGCGTTTCGAGATTAGCCAACACCCTCGCTTTCAACAAATCTGCGCCAGTACAACGCCGGTTCGCTTTGAAAGTGAGAGCCAGCTACCCGACCCCTATGATGGTTTATTACTAGCCACGGAGGGTGATCTACCCGTGCACTCTTGCATGGGCTTACCCTTATTATTTGAAGGTGTTTTGATTGGTTTATTAACCTTAGATAGCCTAACTCCCAATAGCTTTGATGATATTCCTCAACGTACCCTTGATATCATTTCTGCCATGTCTGCAGCCTCTCTCAAAACGGCCCTTACTTTAAACCTGCTGGAGCAACATGCCTCTCATAATCGTCAAGTTGTTGCGGAGCTGACCCATGAAGCCTTAATCAAAGATGGTGGTGAACTTATAGGCAACAGCCCAGTAATGAACAAGCTTAAAAAAGAAGTTCAAATTGTTGCTCAATCTGATTTTACGGCGCTGATTTCTGGGGAGACTGGGGTTGGTAAAGAACTGGTTGCCCGCACCTTGCATCAGCAATCCAGTCGTAGCGAAGGGCCACTGGTTTACGTGAATTGCGCCGCATTACCCGAAAACCTAATCGAGAGTGAATTATTTGGTCACCGTAAAGGGGCCTTTACCGGGGCCAATGAGAATCGATCTGGAAAATTCACTATTGCTGACGGTGGCACCTTATTTCTAGATGAGATTGGTGAAATACCACTGGCGGTTCAAAGTAAATTACTGCGGGCTTTGCAAAGCCAAGAGATTCAAGCGGTTGGCCAAGACAAAACTCATACCGTTGATGTGCGTATCATTGCGGCGACCAATCGCAATTTAGCCCAAGAAGTAGAAGCTGGTCGTTTTCGCTCGGATCTTTTCCATCGTTTAACCGTTTATCCTATCGACGTCCCCCCCTTACGAGAAAGGGACACTGATATTGCCTTATTGGCCGGGTATTTTGTCGAGCAAATTCGACGTAAACTCGGTATTCAGCAAATCAAATTCTCCCCTCACGTAAGCCAGTACCTGCATCAATATGATTGGCCTGGCAACGTACGGGAACTGGAACATATGATAAATCGAGCAGCACTTAAAGCTAAAAACAGCCAAGTGAATGATCATCCTGTGGCCTCTGTTCGAGACATTATCACAATTGAATTAGGCCATATCGGACAGCTGATAAATTCAATCGATAGCCCTCCTCAACCACAACCGGAAGCCATTACGTTAAGCCCGGATATAGGAATTAAATCAGCAACGGAAAACTTTCAGCGCCAGCTAATAAGTAATGCGCTGAGCCAGAATAATGGCAACTGGTCAGCCGCAGCTCGCACGCTTAAAATCGACCGAGCTAATTTGAACCGCATGGCGAAACGATTAGGAATTAGTATTGTTAAAACAATACAAGGATAAGTTCCGATAAATTTTATCGGTAAGCTATGGTGATTCCGAGCTCTTTAACTAAGCTGTAAAGAATACCGACTTTATAGTTATCGCTTATGATGAAAGCAAATTGCTTAAGGAATGAGAATGAATCCCAGCACAATAGATAATGTACAGCGGACGTTCAATATTATTGCCCCCATTGCCGATGATGCCGCTGCTTTATTTTATAGCAAGTTATTCGAACTCGACCCTAGTTTAAAATCGATGTTCAAAAGTGATATGACGGATCAACGTAAAAAGCTCATGCAAATTTTAGGCGTGGCTGTGAGTAGTCTTAATAATTTAGATGCCATAGTTCCTGCCGTGCAAGATCTTGGACGCCGTCACGTACAATACGGCGTTCGCCCACAGCACTATAATACGGTGGCTGAAGCTATTTTATGGATGTTAGCACAAACACTTGGAGCAACTTTTACAGCGGAGATCAAGCAATCCTGGACCGAAGTTTATACTGTTTTAGCGGATACTATGATCGCAGCTGCAAATCAAAATTAATGCCGACAGTCTAACAGGCAGGGATATCAGCTCTCTGGCCACACACCGCGACAGAGCCATCACGAGAGTCATATTTAATCACTAACAAGCCGGTATTTCGATTACCGTTATCGCCACTACCACGATAAACAAAACTGCAAATCTTATTAGAAGTATGTCGGTAAGACCGGTACTCCTGATTATTGTTATTATGGGCCACCGTGGCGGCATCAATCATAATACCATTCCAAACCCCTACACAGCCAGCATTTCCTACTCCGATGTTTTCATTACCATTTCCCTTTGTCGTGCCAATGGGATAACCAATATTATTCGTATCGATTGTTCCATCACCATAACCAGGTAAGTTCTGCACCCTAACAGAGTGACCTTGACTGTTAAACAAAGTCTTAACTGTCAAGGCTCCAGACCTTAAAGCCCCAGCAACCCCCTGAACTTGAACTAATTCAGCTTGATCACTCACATTAGCAAATCTAGGTAAAACAAATGCCGCCAGCACCCCGATTATAACCAGTACAATGATTAACTCGATTAAGGTGAAGCCCCTACTTAATAAAAGTTTGTTCATTATTTTTCATATTCGTTCGACTTCTATTGATCCATTGATAAATTACAGTGCACCAAATACCTATCATTGCACCACTTGAATTCATCCCGTTACAAAATTAGCTTTTAAAGTATAGACCAAATCAGCAACCAACTGATTTCAAAGACAATTTTATTATTGGCACAACCCCTGCAGTAACAAACTGCCAAATCGGCTCTCTAATTTTAACGACAACTTTAAATATCGTAACTCAGCCCATGGGTGTTTATGGGCTGAGTCCTTTTCTAAAATAATTACGAGGCGCATATCTTCTAGAACAATCACGACACTCATGAATTTATTCTGTCGGCTTTAATACAATAATATTTTTGTGGGTTTTTTAGAGCAATTAAACACTATTCTCAATACCCGTCATTTCACGTTTATACCTTACAAAAACCTGACTTACTAAAAGTAACACCCGAAAATAAACTGACTTCCCATCTATAATTCCTCCCTTGATTTATCTGGTAAAAATATATTTGGCACAGTCTTCGCTATCACTTGCGCTGAAAATAATAAGAAAGTTACTCACCGTAAAAACATGAAGATTAATACTTACTTTTAACTATAAAAATAATATTAAGGATTACGCATGTTGAATTCCGTATGGGTCTCGTGGCCCGCTTTGACTAAACTTGGAACACTGGGCATTTTTGCCGGTTTATTAGTGCTCGCATTTGAAAGAGAAAAACTGTTCGATAACAATTTATTTGATTTCGAACGCTATGGAGAATACAACGAAGATATTGTTTGTGATGATCGCAGTTTATCAGCACGAACTGAAGATGGTACCTGTAACAACTTAGAAAATCCTGCGGAAGGTTCTGCCTTACGGCGCTTTGGTCGCAACGTTGAATTATCAGCGGCGGAAGGTGAAACCGATTCCTTACTAATTCCTAATCCAAGGGATGTGAGTAACTCGGTAATGGGCCGTAATGAATTTAAACCTGCGACTTCGGTAAACTTTATCGCCGCGGCATGGATTCAATTTATGGTACACGACTGGGTTGACCATAGCCAAAGTGAAGCGGGTGACCCTATCATCGTTCCGCTACCACCGGGTGATGAACTGGGCACTGGTCAGCTTGAAATTAAACGTACTCAAGCGGATCCAACCCGCACGATAGATGAAGAGCACTACCCTAATAGCTACCGTAATAATAATACCCACTGGTGGGATGGATCTCAGCTATACGGCAGTAATAAAAGCCAATCTGATGCCGTACGTTCATTTTCAGCGGGCCGCTTAACCGTCAACGACGATAATACGATTCCGACTGAATTTATGTCAGGTGTACCGATTACTGGTTTTAATGATAACTGGTGGGTAGGCCTAAGCATGCTGCATCAAATCTTTGTTGCGGAGCATAATGCTATTGCCGATATGCTCGCTGCCAATAACCCAGGCCGATCCGACCAATGGCTATTTGATAAAGCCCGCTTAATCAACGCCGCCTTAATGGCCAAAATTCATACCGTTGAATGGACTCCAGCGATTATTGCTAACCCTGTTACCGAACGTGCTATGTATGCAAACTGGTGGGGACTTTTAGGGGATCGCGAAGGCCGCGATGATTTCCAAGATGGTGTCGCCAAGCTAGCCGAGGATTTAGCTAAAACAGATTCTTTTGTGAAAAAAACCTTAGGCTTTAATCCGGCATTAAAAGATAAACTAGACGACGCCGCTTTCCTTGAACATGCCATTGGTGGGCTGGTAGGTTCGCGTCAAGCCGATAATGCTGGCACGGCTTTTACGTTAACGGAAGAGTTTGTGGCCGTGTATCGTATGCACCCTCTTTTACGTGATGACGTAGAAGTTTATGACATAGGTTCTAATGTTGTTAGTGAGCGCATTGCGATTGAAGATACTCGTGATGGCGATGCAGAAGATATCATGAGTGACCAAGGTGCAAACCGCTTATGGTATTCCTTTGGTATTACTCATCCGGGTTCATTAACCCTGCATAACTATCCACAGTTCTTGCGCAACCTTTCAATTCCGCTAGTTGGCGATATTGATTTAGCGACCATCGATATTATTCGTGATCGTGAGCGTGGAGTTCCGCGTTATAACGAATTCCGTCGTCAAATTGGTTTGACGCCGATTAATAAATTCGAAGACTTAACTGACAATGCTGAAACTCTAGCGCAGCTTAAACGTTTATATAATAACGATGTGGAACAAATTGATGCTTTAGTCGGTCAGCTCGCTGAAACCATTCGCCCTGAAGGGTTTGCGTTTGGTGAAACCGCTTTCCAGATTTTCATCATGAATGCTTCTCGTCGACTCATTACCGACCGTTTTTATACCTCTCATTATAACGATGAAACTTATACGGCTGAAGGTATCGACTGGGTCGAAAATAATACTATGGTCGATGTATTACGCCGTCATTATCCACAACTTAATAGCAGTTTAATCGGGGTGGATAACGCCTTTAAACCTTGGGGTTTAAATATTCCTGATAATTATGATTCATGGGCCGGTTGTGAAAAACAGCAGCATCTATGGAATAACGGTATTTTGCGCACGGAGTTTAAAGCGGATGAAGTCCCTGCACTCGAAAAGATTGATGTTTTAGGCCTAATTAATCGCGTACTTTGGGATAAGGTCAATGATCAAAAAGATGTTGCCCCTCCGGGTTATAAGAAACCGATTCATGCTCATGGCGCCGTCGCGAAAGTTCAGTTTGTCGCGGATAGCTCAGAGTATACCGGTCTATTCCAAGGCTCTGACTGCGGCCTATTACGTTTATCCGTGACTGGTGACCCAAATGACCGTGGTTTCGCTCCTGGCTTAGCATGGAAGTCTTTTGTTGATAATAAACCCTCTGAAAACGTATCAGCTCTCTATACATTATCAGGCCAAGGCGACAACCAGAATTTCTTTGCTAACGAACTGTCTCAATACGTTTCACCCGAAGCCAATGAGACCCTAGGTACCAGCCTAATATTTTCTGCCGTGACCAGTAAGCCAACGCGCTTAATGGTGGATGCAATGGCCGATACGAATCAAGATGGCAGTGCTGCGAGTAATGCGAAAGCTCCTACCCAAATCTATTTTGTACCGAGTGAAAATGTAAAAGGCAAGTTCTCCACCGGTGCTCATGATTTCCGTAACGATTTAACAACCCTCAATGCGGGTGAAGATCTTTATGATATTTATGCGACCAGTAAGAGTATTCGAACGTCTATTTTCCCTCGCTGGAATAAGCGTTATGCCAATGATCGCCGTAATAGCGCTAAAAAGATTGGTACGATTAAACTGACGTCTGATTTCAAATTATCGGAGTTTGGTGATAATGGTATCTTCTTTAAGCATCAGCGCTATGAAGATCGATAACGATTAGTCCGTTGCTGATCCACATCGTCTGATAAGGCGTGAGCTGGATCAGCATATCTTGACGAGTCAATTTTTCACCAGTGATCAAGTCATGCCAATCATCTGTACTGATTAGATTAATATCCGACAGCATAAATGATTGCTCTTGATCACTGATATTACTAATACAAAAAATACTCTGTTTTCTATCGTGAGATTGCCGCCAATAAGCAAAAATCTCATCCCCTAAGTGCAGAGTAAACTGCGTAGCATTAGGATGAAATGCGGACTGCTGCTGGCGAATCGATAATAAGCGCTTTAACTCAGAAAATACTTTTGCATGATGGCTCGAGCTATCCCTTAATAAAACCTCTAATTCATCGAACTGCCATTGATGGCGATTGATAGAACGATTATGGCCTGTATGCTCCATACGCTGATAATCATTTTTCGTTGCTAATAAGCTGTGAACATAAATCCCTGGAATGCCTTCTAAACCAAACATAATGCTATGGGCACAAATAAAACGAGGTATGGCTAAATCATCCTTGCCTTTTATAGTTCCTTGCAAGGCATCAAATAAAGCGATATTCACTTCATACGGTTTTTGTATCGCTTCACCTTGTTCATTTTCTAATGCACGCCAAGAAATACGACCACCAAAGCTTTGCAAACTATCAACCAAAGTTTGAGTCTCTTCATCCCCCAAGATACCTTCAATGGGTCTTAGACCCATACCATCATGAGATGCGATGAAGTTAAAGTAAGTCGTGCCCAATTGGGCTGGCGGCATCGTCATCAACCATAACTTTAAATGATGACTATTCCCCGTTAACAAGGTATTCACTAATAACGGTGGTAAGGCAAAGTTGTAGACGCAGTGAGCTTCATTCGCATTACCAAAATAAGAGAGGTTCTCTCGATTTGGAATATTAGTTTCAGTGATAATAATCGCATCCTCTTGGGCATGCTCAATCAATAACCTTAATAAGCGCACAACTTGATGAGTTTCGTCTAGATTAATACTCGGTGAAGCAACTTTTTTCCATAAGAAGGCGATTGCATCAAGACGGAAGATACGCACCCCCATGTCCAGATACTGGCGAATGATTTTTATAAACTGCACCAGTACGGCGGGGTTTCTAAAATCTAAATCGACTTGATCATGACTAAAGGTACACCATACATATTGAATACCACGCTCTGTTTGAGTTTCTCTTAATAAAGCACTGGTTCTTGGCCGCACGACTTGTGTCAAGTCCGCACTTGCCGACTCAGTATAAAAATAATCATGTCCAGGGCCACGACCCTTAATAAAATTTTGAAACCATAAACTACGACTTGAGCAGTGATTAATAACCAAGTCCGCCATTAAGCGATAATCTTGGCTAATATTTTCAATATCTCTCCAATCGCCAAGGGCTTCATTAATACTAGAGAAGTCCATCACCGAAAAACCATCATCAGAGCTGAAAGGAAAAAAGGGTAGTATATGTACGCTATTGACCAAGCCCTCACAATGCTCATCGAGAAAATACTTTAAACTAACCAGTGGTTTTTCTTTATCCGATAAAAAGCTATCTCCATACGTAATCATGATGGTCGTTGATTGATCCCATAAATCATTCAACTGCATTGATTCATGAGAAGCTACTTGATGACCTGCATTCTCTAAACGCATTTCTTTTAACAATTTCCCGGCTAATTCATCAAACGTCATACCAATATCCGTTTGATGATAAATTTGCTCCAGTAAATGCTGACTGCGGGTTAATAATGCAGAATCAAATAAACTCATCGTGACATAAACTCCTTGTTATCCTCTTCTACCGCCTCATATAAGCGCTCTAAAATATCGGGCTTAGCACTGATTACCCGATTCCAGCTTGGAATAAAAGGGGTCTCCATGGGTTTATCTAAAAAGGCTTCTCCCGCTTTCATAATATTTTGTGCAAACAGCTCTACCGCTTTTTCTTCTTGGTGAATGTCTAGAGTTAAGCCATTCATGACGGCATCATTATGATAGGTTTCTATAAAATCGAGGGCGATACGAAAGTAAGTCGCTTTAATCGAACGAAAGGTTTCCGTATTAAAGGTCTTGCCATGAGTGGCGAGTTTTCTAAACAGTGCCTTAGAAATATCAATGGACATTTTTGATAGTCCACCTTGATCGTCTGCGAAAGATAAATCCTGATGTTTATGATCATAAATATCGGCAATATCAACCTGGCATAAACGGTTATTAGCGTAGTTGCGATGCATTTCAGAAAGCACCCCAATCTCTAACCCCCAATCGCTTGGGATTCGAATATCATTGAGAACATCTTTACGAAATGAAAACTCCCCTGCTAATGGGTAGCGAAAGCTATCCATAAACTGCAGGTATTCCATTTCGCCAAATATTTTTTTCAACGCACGTAATAAAGGCGTCACTAATAAGCGGCTCACCCGGCCATTGATCTTGCCATCGGCTACCCGAGCATAAAAGCCTTTGCAAAATTCATAGTTAAACCTTGGATTGGCAACCGGGTAGATAAGTCGTGCGAGTAACTCTCTGTCGTAAGTCACAATATCGCAATCGTGTAAGGCAACCGATTCTGAGCGATTAGACGCTAAGGTATAACCCATGCAATACCAAACATTTCGGCCTTTACCTAGTTCCTTGGGCGCTAAATTTAATGCCTGCAATTCAGCATCCAGTGCTTGTAATCTTGGCCCTTCATTCCAAAGTACTCGATGGTGCTGGGGCAGTTTATTAAAAAATGTGAGGGCATGGCGATATTGCGCTTCATCAGCCCGATCCAAACCAATAACAATTTCATTTAAATAGTCAGCGCCTTCTAAGTGCCTAACGATATTGGGCAGCGCCTCGCCTTCTAATTCCGAAAAGAGCGACGGCAAAATTAACGACATAGGTCGCCTTTTGCTAAAGGTTCGTAATTCACTTTCTATCTCTTCAACTGGGCGGCGAGATAAATTGTGCAAGGTTGTAACTATGCCATTTTGATAGAAGTCAGCCATAACAGCTCCTTATTATTTAAATTATGAAATACTTGAGTTATAGAATTTTGCCTAAGCCACTACTCCAACCTCGGGGGCCAAACTCGTCAGAGATAAAAAAGCCTCTGACTCTTTTTAACTTAGGGGGAGAATGAACGGGCGAGCGAATAATCAGCGCAAGATCCGCTTGCTCTAACATGGCAACATCATTACCGCTGTCGCCAATAGCAATAGTTTTAAAATCCGCAGCCGCAGCTTGATTTTTATATTCTTGTGCTAGCCAAGCGAGGGCCTGCCCTTTGTCGCAAGGCCCACTTAAATGTAAAAAGCGCCCTCCTTGTAAAACATGGCCACCTTGATCCTGTAACCAGTGAATGAATTCCTGCTTGGCTTTATCAACCCCAAGCCAGGAAATCGGCTCACCATATTCTCGTTGATTGGCTAATTGCGCCTGCGCTAACGACAACCCCGTCACCTGCGCAATAACCTCTTCTTTCATCGCGGCAAAATGACTAAAGCTGTGGGGAAACTGTTTTTTGGCTTTATTAAGGAGAGCTAACCAGTAACTACGAGGTTCACTTAAGCGATAAACCCAAAAATCATCTAGCTCTATGCACTGATTAGGCTTACTGGAAAAATAGCCGCGTGGGATATAAATCGCCGCACCATTTTCAATAATAAATGGGTGCTGATTGTTCAGTTCCTGACGAATAGTCATCACTTCTGCACGGGTTTTACTGGTGGTCAAAATCAATGGAATCTGTTTTTGGGTTAGCTCGAGTAAACGTTTATCCGCGGCTTGATGGCTATAGTTATCGTGATCTAATAGAGAACCATCAAGATCACTGAAGATTAACCAATTCACTTCTTTATTGGACGGTTTCATTTATCAGCCTCGCTCACACTGTCCAACTTCACACTGTCCAACTTCACACCATCCAACTTAACCTCATGCAAACCATATCGAGGGTCGTTGGGTAAAGGATTTGGCGCTAGATAAGCGGCGACTTGGCGCTTGGGAGTAAGCTGAAATAAATGCTGGCAGTTCTGCGGAAGGTATTTCAAACTATGGCGAGTTAAACGTTCATAGTGCTGAATAAACTGCTGCAGTTCATCGGCCTGCATAATATGATTATTCATCTCAACAGTAGGCGCTAAGTTAACTTGCTGCTGTAGCTTTTGCTCTTGCTCTAAGCGCCACTGATAGACACAACTAAAGCTTGGGGCTTGCAGCATGATTAAGCGATCAATGATCTGCCAAAGCTCGGGGTAGTTCGTTACTAACTGCTGATTGATATAATGCCGCCATTCACCCTCAGGGTCTTGCAGCGATTCCAGCTCATTGATTGGCTCTAATAATACTTCTTCCGCTTCTGCCGTAATGCCAACACACCAACCTTCTAGGATGATAATATCTAATGGAGTCGTGACTTCTGGCCACTCTTCTTCTGGCAAGCGTTCATCTTGTGCTTTATTAAATCTGGGGACTTTTACTTCACCCTGGTGGCGTGAGGCCAAGTTATTCAGGGTCTCAATCGCTAATTCTAGGTCGTGAGTGCCCGGAACTCCCCGAGTTGATAGGAGTGGGTGTACATCCACTGCCAATTGCTGCCTCTGCTGACGAGTCAGATAGAAATCATCAATTGAGATGGCAATCGCTCGCAGACCTCGATCTTGCAAGCAGGTACTGAGGTAATCCGCTAAAGTTGTCTTGCCGGACCCTTGGCAGCCATTGATTCCGATCACGATGGTCTTATTTACCCCCTTACTTGCACTATTGTGGTGCTCAATAATGGTTTCGACAATAGGATCAAACCATATTGAAGCTTGCTGTAAATAATGATCGGGCAAACCATTCCTTGTGATAAATCCACGCTTTGCACCCATAAACACCTCATTACACTGCTAAAACAGTGGCTATTGACTGTGATTTAATAGTGATAGAGCAGGATCCATACCTGTTTGGAACATTTAATCCAATTTAATTCCTTTTCATCAGCAATACCTCCTAAAGCCCCATGATTAGAGGGTTATAGCCATTTCCTGTCATTTAAATGCAATCCAACTGCAATCTAAATGCAACCTAATTGCCACGAAAGTGTAATAAGTCTGCAACCTGTAATATTTCTGTAACATTGCTAATAGATACTTCTCATCACTGAATAAGCACTCGATACCTGAGTTCGAACAAATACTTCTTACCTAGAAAGGTCTAGGCAAGAATGACAATTAGATAGGAAATGATGATGAAAAAATTATTAGCTCTAAGTGCTGCTCTTGCAGCCTCTGCAATCAGCATGTCAGCCAACGCCCAGCGTGATTACATCAGCGTTGTGGGTTCTTCTACAGTTTACCCATTCTCTACTGTAGTAGCAGAGCGTTTTGGTAAGTCGACTAAGTTCGCGACGCCTAAAGTTGAATCTACCGGTTCTGGCGGTGGTTTAAAGTTGTTCTGTTCGGGTGTAGGTAGTGCTACTCCAGATATCACCAACGCTTCTCGTGCAATCAAAAGCTCTGAAATCAATCTTTGCGCGAAGAACGGCGTTAAAGACATCATTGAGATAACCGTGGGTTATGACGGTATCGTACTAGCCAATACTACAGCGGCTAAGCAGATTTCTTTAACTCGTCGCGAGATCTTTCTAGCCTTAGGCAAGAACATCCCTAACCCAGATGGCAGCGAGACCTTAGTTGATAACCCATACAAAATGTGGAATGAAATCAACCCAACGCTACCAGCGACTAAAATTGAAGTATTAGGCCCACCACCAACGTCAGGTACTCGTGATGCATTTGCTGAACTAGCACTTGAAGGTGGTTGTAAAGCTTTCCCTTTCATTAAAGCGATCAAGAAGCAAGATAAGAAGAAGTACAAGGCAATCTGCCACGGTGTTCGTGAAGACGGTGCTTATGTAGAAGCTGGCGAAAACGATAACCTTATCGTTCAGAAACTAGTCGCTAACCCTTCTGCTTTAGGTGTATTTGGTTATAGTTTCCTAGAACAAAACTCAGATAAGGTTCAAGGTTCAATTATTGATGGTAAACTACCAACCTTCGATGCGATCGCTGAAGGTGATTACCCTGTAAGCCGCTCTTTATACTTCTATGTTAAGAAGGCTCACATCGGTGTAATCCCTGGTATCGAAGAATACTTAGCTGAGTTTACTTCTGAGAAAGCCATGGGCGAATACGGCTACCTAGCTGAAAAAGGTATGATCCCAATGACTGACGAAGAACGTACTAAAGTATTGAGTACAGTGAAGAATTTAACGACTCTGGCTAAGAAATAAGTCTAGTCTAAAGTAGTACCGATCGCCGAGGCCTATTCTCTCATCAGAATAGGTCTCGGCTTTTTCGTATTAAAAAGAAACTCAAAATAATTGGTAGACAAACAAGCACATGAACTTTAGTAGCCTGCTCATCATCGTCATTATTGTTCTCGGAGGCGCCTATTTCTTAGGCCGTAACCGCGCACGAACAATATCGAACCAAGGACTGCGAATGCATTCCTTACCTGATCATTACGGCACCTTGATGGCCTTATGGACAGGTGTACCTGCATTGATTTTATTAATGTCTTGGCACTTATTAGAAGGCCCCGTCATTAATCATCTATTAGTTGCGCAACTACCCGCTGAAATTCAAGCCGGTGATTCTGCCCAAATTCAACTCGCCATCAGCAAGGTCCATAATCTTGCCACAGGTTCTGGCTTAGCCGCCGACGCAAGCCTAATGCCTGCGGTAAGCCACTTAGCTGCATTAAACGAACGCACGTTATTATTGAATTCAGGCATTGCGCTGAGCTTATGTCTAATCTGTTTTGCAGCGACCTACCGTCGTATTAAGCCTGAACTGCGTGCCCGTACAGAAATGGAAAACATCGTTAACATGCTATTGCTGGCCAGCTCTGGTATTGCGGTATTAACAACCCTAGGCATTTTAGCCAGCGTAGTAATTGAAGCTTGGATGTTCTTTCAGAAAGTCAGCCCATTAGAATTCTTATTCGGTACAACCTGGTCTCCTCAAGTCGCATTACGTGCAGATCAATCAGGGTCATCCGGTAGCTTTGGCGCCGTCCCCTTATTTGCGGGTACATTATTAATTTCATCCATCGCGATGATTATTGCGGTTCCTGTTGGTTTAATGGCGGCTATTTATCTTTCTGAATACGCCTCTGAAAATGTACGTAAATACGCAAAGCCTGCTTTAGAAGTGCTAGCCGGTATTCCAACGGTCGTTTATGGGTTTTTTGCCGCGCTTACCGTTGCCCCCTTTATTCGAGTATTAGGCACAGACTTAGGCTTAGAAGTCTCTTCTGAAAGTGCTTTAGCCGCAGGCCTTGTCATGGGTGTAATGATTATTCCTTTCGTATCATCATTATCTGATGATGTTATTAACGCCGTACCGCAATCACTTCGTGATGGTAGCTATGGTCTAGGCGCAACTAAAAACGAAACTATTCGTCAGGTGGTTATTCCTGCCGCTTTACCCGGTATTGTCGGTGCGGTAATGCTAGCGGTTTCTCGTGCGATTGGTGAGACCATGATTGTTGCTATGGCGGCAGGTTTAGCGGCAAACTTAACCGCGAATCCACTGGATAGCGTAACCACAGTAACGGTTCAAATCGTAACGTTATTGGTCGGCGACCAAGAGTTTGATTCTCCTAAAACCTTAGCCGCATTTGCATTAGGTTTAGTCCTATTCATCTCAACATTGGTATTGAACTTCGTTGCCTTGAAGATCGTACAGAAATATCGAGAGCAGTATGACTAATTCAAAAGCGACTAATTCAAAGACATCAACTGAAGCAACAACTATGACTACGACAAACCTAACAACCCGTGAAAAGGTTGAATTAAGTTTAGCTCGCCGCCGTGCTGCAGAAACACGCTTCCGCCTTTATGGCATGGTATCGGTTTTCTTTGGCATGCTATGCCTAGTGGTTTTATTTACCGATATTGCTAGCAAAGGCACATCGGTGTTTAAACAAACAAGCCTAACCACAGAAATCACATTAGATAGTGGTTACTTAGGCATCAATAAAGATAGCAGCATAGAAGACATTCGCTTTGCTAACTTTGAAGGCTTAATTAAACGTCACTTCGCTAAAAGCGTAAAGCCAAAAGGCCGCAAAGCTAAACGTGAATTGTTTAAGCTCATCAGCCCTGGTGCTGCTTGGCAATTACAAGAATTGGTACTAGCCAATCCAACGGCCATCGATTCAACCGTAACCATTGAGCTACTAATGGACGATGATGTAGACCAGTGGTTTAAACACGACTTCGGCAATGACGTTGTTGATAACGGTCGCTTATCTGAACAGCAGCTCGCTTGGTTAATGACTTGGATAGAAGAAGGTCAACTTGATAGTCACTTCAATACCTTATTCTTTACTAACGGTGATTCTCGTGAGCCTGAGCTTGCAGGGATTCACGGTGCAATTAAAGGTACATTGTTAACCTTGATGGTTACCTTAATATTGTCTTTCCCTATTGGGGTTGCAGCAGCCATTTATTTAGAAGAGTTCGCTCCTCGCAACCGCATAACTGAGATTGTTGAAATCAATATTAACAACCTTGCAGCAGTACCTTCGATCATTTTTGGTTTATTAGGTATGGCGATCTTCATTAATATTTTTGGTGTTGCTCGTTCTACTCCATTATTAGGTGGACTTGTACTAACCCTAATGACCTTACCTACAATTATCATTTCAGCTCGTGCTGCGATTAAAGCGGTGCCACCGTCGATTCGTGAAGCGGCTTATGGTTTAGGCGCGTCGAAAAACCAAGTTGTTTTTCATCACGTTTTACCACTGGCTATGCCGGGTATGCTAACAGGTACTATTTTGGGTATGGCTCAAGCATTGGGTGAAACAGCGCCTTTGCTTATGATTGGTATGGTCGCATTTGTGGTAGACGTACCTGGATTCATTAATGATCCATCTACCGTTTTACCCGTACAGATTTTCTTATGGTCTGATAGCCCAGAACGTGCTTTCTTAGAGCGTACATCCGGTGCCATCTTAGTTTTATTATCATTTTTAGTGGTTATGAATACCACCGCCGTCATTCTTCGTCGTCGCCTAGAGCGCCGCTGGTAGTCTGAACGGAAAACGAATTTTAAAGAATTAATACTGCAAAGAATTAATAGAGATAACGAATATGCAACTTATAGAAAACCACAAGACGACCGGCATTCCACTAAGCCCAAAAGCAAAACTGTCGGCACGTAACGTCGATGTTTTTTACGGTGACAAGCAAGCGATTCATGACGTAAGCCTAGACATTGGCGAAAACGAAGTGATCGCATTAATTGGTCCATCCGGTTGTGGTAAGTCGACGTTCTTGCGCACATTGAACCGCATGAACGATACCATCGATATTTGTAATATTAAGGGTGAGATTTTATTAGATAATGAAAATATCTATGACCCTAAAGTTGATACTGTGCCATTACGTGCACGTGTTGGTATGGTATTTCAGAAGCCAAACCCATTCCCTAAATCTATTTATGATAACGTAGCGTATGGCCCTCGAATTCACGGCCTAGCACAAAGCCGTGTTGAGCTGGATGAAACCGTAGAAAAGAGCTTACAACGCGCTGGTTTATGGAACGAAGTTAAAGATCGTTTGCATGCCCCAGGCACAGGCCTTTCTGGTGGTCAGCAACAACGTCTGTGTATTGCCCGTACCATTGCGGTTGACCCAGAAGTTATCTTGATGGATGAACCTTGCTCCGCATTGGACCCCATCGCGACGGCGAAAATTGAAGAACTGATCGATGATTTACGTGAAAAATACACCATTGCTATCGTGACCCATTCCATGCAGCAGGCTGCTCGAGTGTCACAACGCACAGCGTATTTCCACCTTGGTCAATTGATCGAAGTAAACCCTACTGATCAAGTTTTCACGACGCCTCAACACGAGTTAACCGAAGCTTATATTACTGGCCGTTTTGGATAAGCCCTGTCTTAAATAAGGAGAAGAATAATGGACATGAATTTTAACCAACACATCTCTCAGCAGTTTAATGCTGACTTGGAAGCCATTCGTAACCAGATGCTTTCTATGGGCGGCTTGGTAGAACGCCAAGTATCGGATGCGATTGAAGCTATTTGCAGTGGTGATACCAGTTCGGCCGATAAGATCATTCAACGTGAAGACGACGTTGATGACATGGAAGTGAACATCGACCAAGAATGTACCCACATATTGGTACGTCGCCAGCCTGCTGCGTCTGATTTGCGTATGGTATTAGCAGTATCACGTGTAGTACGAGATCTAGAGCGCATCGGCGACGAAGCGACTAAGATTGCCATTCACGCGTTAGAAGTCGCTAATGGTAGCCAAGCTAGCTCTAAGATCTGCCATCAAGCAATTCGTCACATGGGCACAGCGGTTGTAAAAATGATCTCCGATGCGCTAGACGCTTTTGCTCGCCACGATATCGGCGGTGCTATTGAAGTTGTGCGCAATGATAAGATGGTTGATGACCAGTACGCTTCAGCGATACGCGAACTCATCACCTATATGATGGAAGATCCACGCTCTATTGGCCAAGCCATTAATATCTTATGGATTTTACGTGCGATCGAACGTATTGGTGATCATGCTCGTAATATCAGTGAGCAAGTTATCTACTTGGTGAGCGGTACCGATGTACGCCATAGCTCACTATCAGAAATGGAAGAGCAAACTCAAAGCGACCTATAAGCTTTAAGCCACCTGCTTCTTCTAAAAAGCCCACGCTAAGCCTTCCTTAGCGTGGGCTTTTTCATTTATTCCCTATCCATTGTCAAAGCTCAATGACTTTTCGCCAATATTGACTAAACTTTATGCATTAAACTTGCCTGAATTTGTTCAATTTAGAGGCTTCATTGGGTAATCCCTTGTGCCTCTATTCGTATCAAGACATAGTAAGATTCACACAAGTTTCATAAATTTGAAATATTACTGTCATCTCGTAATATTTCTGTAACAAACTTGAAACATAATCGTCACGAATTTAAAAACAACAGACATAAGCAACTATGACAGCGTAGTTGCTTATAGAATTAAAACAGAAAGTGGAATGAATAATGAAAAAGACAGCTCTATCTCTAGCTATTGCAGCCGTATTACCGGCCTTTGCCAACGCTGAAAAAGTAGAAATCGAATTGCCTAAGTTTTATGGCAAGATCAATGTTTCTGTTCAAAATACTCAAGAAGGTGATGCGAGCATTTCTGAACTTGTTTCAAACGCTTCTCGCTTAGGTGTTAAAGGCAAGATCGATCTTAAGCACGATCTACAAGGCGTGTATAAAGCAGAATACGAAACACAAGTAGATGACGGCGATAAAGGCGGTCAAACTTTCAGCCAGCGTAATATCTTCGCCGGTATTAAAGGTGGATTCGGTCAGGTTATCGTTGGTCAATTCGATACTCCATTAAAGAAAGCTCAAAAGAAAATCGATCTGTTCAATGATCTTGAAGGCGATATCAAAAGTGTAATCACCAAAAGTGATAACCGTACAGCTAATTCAGTTCAATATAACACCCCTAAAATCGCCGGTTTAGTGGCTACGGTTGCACACATTGCTTCTGAAGATGAGACAGTTAATGACGGGACTTCTAGTTCTTTAACTTATTCTCGCAAAAAGTTCTACGCAGCTGTTGCTTATGATACCGATGTTGAAGCAAACGGTATCGACGTAACACGCTTGGTTGCTCAATATTCAGTAGCAGGTATTACCTTGGGTGGCCTTTGGGAGACTCAACAGCAAGCGGGTCAAAATAAAGATGGCTGGGTTTATTCTGCAGCATACAAGCTTAACTCAGATGTTAAATTGAAAGCTCAGTACGGTGAATCTGATATTGCTAAAGACGACGCTAAAACCTATAGCCTTGGTGTTGACTACAAGCTAGCAAAAGGTGCTAAAGCTTATGCTTTCGCAACTGATGAAGAGTTTGGCGATGATAGTAGCAACGAATACTACGGCATTGGCTTAGAATACAAGTTCTAACTCTGAAAGAGTTAACATGCTAGATCACTCTAGCTAAGAACAAAAAAGGGGCTTCTATTTTATAATAGAAGCCCCTTTTTTATGCCTTATCTTTAAATAAACAGAATCTATTGACTGGCTTATTGCGATTTATAGCGAATTCGCTCAGCTGGAATAGTAAAGCTGAAACAACTGCCACGCCCTAGGGTAGAATCTATTTTAAGCTGGGCATCATGATGTTCTAAAGCATGTCTCACAATCGCTAGCCCTAACCCCGAGCCACCAATGGTCGACTCACGTGACTCATCGACACGATAAAAACGCTCCGTTAAGTGTGCTAAATGATTAGGAGCAATGCCTTCCCCTTGGTCCGCTACAGCGATTTCTATCCCATGATTGTGGTCCTTAATACTGATATGGACTTGAGCGGCTTTCCCTTCTTTACGACCATACTTGATTGCATTAGTGATTAGGTTACTCAATATTGAACTGATCTCATCGGCAAAGCCTAAAATCTCAATATCACTCGCACAATCACAATGAATAACCGCTTCAGGAAATTTTTCTCCGGTTAGTGATACCGGAGTATAAGCTCTTAATTGATCTACACTGACGGCACACAAGGGTTGAAATTCAAACCATTCATTACCAATACCGGCATTATTACTTTCTAATTTTGATAGGTGTAATAAGTCGTTGACTAAGCTCTTCATGCGCTCAGTTTGTTCGCTCATTTGACGAACTGCTCGCATAATCCCAGGGTTCATATCAGAATCCGCCAGCATCTCTAAATAACCGTTAACCACGGTTAATGGCGTCCTCAATTCATGAGAGACATCACCAATAAAGTTCTGACGCATTTGTTCAACACGCTGTCGTTCAGTCACATCACGCACAATGATGACTTTCTGGTCGATACCAAACTGAGTCACTTGGACTTGAACAATAAGATTCAAACGATGCGGGCTTTCCAGCTCAAGCACTTCACTATAATCGCCTTTTTCAAAGTACTTCACGAATCGAGGTGCACGTATCAAGTTGGTAATATGCTGACCTTTGTCCGTATCAACTCTCAGTCCTAATAAGTGGCAAGAAGCACGGTTGAACGCGTTCATATAGCCTGCTTGATCAACAATCAGTACACCGTCTTGCAGTGACTCGATACCTTCTGCAATACGTTTTAACTGCTTGGTTTGTCGGGCAATTTTTTTATTTAAAACCCGCTCTTTGCGAATCAATATATCAGCGCTATAACCCACCAAACCACTATCCTGTGGAGCTGGACCTAGATTATTACTCCATTTAAACAGCTCATTTAAGCGCTTAAACATTAATATTTGAGAAACAGCTAACCCAATCAAAGCACCTAAGAGCGGTCTTTCAAAGGTCATACCAGCGGCGGTGGCGGTTGCTACGATAAAAATAATGCGTAGTAACTCACGCTGCCAAGCTATTTGTTGCAAAATACTACATCCTTACAACGTTGAATAAAGGCCAAAACCAATTGGGTTAAAGGCTATTTAGACTTAAAGTCTTCAGCTGAGAAACGGTATCCCGCTCCACGAACTGTTTGAATCATAGTTTCATGATTCGAGATCGAAATACTCTTTCGTAAACGACGAATGTGTACGTCTACCGTTCTATCTTCTACATACACATTGCCTCCCCATACTCGGTCGAGTAATTGTTCGCGGGAGTATACGCGATCAGGGTGCAACATGAAAAACTCTAACAAACGAAATTCAATTGGGCCTAGATTGATATCATCTCCGGCAATATTCGCTTTCTTCGCAGAGCGATCTAACACTAATTGTCCTGCGCTTAACCCTTTACCTTCAACATCGGCATTACCTCGACGTAAAACAGCCTTAATTCGAGCTAATAATTCCCGCGGCGAGAAAGGTTTAACCACATAATCATCAATACCGGCTTCAAAGCCGCTAATCTTATCGTCTTCCTCGGATTTAGCGGTTAATAATATAATCGGAATTTCAGCGGTATTGTCTTCGCGTTTCAATCGTTGAGCCAATTCCAGCCCTGTCATCATAGGCATCATCCAATCCGCAAGAATTAAATCCGGCGCATCATCGAGAACCATTTGATAGGCAATTTGGCCATTGGCCGCACGCTTTACCTGATAACCCGCCAGCTCTAAACTGGTCATAATCATTTCTGCAATCGCTTGCTCGTCTTCTACGACTAGAATATTGGCTATTGCCATTAGAACCCCAAGGTATTAATCATGCCGAATCAGTACTGTTAGTTTTTATAGAGATACTACAGATATGCACTTTTAACTTATCTACTAAGCTCGTGCAACTTTAAAACAACATTTTATTGATAAAGAAGGCGACAAGATAAATGTTTTTAATCATACGTCTTAAAAACATTTATCCGTCTTACAGATTATAGCCAATAATTTATTGCGTATACTTCGAGATGATTTGCTTGATTTCGCCAGATTCTTTCATCACTTCAATCGTTTTGTTGAAATCCTGGAGGAAAGATTTTATCTTGCTTGATGACTCTTTATTGACCGCTAAATAGCCTTTTTCCACACCAAGAATGTGTGTTTCAACAATACTTTTACCATCATACTCACCCTTCCCTTCCATTTTCTTTAGCTCATACAGTATGGATAGTCGGTCATTAACATAACAATCTACTCGTTTCTTTATTAACTTTTTTAGATTGGCCGCCATACCTTTGGCTTCATAAATTTTTATAATATTCGATTTAACTGCATCATCAACGACTTTTCCGGATGCAAAACCCGCATTTTGACCAAGGCTGATACCCTGATAGCTTGCAGGAAAATGGTCTAGCTTATCAGCGATTATTTTATTGCATACAATCACCAGTGTTTCGTCCAATATGTCCGTAGAATAACTCATATAGGGTCTCTGCTCAGGACGGTAATAAGGGGGGTAGAGCGCGTCTAAGGTTTTAAGTTTGAGACCACTCAGCCCTCTTTTCCAAGGCATAGCCGTAAGCTTCGAATTATCTTTCATTATGATTAGTGCTTTATTGATGATGTCACTATATATACCAGTAACTTTACCAGCTTCTTTGAAAGAATAAGGAGGATAGGCATCATCTCCGACAATAGTAAGGGCCATGCTAATATGACTGACTAATAATAAACTGAGAAATAATAAGGGTTTCATACTTTAAGCCTCAATTATAAATCACTCGAAAAATCATAACGCATTCCAAAGCTTAGAGCCGAGAGAGTATCTCTCTCATCATAATCTTTCGTTAAATACTCAATATGAACTCGAATATTATCGGCTAACTGCCTTTCTAGAGTAAGGTTAATACCTTGATGTTTCGCGCTTGAGGTACCATCAACATCATCGTCGAAGATAAAGAATCCAGCTTTTAATTTATATCGACTTGGCAATGAATAAGCGGCTGAAACATCTAATGTACTCATATTCAGCTCATCTCCAACTTCTGGCGTTTTGGTCACACCTTGATAAGCCGCCGCAAGATACACTTGAGTTAAGTTGATATAAGTAGCTAAGGCGATATTTTCGAATTCATCCCCTTCCTCATCAGCTCCCCCCGCACCAATACTTGGCGAGGTTGATTTTAGATATGCTGTAGCAATATAAAAATCATCTGCATTAAATGATAATCCAATGTTAAGTAAATCATCGGTATCACTGCCACTATTCCCATCTGTTCTCATGGCAAGTCTGAAATCTAGAGTTTGATTACTGTATTGATAAGTGGTCATATTATCGATAAAGAATGGCCCTATATTATCGTACGCATAAGGGCTTGAGGCATGATTAAAAATATCGACGTGCTCAGCGATCAAGCTATAGTGCGGCGGTCTCTGCTTACCGACGGCAAGTTCTCCAAAGTCGCCCCTAATACCCACTAAAGCCAAACGAGCACCGTCTATTTGGCCCTCATCTGCCATTTTGACATTCCATTCACCATTAAAAAATGCCGTACTTGATTCTAAAACCGACGCCTGCCCAGATAAACCAAATCTCGAAAGTGCATCTCTTACATCGACTGCGGAGTCTGAGCCATCAGATTCTGCTGTGATCACTGGACGAAAAGACCCATATAATTTGAGTTTCGAAGCATTCTTTTTTTCTAAGCCGACTTTACTCCTGATATCTTCAATCTCTTTCTCTAGTCGAGCTAACTCACTTCCGACATCAGCATTGACCGAACTAATTAAAGATATAAGCATTAAAGGGATAAGGCAGACACTGTAAATTTTCATAATATTTCCAAACTTAAGTCGTTGATTCAAGTTTAGAAGAGGCTGGTTATATATCTACATACGAATCATTAAAACTAATGTTTAAATAGTATTTGTTATTAAAGAAGACATTTTAATAACAGTCCTTCAATGACCTCCTTGTTTATTTCTTTATCATCAATGATTTCAAGTCGGCTAACGGATAATTTCCGCGTCGGCATCTCAGAAAATACTTGCTCACGAAGATTCATAACTCGTGCGCCCATATCAGTAATCATTAAGCCCTTAACTCTTTCTACTTCTAATAACATTAAACATTGGCTTAATAATTTTTGGTCAAATATTTGATCTTCTGAAAATAGCCAGCCCAAAGAATAATACCCCATCCCTTGGTTTTCGAACGCGCGATATCTTTCGCCCTGCTCTAAACTGACTGGAGACATAATATCGCTGCCAGCTTTACCTGAGTGCGCATGCTCATGACTAACTTGAGTCCCTTTACTCTGTCGCCCTTCATCTCGATTGTAATCTAACCAAGATATATCCAACCGACCATTTTCTACCCAGCCAACAACACTTTTTGCTGGAATTATGTGATTGGCGAATTGATAAAAATTGTCTTTATCTTCCGTACTGCATTGATCCGTTTTATTCGCGACCAAAACATCAGCGAAATAACACTGATCATTAAAGGTTTCATGAGATTGATAGCGCGGATCTTTTAATTGCCTAGGGTCAATTAAACAAATAGAAGCTTTCAGTTGTGTATGCTGAGCGTATTCTTTGCTGGTTAAGTTTCGGATTAAATTCTTTGGGTGACCTAAGCCTGTCGGTTCTATCAAAATACGATCAGGCTGCTGCTGAGCAATTAAATTCGATAAGGCAACCTGAAAGGGGATGCCAGAAACGCAACATAAGCAACCACCAGGAACTTCACTAATGGTCATGCCCGATTCAGCTGAAAGTATCGCACCATCAATGCCCACCTCACCAAATTCATTAACCAAAACAGCCCACTTTTCATCTTTGGGTTTTTGCTGCAATAAGTCCAATATTGCGGTGGTTTTACCTACCCCAAGAAACCCCATAATGATATTAATACTAACTTTACTTTTCATAGACTTCTCAAAACAATGACCACTATAGTTTTCTTAAAATAACCAGAGGAGGCTGATCAATAACAACGGTTAAGCTTCGATGTGCTAACCCAGCAATTAATACCGCAGCGACTAAAGGTAACCAGAGCCAATAAGATAAATGCCATTCATAAGGGATTTGAAATAAACGCTGATACAGCAACCAGCAAATAACTTCTGCTCCAATAACCGCAAGTAACCCTGCCAGCGCTCCTAATAACAAAAATTCAATCCACTGTATCTTTTGCAGCTGAATACGTTTCGCGCCAAACGTTCTTAATACCGCACCTTGCTGCAATCGATCATCTAAACTGGAGTGCAAGGCAGCTAATAGCACCAACATACCCGCCACTAAAACTAAAATTAGCAGGTACTCAACGGCTAACGTGACCTGAGATAATAAGCCTTGTATTTGTATTAATACCTGACTCATATCCAGTAACGTAATACTCGGGTACTGGCGAATAATTTGGGTTAAGTCTTGGCTCTGAGTATCAGGTACATAAAAACTGGTGAGATAATTTAAAGGTAATTCAGTGACAATGTCTGGCGAGAATAAAATATAGAAATTGGGTTTCATACTTCCCCAATCTACTTTTCGTATACTGCTGATCGTCGCTGTTATATTTTGCCCGGCCACATCAAATACTAATTCATCCGCGAGCGAAAGATTCAACCGTTTAGCAAGGCTTTCAGCGATTGAGAGTTGTTTATTTGCTGCTGGGCCAAACCATGTACCTTCCGTAATAATATTACCGAGGGGCAATTGCTCGCTACCGCTTAAGACAAGATCTCGCTGCACCGCAGGATCTTGTGCATAGCGCTCATCTTCTTTCACTTTTACTGAATTAATACTGATTAATCGACCAGGTACCATAGGAAAAGCCGTTGAGAGAGTAAACCCTGCTTGCTTTAGATCCTGTTGGTAATCGTCCAGTTGATAACTTTGAATATTCATCGCAAAAAAGTTAGCGCTATCTTGCGGTAAATTTTTCTGCCAATCTTGCAATAAATCATTACGCACAATCGCAATCACCAGCATGACCATTAGGGTTAACGAAAAAGCCAATATTTGAATAGAACTGCGATAACGATCACGATTAATTTGCTGCCAAGCAAAGCGGAAGCTCATGCTTAATGTGTTTTTGGGTAAAAGTCGGTCAGCGACATAAAGAAAACCTTGTAACAGGAATAGTAAGATTAATAATGTGGCAAAACCACCAACGATGATAATCAAGGTCATTTTAATATCGCCACTGAACCAGAAGTTCAGTAACGCCATCATCGATAAACCCAATGCATATATAAACCAGCTATTCCAAGCCATCGGCTCTAATTCACGGCGCAGTACTCGTAGCGGAGATACCCGTCCAAGCCGTAGCAAAGGTGGCAGTGCAAATCCTAATAAAGTTACTGGTGCTGTCAAGCTGGCAATCAACCAAGCGGATAGATCAGCAGTAGGAATCTCTTGTTGAAATACAGAGGATAATAAATGAGTTAATAGCTCTTGGCCAAAATAACCTAAAGCCAAGCCAATGAGACTGCTGAAGAAGGCAAGGTAGATTAATTGCCCTAGGTAAAGGCGAGTAACGTATGACCTACTGGCCCCCATCGTTCTCAATAACGCGCTGCTATCGTAATGGTGACGAGCATAATCCTGTGCCGCCATAGCAATGGCAATACCAGCGAGAATAATAGCTAACATAGCAGCAAGAGATAAATAGCTACGAGCCTTTTGCAACGAAGCCGCTAACGCTTGGTTATTATCGGTTAACGATTCAAAACTTTGATGACTGGCCAAGTTAGGTTTTATTATTGCTTGTAGATCCAATAACCCCTTTTCGCTACCGGCGGCAAGTAGGCGCCAACTGACCCGACTGCCCGGCTGAACTAGGTTAGCTGCAGCAACATCATCTAAATGCATCATTAATCGTGGTGATAAACTGTAAAAGTTTCCCGCACGATCACTCTCATTACCAATGAGAGCAGAGATTGTTAGCTGAATCGCACCGACATCCACCAAATCCCCAACTTGGGCATTCAATAAAGCTAATAATCTAGGCTCTAGCCAGACCTGCCCTTGCTTTGGTCCCTCTGATTGTGACTGCTGAGTTGAATTATCAAAGATACTGAGTAAGCCTTTAAGCGGATAGTGATCATCCACCGCCTTGACCGCCGCGAGCGCCATTTCATCACCAAACAAGACAACACTAGGAAACTCTAACGTCGTCGCGGTTGATAGCCCCAAGCTTTTTGCTTGCTGATACCAGCCCTGTGGTAATTGCTCTCGTGAAAGTATGCGTAGATCAGCCCCTAACAGCTCACTGCTCTTATTCAGCATAGCGCTATCTAAACGTGCACTAAATACGCTAATAATCGTGGCCGATGTCACTGCTAATATCAGTGCTGATAAAATAAGCGTCATTTTTCCCGCTTTTATTTCAGCCATCAACAGCCTTAAGCTAAGCATGCGTTAACTCCTGTATTTCATCTTTCGCGACACAACCATCATCAATATGAATGCTACGCTGACAGCGTTGCGCAAGATGTTCATCATGAGTAACCAATATTAAGCTGGTTTGGTTTTGAAGATTTAATTCAAATAAAAGTTCGATCACTTGTTTACCGGTATGGCGATCTAAATTACCGGTTGGCTCATCGGCAAATAAAACACTCGGTTGACTGGCAAAAGCTCGAGCGATGGCGACCCTTTGCTGCTCACCACCGGATAATTGGCTAGGATAATGCTTTAAGCGCTGACTAAGCCCGACTTTCTCCAGCCACTGCTGCGCACGATCTCGACATTCCGCCAAAGAATAACGATTCAACATCTCTAGGGGTAAGCTAACATTCTCCAATGCACTTAATGCTGGTAATAACTGAAAATTTTGAAAGACAAATCCTACCCCTTCAGCACGTACAGCCGCTCTTTGATCTTCATCTAATGTATGTAACGGCTTTCCATTCAGCCAAACCTCTCCCGAACTGACTTGATCAAGCCCTGCCATAATGCCTAATAACGTTGATTTCCCACTTCCCGAAGCGCCAACAATGGCCAAACTCTCCCCATGCTTGATCTGTAGATCTATCCCTTGCAGAATAGTTAGCTGATCCGAACCCGTTTTCACCTGTTTCACGACATTTTTCAGATTCAATAAAGGAAGCTGCTCTTCATGCTCAAACTCTTTAACCATTTACCACTTCCCCTATTTAGAATCGTATTCACTCTGCTAATAGCCTTGAGCTTACCCCAAGCTCACGCTGGGGAGAATAGTCAATCAAAGCAACAGACTATCTTAATTATGGGAGACAGTATCAGTGCCGGTTTTGGAATTGCAAAAGACAGCAGCTGGGCGGCATTAATGGAGCTCAAACTAAAAGACGTTAATTCGCACAATCGTATGATCAATGCCAGTATTAGCGGTGAAACCACGAGTGGAGGAGCGCATCGAATAAGCAAACTGTTAAAACAACATCAGCCTAATATCGTGATTATTGAATTAGGGGGGAATGATGGCCTAAGGGGAAGCCCGATCAAGGTCATCACTCAAAACTTATCCCGCATGATTGTACAGAGTCAGCAGGCTGGCGCTGAGGTGGTTTTATTAGGCATGCGAATCCCCCCAAACTACGGTCAAAGATACAGTGAACTCTTTGCGGGCCAATATCAGTCATTAGCATCAGAACATCGTATAACTCATCTGCCTTTTTTACTGCAAGGTATTGCAGCAGTCCCTGGCATGATGCAAGCTGATGGTATTCATCCAACCCTTAATGCCCAGCCCATTATGATGCAGAATATCTGGCAACTGATTGAACCAATGCTATGATTATAAAAATAATAATAAATCACCTGCGGTCAATAGGGTATTGTGGCTATACTCAATATATCCGCTGAAGCTCATTAGAGACTGACAATTTGTGAAATTGATCAATAAAATTAAAGATTCACTACATCAAGACTCTATGCGCAGCTCATTGATCGCATCTTGGCTATTTTTGACTCTGCTATTCTTTGGTTATGCCATCAATGCTTGGTTCACTTCAACGAATCAAATATTTAGCCAGCTGGATGCGATAAATCAGCTAGTTTCAAAAAACACACGACAGCAAGCCAACATTTTATTCACCCAGGTTAATCTATTAAATCAACGCTTATTAAGCGCCGAAAAAAATAACCAGAGCTTTAAATCGATATTTTCAGATCGACAGCAAAGTAGTTTTGACCATAGCTTTCTAATTGATGAACAAGGGTATTTTTTATTCTCTTCTTTCCGCCACAATAATAACCTTAGGTTAAACTTAAAAAAGACCATTATTCCACCTGCGGTAATTAAAAAAATTGTTGATATTCAAGGCCCAGCATTTGCCCCTACATTTAGTCTGGGTGTGGATAGCAGTAGTCAGTATGTACCTGTCTGCAGACCAACGAAAATAGAAGATGCGAGCCTAGTTTGTGTTTCATTATCCACAGTTAATGATAAGCTGAGCTGGTACTCAATTAATGACATTAATGATACTGCGATTCGTGTTATTGGAGCCGGAAACCATTTGTTGTATGCCGATCCATTACCCATGCATAAACGCTCGCTGCTTGGTTTAAAGTTACCCCAAAGTGTCACCACCAATAATCTCGATGAAAATACTATCCGCCAATCAGGTTATGCACACTTCAATAATCAGACAGGGTTAGATGACATAAAGCGTACCGGTAGTATTCGCTACCTAAAAGAACTGGATTTATTTGTCGTTATTTCTCTTCCTACCACCCACTCAATTACGTCTTGGTTGACCTATATCGCTGGCCCATTATTTATGTGGATAGCATTTCTGTTGGTAACCTTATTCGGCTTTCGCTTTGCAAATAGGCTATATGATCGCGCCCAAGAAAATCATTTAGTCACCGAAAGCGCCTTACGTGAGCAAGAAAGCACCTTAGAGCTATTATTCTCTAACTTACCAGGCATGGTATATCGCGTACGTATCCCAGATTATAAAGTCCTATTTATTACTGACGGCTGCAACGACTTGTTAGGTTATTCTGCTCACACCTACCTTTCAGGTAAGCGGACGCCTTTTGATGATATTCATGAAGATGATCAAGATATTTTGGTCAAACATGCAAATAGCATTGATAGCCCAAAGAAAAAATATGAGCATATCTTTCGTATTCAAACCCCCAGCGGTGAACTTAAATGGATCATGGATCGTGGCCGTGCAATACGTGAAGGAGAAAACCAGGTCTATCTAGAAGGTATATTACTCGACATTACTGAACACATGCTTTCACAACAGCAAGTCGAATATTTAGCTACTCGAGATCCTTTAACTGAATTGGCCAATCGTTATTTATTTAATGACGAGCTGGTTAATCATATTGATCGCTTTCGTGAAAAAACTAAGATTGCCTTATTGTTTATCGACTTAGACCGCTTTAAAACGATTAACGATTCTTTAGGTCATCAGGTTGGAGACCGATTACTGAAGCTGGTAGCTGAACGTCTACAAGAGTGTATCGATAGTGATTCGTTACTCGCTCGCTTAGGCGGTGATGAATTCATGGTTATGATGATTAACCCTCAGGGAGTTGATGCCATAGAAGCCTTAGCACACAGCATCAATATCGTCATTAGTAAAACGTTTGAACTGGATTATTATAAATTAAATACTACCTGCAGTATTGGAATTAGCCTCTATCCTGAGGACTCTTGCGAGTCACATATATTATTACGTAACGCTGATACCGCCATGTATAACGCCAAAGCAAAAGGCGGCAATCGCTATCAGTTTTATACTGACGAAATGAATCAAAAAGTTAATTCGCGCTTAACCATAGAAACTGAGTTACGACGTGCGATTAAAGAGAATGAATTTATTATTCATTACCAGCCTCAGGTCAATGCTCACACAGGAGAGCTAGAAGGCGCTGAAGCTTTAGTCAGATGGATACACCCTACTGCAGGAATGGTTGCTCCAGATGAATTTATACCGATCGCTGAAGAAACAGGGCTGATTCGTGACATTGGAGATTGGGTATTAGATCAAGCTTGCCAAACATTTAAACAATGGAATGATGAAGCGGAATTAAACCTTTCTGTTGCCGTCAACGTTTCTGTTCGCCAGCTTGATGATAGTTTCGTCTTAAGAGTGCAAGAAATTCTAAATCAAAGCCTCCTAGGTGAAGAAAATTTAGAGTTAGAAATTACCGAAAGCTTGCTTATGGATAATATTCAAGAAAATGTCCGTATCTTAGAAAGCATCAACCGACTTGGTATTCGCTTTGCCATGGATGACTTTGGTACTGGTTATTCGTCTCTAAGCTACTTACGTCAATTCCCAATCAGCAAGCTTAAAATTGACCGCTCTTTTGTCAACGATATTACCGACGATCCCGATGATGAAGCTATTATCAGAGCAATCATCGCCATGGGACAAACTCTTAAACTCAAAGTGATTGCCGAAGGGGTTGAAAACCACCAGCAATTGGTTCTGTTGCAAACAATGGGATGTGATAGCTATCAGGGATATTTCTTTAGTAAACCTTTGGCAAAAGATGATTTCTATAAAAAATATATTCAACCAGCGATACAGGTTTTAGAGAAAAACCAACAGTTCTAAAGCTCGACATCACGTTTTGGTAATGTACAGTTCTGCACGATGACCCTTTCTCTTATTATGGTGATCCTGCTTTTCACCATACATAGAAGCATCAGCAGCTTTTAATAGATTCGAAAGCTCGTAACCATGATATTCGGTATACGAAAAACCCACACTGCCCGATACCTCATGATCTTCGATCTCAGGGAATGAGATTGCATTAATGGCCATGCGAATTTTATTAAGCATACTCATTAAACTGTGCAAAGAGTTGACCTGCTCCGCTAAGATAACAAACTCATCCCCTCCAATACGTGCCACAATATCCCCCTGACGAACGTTATCCATTAAGACGGCTGCCACCTTCTTCAAGACCAAGTCTCCGACATCATGACCCAAGTTATCATTCACTTGTTTAAAGCCATTCAAATCGATAAAGAATATAGCGACATGGGTAGAGTTACGACTGGCAGTCGATAGTATTCGTTGTCCAAAATCTTCAAAATGAAAGCGATTCGCCAAACCGGTTAAGATATCAAAATTGGCTAATTGATAAAGCTGCTCCCGTTTGGCTAAATTTTGTCGTTCAACACCACGATGAATACTCGAGATAATTAAAATAAACAGTGGCAGCACAACCATTAAAAAACTAATGCCAATAATATGGCCCCAATCAAAATCGTTCCACTTCAACTGCTGTTGTATTTCTAGCGTCAACTCAAAGTCGGTCAAACGGATATTGTCACTCGTCGATAATATAGGTAACCAAGAATCTTCTTTTTCATTATTAGTTTCACGAAACAGATCAAACTCTCGGCCATTAGAGTCGCGACACATCAATGAATAGCTCCAGCCTTTATCTTTCAATGATGAGGGGATTAACTGATCTGCTCGAATAACTAGCAGAGAGACATAACTCGGCGTTTCTTCATTCCCTACATTGACCCCCTGCATCATTACAATGGCAATTTCTCCATCAATGAGCTCAAAAGGTTCTGTCATCAACAATTGGTCACTCTTACCAAAGCGTTTTACAACACTGTGCACAAACTCAATAGAAGAGATATCGAGTCCAAGTTGAGAGTTCTCACTACTGGGTTCAATAAAAATCACTGGAAAAGCTTCACCATCACTTGCTAGATCGTGCTCTACAATCCCAGACTCAAAATCAAACGCCCATATTCTAGGTGGATCAATATTCTGTGCTTGCAGGTAACTGGTAAAAGGTTCTTGATACTGCTGATCTACTCGTTGAGCTACTTCAAACATCAAGATGTGGGGATATCGTTCTAACATGCGCTGGGCATAAGTTTTTGTCGCATTAATATCGGCAACACGACTACCTATCAAGAATGCAGAAAAGCCTGAGAGAATGGATTCGTTCTGTGCCATTAATTCACGAACGTGCTGACGCATAAAGCTCGATTCAGTATAAAAGCGATTTTCAACCTTACCGTAATGCCAATAGGTATTAAATGCTAAGCCACCAAACAAGCCAACTAATGCCAGTATCATTAATAAGGCATACAGCAACTTGAGCCAATGGTTGTCTTCTTTAAACTTGATAACGCTTCCTCCATGAACTCGAAAATCCATGAATCCAATTTAGACGATTCTATCTTAAAGATTAGATCAAGTTTTCCGACTTATCGACTATCCTCCTTTGATTGTAATAACCAATTTCCATATAAAAATAACTCTTAGTGATTTTTTAATATTTCTCTCCTAATGCTGCCCAACGTAGGCTATATATTGAGAGATCGAGGAGATTACTATGTTTAATGTCACCAAGGAAAAGCAAAAGACTGAAACGCCTAACGCCAACCGAGTTCTACATGACTGGGATAGGGAGAGCGAAACCGAGTGGAATGCTGTAGAGCAGTTGAGTGAAGCTGAAGAGGTACAGACTCTAGGAGAGCTATTTGCCCTGCATCGAGTCATGCATGAATTCAAAGAACGTAAAGGGGTGCGTGAAGAAAAAGCAGACCCCCGTTTTTTACGCCAAGCAGTTCATTAACCCCTTATTTATTAGACGTATTTAGAGGTCTTTTAAACGATTTTCATTCGCTTTTTGAACTTGTGCAGCTTGTTGCTGAATTTGACTAAAAATTTGCTGCACCGTAGGCTGGTCTTTAATCAAACCTTGAGTTTGACCGATAAACTGTACGCCCTTTTTATAGTCCCCTTCTACCGTAGCCGCCTTAAGACGAGGAACAGCGGCGCCAAAATAAGCCAACAACTTCACTTTATCCATCATCGCTAGCATACCCAGCATGATCTTCCAGATAGGCTGTTTTACCATCGCTGCCGCTTTCATTGCTTCAATACACGCCATGAAAAAATTCATCGGCTTTTTGGTCGCTTTAATGGCTTCAGGTGTACGCATAACCCGCGCATAAATGCCGTCAAAGTTTTTCGAATAAATGGTATCTTGCTCAGTCTTTTTAATCACCGCATCCTTCATATTTTGATGCAGTGGGCTATCAGCGCTGGTCGCAAGACGTGAGCCCATTGCTACACCTTCCGCACCTAGAGAGAACGCCGCCATTAATCCTCGGCCATCAGCAAAACCACCTGTTGCAATCACAGGTATATTCACCGCTTGGCTAATCGCTGGCACCAATACAAGGGATGTTACGTCGCCACCATGAGCAGCCGCTTCATGTCCTGTTACCAATAAGGCATCGGCACCGCTTTGCTGAGCTGATAAGGCATGTTTTTCAGTCACGACCGTCGCAATGACCTTAGCACCATAAGCATGAGCTCGCTCAATCAACTTATCGCCTTTACCCAATGAGAAGTTAATAACGGGGACTTTTTCTTCAATGGCAATATCAGCATTATCTTCTGCCCCAGGCATTAATAAAGTAATGCCAATTCCAAAAGGCTTATCTGTTAGCTGACGTATTTGGGCAATGGCTTCCCGTGTTTCATTGGGTGTTAACGGTCCACTGGCTAAAATACCTAGACCGCCAGCATTTGAAACGGCGGCAACCAGCTCAGGGGTTGAAATCCAGCTCATGCCAGGTAGTAGGATTGGCATTTCAATGCCTAATAATTCGGTAATTGCTGTTTTCACAATAGACTCACAAATCGAAAAGTGTGGCCACTTTACCGATTATTAAACTATTAGGCTAGATCTAAGGTAGGAAATGAAAAAGGTAAAAATCAAGAAAGAAGTCGTAGATTTGTAGATTAGCGGCTTTGTTGAATGTAGTTCAAAAACATCTGCTGACGCTGCTGCGGTGACATACTACGAAGTTCTTGTACATGCTGCTGTCTTTCAGCAGAAGGCTGATGCTTGCTCTCAGGTGCAATTGAGCGATAGAACTGATTAAGCGCACGCTGCTGCTCAGGACGCTGATTATTCCAAACGATTTTATTGGCGCTCTTAGCACCAGAGAATTCAGATAAATCTGTGATAGGACGTAGAACATTATCGGCTTGGGTCTGAAAGGACACACATAAACCTATAATTAATCCAATAAAAATTCGCATTCTTAGCATTTACTCAATAATTCAAACAAATCTACAGTCAAAAAACGACTCATCAGTAATAACTGACTGCAATACTAATTTATCCCTAATAACTCTTGAGTCTACTAACTTTGGCCAAAATGTCACGCGATAAACCGTAAATGCTGAGTAAATTTTAATCAGTTAATGACGATTCAAATAACAACTAATTTCAAGCCCGCCCTCAGGATGATTTCGTATGGCCATATGGCCATCAAAACTACGAATGACTCGGTGCGCAATCGCCATTCCTAAGCCATAGCCACGACCACCGGTTTGTCTTTGTTTTACATCCTGAGCGACTCGTTCACGCGCATGTTCTGCACGATAAAAGGGCTGAGTTAAATGTGGAATATGTTCTTCTGCCACACCCGGACCATGATCACGGACGATAATGGCAAAATCACTGTCTATCGCCTTAATCGTTATTTCTACTTTAGTATTTGGGAAAGTATGTAACAGAGCATTTCGAATTAAGTTTTCAAACGCAGAGCTGAGTAACTTATCTTCCGCCATCACCCAGCACTGTTTTTTCGGGCAGTTCAGTTCAATGCTTTGAGATTGCTGTTCAAAATTTGCATCTTTGACAATTCGATCAACAACCTGAACTAAGTCCGTTGCTTGCCATTGCTCTGGATGTCTCTCTACTTCAAGTTTTGCCAGTAGTAAAATATCCGCAATTAATTCATTCACACGCCCAGTTTCTAGCTCTATTCGATCTAGATATTCGATTACTGGGCCTTCAGCATCCATGCGAGCCAGTTCATTAGCAATTTGCAAGCGCGCCAACGGTGAACGTAACTCGTGGGATATATCTCGTAGCAACCCTTTTTGATCCGCAAGCAAGGTTTGCACTCTATCGGCCATAACATCAAATTCGCGACTTAAATCACCAATTTCATCGCGCCGTCTGCGTAATCGTGATCCCGATCGCGCACTTAGGTCACCACCCGCAATCGCCTTAACCGTTTTTTGTAAACGTCTCATCGGCCGCGATAAGTAACCCGAAAGTAAAAACCCGATACCCGCAAAAAAAATAATCGCAACCGACACGCCTAACGTGATGTAACTTTGAACGTCTAGCACCGCAAATGGATGCAAAAATTCTACGACCAGTAAATAAAACTGTCCATTTTGAGAAGTTAACGGTGCTTTAACTAAAATTTCACTGCGGTTTAACGGTTGTATTTTTACGTGGAATTCACTGGCCGAGAAGGCATAATCTGAGACGGGGAGAGGGACTTCGCCCCCCAAAATGCTGATGCCTTTGTTATTAAACACATAAGCATTCACATTGGGGTGTTGCTCGAAAGTGATTAACCATTCGATTAATAAAGGCTCTCCTCCACGCTCAAGCATCAGTTGAGCAGAAGAGATGTAGCCTTCAGTCGGAGCAATTAAATTGTTCGTTTCGTTAGACAACTGGCGATAGAACACCGCATAGGCGAGAGTCACTAAGGTTGCTAATACACTGGTTAGAATAAAAGCTAAATAAATTTTCCAATATAAACCGCGCACAACAACCTCAAACGTCTAATTATGCTTCCGCGGTAACATACATATAGCCCACACCACGAATTGTCTTAATTCGAGTCTGGCCATCATCATGCATCCCTAACTTTTTACGTAAGTTACTCAAATGCATATCTAAACTGCGATCAAATAACGTCAATGAACGCGACATCGCTTCTTCCGCAAGTTGATTCTTTTCAACCACCTTGCCTAAGTGTGAAACTAACGTATTAAGAATATTGTATTCTGTCACCGTTAATTCAAGCGGCTCTTTATTCTTTAATACTTGGTGCTGGCTATGATCGATTACGAGCTCATCAATATGAATGATATCGTCATTATCAGTAGCAGGATTGTCATTTTGGCTGCGTCGTAATACAGCACGCAGACGAGCCAGTAGCTCTCGAGGGTTGCAAGGCTTAGGCAAATAATCATCTGCCCCAACTTCTAAACCGACGATTCTATCCATTTCGTCACCCTTAGCGGTTAACATAACCACAGGCAAGTCACTTTTCTTTCGCAGTTCTGTTAATACTTCTAAGCCACTCATCCCTGGCAACATGATATCTAATACCATTGCATCATAAGATTGCGCCAGTCCCTGCTCTAAGCCTTCAGGGCCAGTATGAACCTGATCACTTTCAATACCTTCACGCTGTAGGTAACGGGCTAGCAGTTCACATAATTCCTGGTCATCATCGACTAAAAGAATCTTCATCTAATACTCATCCAACTTTATTCCTTTGCTGCATTAAATAAGGATCCACAGTTATTGCAATAGCTCTTTACGCTTTCTAAACATTTATGCTGAACTTACGACTACCGTACTAGTTCATGATTCTGATCGAGAATGCTGCTCAACAAAGGCAATAGCCTCAGTAACTACCTGAATAACTCGCTCTTTAACTTCGTGTAATTCATTCGGCGACATGTAAAAGGCCATGTCCACCTCGTAGCGATAATATTTAGGCGGTAATCGATTTAATGTGACACAGGCGACATCAGCCATAAAGTCCATTCCTGGCTCTATTGGGCGATTGCCAAGTTGACGACGAATCTCATCCGAGACGATTTGTTCATAATAGTTACTAATGTGATTGATTATGGCCATAGAATTCTCCTTCCTCCTATTACTCTAGCTCAATCAAGCATTCCGGCTATTAATCCTTGGGAGTAATTTCTTTTTCGATCAATATACGATCAATTTTTCCCTCTAAGCGATCAACCTGCTGCTGTAACCGTAATAACTGCAGCTTATTATCTAATTCTTGCTTTGATATTTTCTCTTCTTGCTGTGACAGAAAAAATGCTGAGAAACTCGCCGTAAGCATAGAAAATAAACCGATACCTAGCAGCATTAATACTGCACCAAATAGTCGTCCAGCCGTTGACCCTGGTACCAAATCACCATAACCCACTGTTGTTATGGTCACCCACGCCCACCAAATACCATCGAGGGGGGTAGCTATATTGCTATCAATCACCGCCATTAAAGTGCCAGCCAATACCACGATGATAAAGCTCACCATAAGGGTCGTCCCTAGGTGATTACGACTCAAAATCTTTCTTGCAGCCGCCGACATGTTAAAAAGCAGTGAAAACAAGACCAATAGTCTTAAAGCCCGTAGACCACCAGCATGAGGAAAAATATCCCAAAGCAAAGGCATACCCGCACTGATAATGACCAAGCTGCCCCAGTTATTCAGTAAATAACGCTTTTTATTTTCGACTAGAGATAGCAAAACACAGGTTTCAAAGACAAAGAAACCCCATATAAACCAGTCGGTATACTGTGTAATCGCAATCGGAGCTAATGCTTGTGCTTCGATATACCATTCCAAGATGATCCAAAAGGCCAACAGGATCATTGGCCATTCGAACCAATGCCCCACTTTGACCGCGAGCGGTTTTTCTCGCCTATTAACACCGGATAGGCCAAAAAAACCAGGGAGATTCGCATGCATAATAAAAACTAACTCAATTAATAACCCGAGCCGCCATAATAACGATTAATAAATACTGGGGTCTACCTCAACCTTGTGCACATCACCGGTCCAGCTATCAAAGCCTCCGTTTAGCATCTCAACTTGAGTAAAGCCCATTTGCATTAAGGTAAACGCGGCTAATGTACTACGGCCACCATTTTTACAGTAAATGAGTATATTGCGTTCAGGATCACTGAGCTGAGGATGCATGCCCACTTTGAACTCCAATACTCCCCTAGGAACATTAATCGCACTGGGGAGGTGACCCATTTGAAATTCAGCGGGCTCTCGAACATCCAAGATCAAGGCATTATTAGTAATTAGATTTTCAGCACGCTCAGCTTCAACAAGAGTGAGGTGTGAACGCGCCTCAGCTAGAAGATCCTCACGGGTTTTGATTGTAATGCTCATAACTATACCTATATAACTAACTGGTTATGCTTGATAGCATAGCAAGTGAATCCGCTTAGGCAAAGGACTAATCCTTCATCGCTAATGATATTTTACATTATGATTTTGATAACTGTGTACAATCAAATCTTGATTAATATCACCAACAAATAAATACAATTTACTAAGCCTTTGCTCAAGCAGCTTATGGAATAGGGCTTATACTCAATTATTGTAACCGTTAATTGAATACCTTCTGGATCAAGCAAATGGATAAACGCGAACACCCTAGATTTGAAAGCCATGTTGAAGCAAAGCTAATTGCCTTAGACGGTTCGAGCCATGCTTGCCATGTTAGCGATTTTTCTCAGGAAGGTTTACGTGTTTATTGGCCCGAAGGAGATACTCTCAGCTTAAATTCTCAAGATGTATTGCAGCTTTATCTCACGCTGGAAGACTCCCCTCTTAATGTGCCTGTGCAGTGCCTCTATCAAGATGGGCATAGTGCGGGTTTTAAACTGCATCAGCCTAATAGTGAATTATTTTTAAAGTTGCAGGGAATTAATCAAGCCAGCCGTAATCATGGCGCTTTATCCGCTGAAAAACGCATTCACTATAAGAATTTGTTCCAGCAAAGAGTGAAAGAATCCAGTCAGGGCATAATCATTCAATGGCATAGTGAAGCTTTAGACGAGCTTTTCTCAAAAGCCAACCAGGCACATAATAATGCCGAACAACAAGTATTCTTCAGTGCTGAGAAGAGCATTAAGGATAATAAAAGTCATATTCAAGCCCGCTTCTTATCCAAATTAGCTGAGCAGCTAAATTGCTGGTTAGAAGGTCAACCAAGAATCAGTAGTGACAAGGAAAAGAAAAATGAATCTGATGAACAAAATTTATCCCTGATTCAACAAGACGATTTTGAGGATTGGCTACTCGCAAAAGTCACCAGTACCCATCTACAATCTCGTTTAAGCCACGCCTCGTTTGAAGTTCGCCAGCTTCTAGACATGATATCTGAAGCCAAACCTGAAGACTGCTTTAATCCGCTAGGGGCCAATGTAATTACAGACGCTTTCCGCGAGGCCATCGAGCCTCTGGAGATCGACAATAATGTACGTCAGATTGCTTTTGATATCTTTGAGCAAGTCGCAGGACAGCAATTACAAGCCGTCTACCAATGGTTAATCAAACAGATTGATGTTCCACTTGCTTTTCGTAACCGTCGTCGCCCAAGTAATACCGTTTCCAGGTCCGCACCGAGCCCTGTACCGCAGATTCATGAAGAAGATGAACCACAGATTTTACCTGCCGGTAGTGAACAAGCAGCCGCTCCTATGGGCCAAGCCCCCGGATTTGGCCAGCCTCCAGGTTATAGTCAGCCGCAAGCACATCAGGCAGCGGGGGCTCAGCAAGCCGCCAATATGGCCGCGGGATATGTCGCGCCCTCAACCACAGGCTCCATGTCTGCTTTTCGCCAGCATCAAGCCGAAGCTCAGCAAGCATATAGCAATATTCAAAGCTTATTGGCGTTGCGTTATCAAAGAATCGAATCGGGTATTACCAGTGCCGCGGTTGAAGCAGAACTCGCGCAACCAACTGTCCCTGTCGCAGAGCCGACTCAAGTTCATTCTGCACTACAGCAGCTCTGGCAAAAATCCGATACACGTCAGGGGCATGTACGCCAAGATTTAGAGCAAGCCCTCGCAAGTCAGGACGTCGTCCTACCCGCAGAAAACAGAGAAGCCATTGATACTTTAGAGCATGTAACTCAGAACTTAGTCGAAAGCGAATCGATTTCTGATTTTATCAAGCCTTTTATTACCGAGCTTGAACAGCCTCTTTCGATGATGATGCTGAATGATCCCAGCATGATGTTTAATCCACATCACCCTGGGCGCGTCGCCTTAAACTCGCTTTCCAAATTAGGCAGGATGACGACCACAGGACAAGATAGAGTCAGCGAAAAACTGAAATCGATGCTGCATGAAATTGATACCAATAGCAGCCCTGAAGCGCTGGAAAAACAATTCCAAGAACTGCAAAGCGGCGTTGATACCATGCTAGCAGAAGCAGAACGTCGGGCTAAGATGAATGCCGATCGTGTTGCTCAGGCGGCTGAAGGTGAACACCGCGTAGAACAAGCTCGAGAGAAAATAGCCCGCCTGATTAGCAAGGATACCTCTGGTAGAACTTTACCCGCAATCGTAATGGAATGGCTTGAGCAAGGCTGGAAACCCCTATTAACCTTAATTTATCTAAGAGAAGGGATTGAAAGTAAACGCTTCCGCGGAGCCGTTAAGCTTTATCGCCAAGTATTGTCTTTATTTAATCCATCCAATTCAGGTCGCAATGAGCTTCTCGAGCGCTTCACCCCATTAAACAAGTTAATGCGCCATGAACTCGACCAACTGAATGGTCCACGCCCTGACCATAGTCACTGGCATGATGAGATTAAAATAGCGGCTGAACAGCATCTTGAAAGTGGTGAAATAGAAGAAGTCGTAGAAGTTCCGGTCGAAGTGGAAGAAGAGAAACCAAACTTAGAAGGTAAAGGGGCACGACGTGCCTTGAATTTACAGGTTGGTGACTGGCTGCTATTGGTTGAGCAAGACCAAAATGCTTCTGTGGTCTGGATCGCAGAAGATGGATCCAAGTTTGCTTGTGTGAACCACAGTGGCATGAAGGTCGTTGACTTCACTTTAGAAGAACTCGCCTCTGCATTAGATGATGGTTCAGTGAAACGTCTTTACGAACAAGAAGAGTCCGCGGTTGATCAAAGTATTGATGCTCTCGTGCAGCAAATTTATAGTGATTTGTCGGCCCAAGCCAATACGGATGCCCTCACTCAAATCAATACTCGCCAGCACTTCATGCGCCATTTGAAAGAAGAAGCGGCTAAATCTCATCGCTCCAACCTAACCCATACCCTTTGCATGATCGATATCGATCAATTTAAATTGATTAATAGTGAGTATGGTGTGGAAGGCGGTGATGAATGCCTTAAGGCTGTTGCCGCATTATTATTAAAATTCTGTGAGCATAAAACAGACTGTGCTCGCATGGGCAGTAATGAGTTCGCCATTCTCTTCCAACACGCCGACTTAGCCTCAGGTGAAAATAAAGCGAGAGAGTTGAAAAAAGAGTTGGAACAGATGGAAGTTTCCAGCGATAAACATAAGTTCCGCATCCATTTAAGCATGGGGGTCTCAGAGCTAAACTACCAGGTTGCCGATGAAATTGATCTGGTAGAATTTGCCGAGTCAGCCTGTTTATCTGCTAAAGATAAAGGCGGTAGCCGAGTTTATCGTTATATTGAAGATGATAATGCCCGCATCAAGCGTGATGAGTTCATGTCATGGGCGAATAAATTAAATCAGGCATTAGAGGCAGACCAATTAGATTTGTTGTGCCTACCGGTTACCGCCATTCAAGAAGCGGAAAAAGAACAGCGCCAGTATGAAGTTATCATCAGTATTGAAGATGAAAATGGCACTCAAATCCCACCGCTAGAATATTTACAAGCCGCGGAGCACTATAGCCGCATGTATCTAGTTGATCGCTGGACACTAGAGCAACTGATTAAATGGATGAGCAGCCACCCTGATGAAGTGGCCAAAATTGATCGCTTTATGCTTAAACTCTCCGGCTACTCAATGAATGACGATACGTTATTAGCCTTTATTTTTGATCAAGCAAGAGAGCACGATATCCCTGTGGATAAACTTTGCTTTGAATTGAATGAAACCTCGGCCATTCAAAATATTGAAGATGCTACTGACTTCATGCACGAAATGCGCAGTTTAGGTTGTGAGTTTACCCTCTCTGATTTTGGTACCGGCCAGTCCTCGTTCGAATACCTAAAACAACTACCTGTGAACTACGTCAAAATTGACCATACTTTTATCTCTGAATTGGTCACTAGCTCGGCCGATTACGCCATGGTTAAGTCCATTCATGAAATTGCCCATTTTATGGCAAAGAAAACCATTGCTGAACAGGTTAATGATGAAGATACGCTCAATATTTTACGCAGTATCGGTATCGACTTAGCGATGGGAGGAGAGCTGCTACAAGCCATTCCGTTAAATAAACTGGCTCAATCATAATTAACCATTAAGGATAAGCTGCTTTTAGCTGAAAGCCATTAGCAGCTAACCAGGCCTCAGCCGCTGGTTGAGCATCAAAACTATTACGTTGAAAATCGCCAAACTGCTCTACTACCATGTTATTCAGCTGATACTGCTTAATCATCGAAGACGAATAAACTTGGGCCGCTCTCTGCAAGCCATTATCAATACACCAGCTAACCAGCGTCTCAATGATAGGGATAATCTCAGGTATTCCCAGCTCCCAATCATCTAATAAAACCAAGTGCCCCCATGACTGACCAAGCAAAGGCTTTGCCGTCAGAATGAAGTCATTCGCAAAGGCTTCGGCAGTTTGACTGTTCCAACTGCCAGATAAAGTAGCGCACAACACATTACCACTAACCCTAATATCAAACTGACCATGCTGTTCTTGAGACATTACACCACCTCACGTACGTCTTGACCCTATTAAGTATAGGAAGAATGGAAAACTGTGTCGCATAATAGATTAGTTAAAATGTCACGCTAACCAGTGTACAATTCGCGCTCATTTTCTCGTGTTTAAGTATTATGACCCGTTTATTGATTATCATTGCTATTTTAGCCATTCAAGCTTGCTCTATTGGCAACTTACCAACGAACCTTTCACGTTCAATGATGAATCAGGAAGACCCTGAATTAGTCCGTACCGCAGCGCCAGCCTATCTGCTTATGCTAGATGCTTTAGTCGCCACCTACCCAGATGATGAGACTTTTCTAATTCCTGCCGCCAAGCTCTACGGCGCCTACGCCGGTGTTTTTTCAAATGACGAAGCGCAAACAAAGCGCATGGCCAACCGCGCAAAAGAGTATGCTCAACGCGCTTTGTGCGAAAATGAAGACGATCTTTGCGAAGCACTTGAGTTGAAGGTTAAAGATATTCTCGAAGAGCTGGATGACCTTGATGAAGACGAACTGACCTTAGTTTATACCTACGCTTCCTCTTGGGCGAGCTGGATACAAGCTAATAGCGGTGATTGGGACGCGGTTGCTCAGCTGCCTAAAGTTAAAACCTTATTTAAGTGGGTGCTGAGCTATGACCCTAGCTACGATAACGGCACCGCCCAAGTTTATATGGGTGTTTTAGAATCTCAACTTCCTCCTTCTTTAGGGGGCCGTCCGGACCTAGCCAAAATGCATTTTGATAATGCCATTCTAGCGTCGAATAATAAGCATTTAATGGCCAAGGTCTTATATGCTCAGCAATATGCGCGCTTATTATTCGAGCAAGAGTTACATGACCGATTATTATCCGAAGTCATTAGTGCCGATCCTAAAGCGGAAGGATTGACTCTAATTAATCAACTTGCCAAACAACAAGCTGAAATATTACTAGCAGAGTCTGCTGAATATTTTGAATAAGCCTGAAACTTTTTGAATAAAAACTGAATTGATATTTGAGCATAATATTATGAATCTTTTAAAAACATTGATCGTCTCTAGCCTAATTGCCTTCAGCAGTAGCCAAGTAATGGCCGCCACATTGAAAATTGCCACGGTCGTGCCTAACGGCAGTAGCTGGATGAAAGAAATGAAAGCCGCAGCCAAGGAAGTTAAGAAAAAAACCGACGGTCGCGTAAAAATTAAATACTACCCTGGCGGCGTCATGGGCAGTGATAAAACCGTCTTGCGAAAAATGCGTTCAGGCCAGCTTCATGGTGGCGCAATTTCTGCGGGGGCATTGGCTCACATCTATAATGGCGTTCAGCTATATAGCCTACCGTTTACCTTTAATAATCTAGACGAAGTGCGTCACGTTCGCCAAACTTTCGATCCGATTATTTCACAAGGTTTAGCGGATCATGGCTTTCAACTTTTGGGTTTATCTGAAGGTGGCTTTGCTTATCTGATGTCTAATAAAGCGATTAAGAATGCTGCTGACATTCAAGGTCAAAAAGTTTGGGTTCCAGAAGGTGACTTGATCGGTAACGAAATTTTCACCGTTGCTGGCATTAAGCCCATTGCATCGCCGATTTCTAATGTTTATACCGGTTTACAAACAGGCTTGTTAGATACCGTCACTATCAACCCTGCTGGCGCGATTGCTCTGCAGTGGCATACCAAGATCAACCACCTTGCCGATGAACCTCTATTATTAATTATGGGCATGCTTGTAGTCGATCAAAAAGCCTTTAAGAAAATCAACGATACTGATCAAGTCATAGTAAAACAAGCGGTCTCTGCCGCGTTCAAACGTCTTGATAGCATTAATGAAAAAGGCGATATCGGTGCCCGTGCCGCGTTACAAAAAAATGGTATTACTTTTGATAAACCATCCGGTCCTGAGCTGCGTGAAATTGCTCAGAAAGCACTAACTAACTTGAAAAAAGTTAATGCGTATCCAGCAGAAACTTATCAGAAGATGCAACAAGTTTTAAACGCTTATCGTCAAGCTCAGTAATCCAAGACCACACTAAGCAATTCAAATAGTAGCGAATACCCAATGCCTAAAACCAACATCCAGCGCCTTGTGCGCTGGTTACATCATTTCGAAGACCTGTTATTAGCCGCCGTACTTTCGGTAATGCTCATCTTAGCCATCACTGATATCGCCATGCGTTTAATCACGGGAGGCAGCCTTATTTGGATTCCCCCAGTATTACAAGTCTTAGTATTGTGGCTAGGCTTACTGGGGGCACTTCTAGCAAGCCGCAGCCAAGAGCACATTGCCATCGACGTTATCAGCCGCTTTGTTGGCCCCTTAGGTAAAAAAGTGTGCGGCATTAGCGGCAGCCTATTCGCCACCATCATCTGTACTCTGGTCGCCTATTTCAGTATTGAGTTTATCCAGCAATCGATTGAGTATGACGATATTGCTTTTGCCCAAGTTCCAGCTTGGCCACTACAGTTAATCATTCCTTTTACTTTTTCATTAATGGCCCTGCGTTTCTTTTTGCATACAGTAGGTTTTATCCGCATTAATAATTATCAACCTAACCCGGCATTAAAGGGAGAGAATGTTTAATGGCTATGCTTCTTTCCGCTGTATTTATTTTACTGGCTCTTATGGGCGCACCATTATTTTCTGTGATCGCCGCCAGCGCATTATGGGGATTTTTCCAACAAGATGTTGGCCTAGAAGTCGTGGCGATTGAAATTTATCGCCTGACTGAAATGCCGGTATTGACAGCCATTCCATTATTTACCTTTGCCGGCTATTTATTAGGAGAAAGTAAAGCCCCACAACGCTTAGTTCGCATCACCGACGCACTCCTTGGGTGGATGCCGGGAGGCCTAGCCATCGTTGCCTTAATTGCATGTGCTCTGTTTACCGCATTTACCGGTGCTTCAGGCGTTACTATTGTCGCCTTAGGTGCTTTGTTATATCCAGCACTGAAAAATGCAGGTTATAAAACTAACTTTAATCTCGGCCTCATCACAACCTCAGGCAGCTTAGGTTTATTATTTGCGCCTTCTCTACCGTTAATACTTTATGGGGTTGTTGCCCAACAACTGGCCCTAGATATTCCTGTAAGCATCGATGATTTATTCTTAGCGGGTATTATCCCTGGCACACTAATGCTGGTTGCCTTATCGATCTATAGTGCTATTCAACCACGTGAACAAGTAGCACTTGCCAATAAACCGAAGTTTGATGCTAAGGAAGCTTGGGATGCAATAAAAGATACCGCTTGGGAAGCACCACTTCCATTCATTGTGCTTGGTGGAATTTACGGTGGTTTTATTGCGGTATCCGAAGCCGCTGCCATTACCGCATTTTATGTTCTGTTGGTCACTGTGGTTATCCGCGGAGAAATCAGTCTGCGTAAACTGCCTACAGTAATGCGTGACTCAATGAAATTGGTGGGTGCCATAATGGTCATTCTAGCGGTTTCATTAGCCTCTACAAACTATATGATTGATGCAGAAATCCCAACATCGATCTTTGATTTCATTAGTGAGCATATCGATAGCCAGTTAACTTTTTTACTGCTGCTGTTCTTGTTCCTATTAGTGTTGGGCATGATGTTGGATATTTTTTCAGCCATTGTCATTATGGTTCCGATCATATTACCCATAGCCATTGAATTCGGTATTCATCCAGTGCATTTAGGGATTCTATTCTTAGCCAATATGCAGTTAGGTTATTTTACGCCTCCAGTCGGCATGAACCTCTTTATCGCTAGCTTCCGCTTCCAGCGTCCAGTCACTGAGCTGTATCGAGCAACGATTCCGTTCTTCTTCATACTATTAACCACCGTACTATTAATTACCTACGTACCCTGGTTAAGCCTAGTCTTTATCGATTAATGGTCTAATTCTGCTCTCTTGCTATGTCAGCTGCTTAGCTGACATAGCTTTACTCTCTCGATACCCATCTTTGCGCTGTACGTATTACTCTAGACTCACATATTGCATCCATAATCCGATGCCATATTTTGTGATCGCACCTAGGGATGGGTACTCTTTTCATCGCATGATGTCGCCATTAGCCACTTGGCTAATGGTCTTTTTATTTTCTCCATCTTAACTTTCCGCTATTATCATATTTCTTCCATCGTTAATAAAAGTTTTGCTGATTTATGTCTAAGCGCCTTAAGTGCTCTGGTTGTGAGCGCCCGTTAAAAACCTGTTTATGCGATACTCTCGTAGAACTGAGCTGTGACTATCAACTAATCATTCTGCAAGACCCTAAAGAAGCAAAACACGCATTATCATCTGCGCCCATATTAGCAAGATCAATCACAGGCGCTAGATTGCTAGTTGGGGAAGAGTTTGACCCGGTGTTGTTATTTGGTGAAAAATGGAAGCAGGAAAGCATCTTAGTTTTTCCCAGTGATGATAGCTTACCTACCTCAACGGCAAGTAAGTTAACTTTCAAAAACCTGATTTTAATCGATGGAACTTGGCGTAAAGTCGCGCGTCTTCTGCACTTAAACCCCTGGTTAAGCGAGATCCCTAGCATTGCCATAGAAAGCAGTCATAGTAGTAAATATACAATTAGGAAGTCGCCGCGAGAAGATGGTTTATCAACCATAGAGGCCGCTGTTCAAGTATTGAACGACCTAAATAATGAAAAAGATTTCACTCCAATTTTGGCCGCATTTCATAAAATGATTCATCTACAAATCGAAGCTATGGGAAAAGAAAAATTCGAGAATAATTATCTGAAATGAATTGCATAATGCAAACATGCTGATCATATTTTGCATTATGCAAAATATGAGTAGAAAAACGTCTATTTACCCGCCTAAAAACCTCTATATTTGAACTTAAAACTTGGTACAAAGCCTGCAATAAGCTTTCTATAACATTAGGAGCTTATTATGAATCATCTATTTGCTATTTCTATAACCTTTTTACTCATTGCCTGTAAAGAAGAAGTCGATAATAAGTCCCGACAAGATCCACCACTGAATACCGATAATCCTAGTGCTCTTAATGTGCCCGATGGGTTCGATTATAAAATGGATCGAGATATAACCTTTAAACTTCAAGTATTAGATCATAACGGATTTCCTGGTCAGTTTATTGGTATCCAAATATTCGAACAGTCGGGACAGGAAGTTATCGACGAAGACTCATCAGAACCAACTCATACAACATCCGCTACCTTAATATTTTCTGGGCAAACAAATGAAATGGGGTATCTCGAAGAGATTATTCAGCTTCCTATGCATCTAGAAAATGTTCAAGTTCAGGCTTCACAGCTCGGTATTAATAACCGAGTAACATTAAATACGAAAACGAATACCAATGTTATCTTTCATGAATTCAATTAAGGAAAGTCATATGAAAACGATTGCTCACTTAGTGCTTATAATACTGTCTTTAATTTCCTGGTCATCGGTTCATGCTTGGACGTTTGCTTTAGGGGACTATGAAGATAATTATTCAGTGGCTGGGATTCCAAATACCATGGCCAACGATGTGACTGTAACGTCGGCTCTTCTTAATAAAATATCAACTGCCTTACCGGAAAGAAAAAATGTGACCCTAACCAACCCTGATTATATTGCTAACGATGCCGGAGCTAACATTAGCGTTATTGAAACAGGAGAGGTTTTTGTTACTTTCTTACATGAAGGGGCAGGCTATAAAAACGGCTTTGGTTACTTTACCTATACTGGAGAGACTCCAAGTAGTCGCTCAGAAATTGATGAAATAGTACTTTTACCTAACGCCTCTTTTTATAACAGCGGTGGTGATTCAAATGGTATGCGCGTGGGAGATACACTAAGCCTGGGCACTCATAATGCAGGAACTAAAATAGGATTTTTTGTCATCGCCAATGGTTTTAATTCAACTTATGGCATTAAACCTTGGCAAAACGATGATTGGATTTTCTATACAATCAAAGACTTCAATAATGAAGTCGACACCAATAACGAAAATTTAAATGCCCATACCGTCATGCTCTATGATGATGAAAGTGGTAATGTCGTATTAGGTTTAGAAGATATATTACGCACTAACGCTGGTTGCGATCACGATTTTAATGATGTGATTTTTATGGTCACAGCAACGCCAACGACAGCGATTGATAATACAGAAATAACCATATTACCTGAGAATCAAGATAGTGATGGCGATGGCGTATTAGACAGCAATGATGATTACCCTAATGATAGTGAGCGTGCATTTGATGTTTATTATCCTAGCTCCGAAGGTCAAGGCACATTAGCGTATGAAGATAACTGGCCAGTCGAAGGAGATTATGACCTCAATGATCTAGTAGTTAAATATCGCTATAAAGAAACACGCAATAGCTTAGGCAGAATTAAAGCATTAAATGTTCTTTATACACTGACCGCAAGAGGAGCATCACGCGCCAATGGTTTTGCCCTAGCCTTGAATAATATTCAAAGTAGTGTTGGGTATAGCGCAACATTGTCTACTGATGATGCAGCAGCAGAAGCAATCTTTAGCGATGACAGTAGTTCGCATCTTAATTTTGTCATAGCAGGTAATACTGAAACATTAATGCCAACCCCAGTGGGCTGCCAGTTTTATAATACCGATGTCGATTGCCCATTAGAGCCTAATATTACGCTAGAGTTTAACCTTGAATTTAATGACGCTAAAACACGTACACAAATGGGCAATGCGCCCTATAACCCTTATATCTACGCAACATTTGATCGCGGCAGAGAAGTTCACCTACCTAATCACAAGCCCACATCCCGTGCTGATAGTAATCGTTTCGGAAGTGGTGACGATGATTCGAATTTATTTGACTTCAGCAAAACCTATGAAACCAGTGATAACTTACCTTGGGCACTGAACATGCCTTATAGCTGGCTACATCCTACCTCTGGCGATAACATCGTTGAAGTCTACGGCAACTATCGTAACTGGGCCGAAAGTGGTGGTTTGATTTCGACGGATTGGTATACCACCAATTATAATTCTAATCGGGTGTATATTGGCGAGTAAGCATTAAAAATATTAGCGGTAGAGCCTTTAAAGAATAAACATAAATGTAGATTTCTTAATTACGGCAGTCATTATCCATTACCTTTTTAAGTTGATAGATGGCTGCCCCATTTTTTTGTATATTCCTAACTTGCTGATCCGTTGCTCGGCGAGAGAAGTTCCAGTCCCACTTAAACTGAATTCTTTCTGCGGGTAAATCACAAAACACATCTCTTGCTTTCTCACAACGAGCTTTAACCACTTTAGCCTCACGTTTGTAGTTCCGTTTTGCAGCCATACAGCTGGTTTTCTTTTTCTCAATAATTTCTTCTTCAAATTTTAATTGTGGAATTTCTACAGCAGTTTCACTGCGCAAGCGAACACCTTGCTGATAGTTTTCAACCTGCTCATTACGCTCAAGCACATTCATCCGTTTAAGCTCAACCTTATCTTGGTTTTCAGTTCTTGATCCAAGTTGGCATGGCTTATCTTTAAAGTTGATTTTGCCACCAGAATCGACACAGCGATAAATATCAGCTTGTACACTGGCGGCCAAGAAAATGCAGAGCGTGAATAAACAGCCTACTGAAGGGGACATAACTTATCCATGCTTTAAGTGAATACAAAATAACTATGTATTACTTTTCACACTCAATCAAGAGACGAATCTATGCCTTCAGTACTAATACACATAGGTGGAATAAAACGTTATAAATCCTCCGCTATGGTGTTAAGTGTCTAGGCAGCTAATAAATTGGCATTCAGCATAAGAAATGTTAGCCTGCGCCTATGAAGGATTCCGCCCACGAAATACATAGAAGCTACGACGAATTTGGCCCGATTCAAGTCTTGGATGATGGTCATAAGCGCTACCTCACGTTTGGTACCGACGACGAGCAAAGCTGTCAGCTGATTAATCAGCCGCACCTATTGCAGCATGAATATACCCGCGCAATTTTATTATCCTTATTAATGGTCGACCCAAAACATATTACAGTAATCGGTATTGGCGGAGGCTGTTTATTGACCGCGCTCAATCATCTATTACCTGAATGCCATTTACAGGGCGTTGAATTAAGACGTGAAGTAGCACATTTAGCTCATAAGTATTTTCAGTTACCAAAGCATGGCTTAGTAAAAATACATATAGGTGATGGCTTTGATTATTTGCAAAATATCGATAATAAAACCGATATTATTATTGCTGATATGTACCTCGCAGAGGGCATTGATCAGCAGCAGCTTTCTGCACAATTTATAGCCACCAGCCATAGCCGACTCAACCAAGGCGGCTGGTTAGTACTCAATTATTGGCTGGACCATAAAATTGAAGACCACCTAGCCGAGGCTTTAGATGCGTATTTTGACCAGGTCTACATGTGTGATACCGGCGGGGGTAACTGGGTGATCTTTGCAGGAAAAGTGAATACCAATCGTTCATTAATCAACGAAGACAAGCTCAAACCCTTATCAAAAAAGGCCGGATTCTCTCTTAATCACTTCCTCAAACGCCTAGTCGTTTTAGTCTAACCCGCGAAAATCAATGCTCTAAGCTTAAATTATTGGCCAATACCAGCACCTTTTATAAACACGTCTATACTAACGTTGTTATTAACCGTTATAGGCCAAAATTAGTGTATTTCATCGGCATCAGTTTTTTAAATAAATTTAATTTTACCCGTAAATTTCAGATTATCTTATTAACGCTGCTACTACCTATCTTGTATGCATCCGTCATTATTTATCAAGAAGACAGTCATAAAATAGATTTAATTAGCCATAAAATTACGGGTATAGAAGCAGTTAATACTCTCAAACCCCTGAGACTACTTGCGGCGAAGCATAGAGGCACTTCAGCTCAATGGTTTGCTGGTAATGAAAATATTCAGCCAACAATACTGAGTCTCGAAAGTGAAATGAATGAGGCCTTAATTAAAGCCAAATCAGGGCTGACTCAAGACATATTCAACGATGAAGCTACACAAAATCTATCCAAAATTAAGCAATCCTGGCAGCAATTATTACTATCTGAAATTAAATCCCTTCCCTCCTCGGACAGCTTTCAACGCCATAGTGCTTGGGTAAGCAAAGTCGACAATTTGATTAATAGCGTAGCAACACAAGCGGGGCTAAATCTAGACTTAAATCTTGCCAGCTATGAGCTCATGAAGATTACCGTTTTTGAAATTCCTAAATTACAAGAATCACTTGGGCAATTACGGGGGATAGGTGCAGGCGTCGCAACCAAAGGAAGTTTTGATTCAAATTCTTTTGTCTCTGCCAATACTCTATATAGCTCAATTCAAAACAACTTAGAAATCATTCGCCAAGAATTCAGCATGCTCCGTGAGCTCTCGAATGAGTTTGTACCGAATGAATTTAAAGGTACCGAAACGGCCATAGATAATTTTCAAAAGCTGAGCAAAGAACAACTTATACAACCGGATAAACCGACAATTTCGGGTTCCAACTATTTTTCTCAAGGTACAGTCGCGATCAAACAAGTTACTGATCTACATAAAGCCGTTAATACAATCTATCAAAATACACTACAAAAAAATAAAAGTGATATGTTCAATTATATGGTAATGACATTAGGCATATTTGCTCTGCTATTTCTAATCGCAAGCTACTTATTTATGTGCCTGCAAATCACCGTCGATCAAAATGCACATACTACTCAAAAGATGGCGGCAGACCTTGAAGCAGGCACACTTAACCAAGAATACTCTTCTGATAGCCAAGATGAATTAGGCAGTACTATCAAAGCTTTACGCAACGCTTATTCACAATTACGGACAACCGTTGCTCAAGTACGAAATTTTTCCGGCACACTGTCTCATTCTTCTAGCGTCTTATTAGGCGTCTCTAATGAAGTGAATAGCTTAGGGGAAGAACAAAAAAATCGAGTGGCGATTATCTCTACTGCGGCAACGGAATTAGCTGCTACCGCTCAAGAAGTTTCTACTCATTGTGAAGACGCCGCGAGTAAGATGCACGAATCACAGCAGCAAGCTTCTTTAGGCGCCAGCCATTCACATTCTTCCGCCGAAGTAATACGAACCCTTGCCAATAATGTTCGCAATGCCGGTGATGAAATTGAACAGCTCGCTCAGCAGGCTGCATCAATTAGTACCGTTATTGACGTGATTAAAGCCATCGCTGAGCAAACCAACTTATTAGCCTTAAATGCCGCCATTGAAGCAGCCCGAGCCGGAGAGCAAGGCCGTGGATTTGCCGTAGTGGCCGATGAGGTTCGAACATTAGCCACACGAACCCAAGAATCCACCAACGAAATTGAACAAACCATCGCAAGCCTACAGCAAGTTGCCGAAAAGGCCGTATTAGCCATGGCCACGTCTTGTGAGCAAGCCAATGAAAGTGAAGCTGAAGCGACCAAAACTGGCGAAGCATTGGGGGACATTGAAAACTCAATAAACCACGTGAGCAGCCTTATTGAACAAGTTGCCACTGCTGGAGTTCAACAAGCAGGAGCCGCTAATGAAATTGCTCAAAATATCTTAGCGGTTGATGATGCCTCCAGTGATCTTGTAGAAAAAGCCGGCAGCATGTCTTCCATTGCCAATGAAGTCGGGAACGATAGCTCTGAGCTCGATAAACAAATGCAACAATTTCAGGTTTAAGCTAATTCAATAAATAATCCAGCATGGCTCTCAGTTTTGGAGTCATGCTTTTTCTATTCGGGTAAACCGCATTCACACTCACTACCCGACCTACCCAGCCATCCAATACCCTTACTAAAGAATTTTCCTTAAGCTGTTGCTGACATAAATAATCAGGCAATAACGCAATACCCAATTCATCGACGGCTAGCTGGCGCAAGGTAGAAAAGTCATTCGTACTAAAACTTGCTTGGGTTGATATCAACTCTTCTTGCTCGGCCGAAGATAACTGCCAACGTAATAGCTCCTCATTGGCATTCATATGCAAGCAAGCGTGCTGTAATAAGTCCTCTGGTTTTTTTATTGAACTAGGGCTTGCGGCTAAATAATTGGGACTGGCATATAGGTGCAGCTCTACATCAAATAAGTGTTTAGAAATAAGCGTAGAGTCTTCAAGCTCCCCTACTCGGATGGCTAGATCAAAGCCTTCCTCAATCAGATCAATACGACGATTCAATAACTGTAGGTCCAATTCAATATCTGGATATTGCTGGTGAAACTTGGCTAAGCGCGGCGCTAAGATATTTTGCCCGACCGATACCGAAGCACAGACCTTTAGCTTACCTCTTGGAGTTGAAGAAAGCGCTTCAATACATTGATTAGCGCTTTGCATCTCTTCAAAAATCCGCCTGCAATGCTGAAAGTAAATCTCACCCACCTCAGTTAGTCGCAATGAACGTGTCGAACGCTCCAATAATCTGGTCCCTAGCTGCTTTTCTAAGCGGCTGATCTTACGGCTAATATTGGACTTAGGTAGATCCATCGCGAGGGCTGCACCAGTAAAGCTAGCGTTATCCACCACCAAGCGAAATACCATCATGTCATCAAGACTGACTTTATCCATCTAGATCTCCAAAATGCTCAAGTTTGCTTATAAGATAGTTACCTTAAATAGAACATAATTATACTTTTCCACTCATATATCATCAATATGATAACCCCTATACTGATCTCATCTTAAAGAAACAGACCAACAGCATTTGGAGATCATCATGGATATTTTAACCTTTGACCAACTTCCCCAAGGGGGCTTCGCAGGCCTAATCGAACGCCAGTTCGTGACTGATCGTCGAGTTTTTCGTAATGCCGATAATAAGCCTGCCTTCGATGGCCTTGGTAACTTCGTATACCTAGCGGACGCCAACTTTATGCCAAACGGCGAAACGACCATGCATAACCATCAGGAAGTCGATGTTATCTCGGTTATGGTTGAAGGTCGCATTACTCACGCAGGCTCACTTGAACACGGCCAAGGCTTAGAAGCAGGTTATGCACAAGTGCAGCGTGCAGGAGGAGAAGGCTTTGCCCATAACGAGATCAACCCAGATAGCACAATGAACCAAATGATTCAGCTGTGGGTACTGCCTGACGAACGCGGTGAGGCAGCAGGCTACAAGGTGTATCAGCCAGAAACAGGCAAACTAAATAAAATTTATGGCGGCCAAAAAGATCAAGATAAAACCTTTTATAGCCAAACAGCCATTGCGGTTGCTCCGCTAGAAGCTGGCCAAAGTGTAGAGCTAAGTAGTGGGGATAATGGAGAGGTACTCGCGTATTTAAGTAAGGGCTGCGGGGTAATAAACGGTGAGACAGTTCACGCTAGAACCTTAGTCCGCGCTGACAGTATCCACTTTGACGCTAAAGAAGAATCGCAGCTGATCGTGATTTATAAAGAGTAGACTGGACTAAATAGCTAGACTAAATAGTCCGTCCGCACCAAACGATTTTACCCGCAATTGGATTATTCTCCCGCGCTTCTAAGGGGATACTCCAGTTGTCGTATTCTGGGTTATCACTCACGACGCTAAGTTCACCTTGCTTATCGCTCAAGCGTTTCGCCATTAGTCCCTCTTCACTTTGTAACAGATACAAGCCCTCTTGCTTTACGGATTTTTGTGTCATATCCACCAGCACGCGATCACCATCCTGCAAGGTCGGTAACATACTATCGCCACTGATAGAGACAAATACTAGCTGCTCGCTCGACACACTCAACTGGCGCGATAAAAAGGTTTTATTAAAGGCAAAATAATCTTCAACATCTTCAGCAATAACCTCACTGCCCATGCCCGCCGAAGCTTGCACATCAAACATAGGAGCAAATACTAGATCACTATTAGTCGGGATGCCTGCAACCTGAGCACCGTCATTCTGCTCACCGGTTAATAGCCAAGTTAGATCTACCTTGTACTCGTCATACAGCTCTTGCAGGTAGCCCATAGAAGGGCGGCTCATACCGCGACAGATTTTATAAATATGGGAAGCTGATTTGCCGGTAATTTCAGCGAAGTGTTTTTTATTACCCTGGGCAAGTTGATCAACCACTAACTGGAAACGAGAAGCGAAAGCGCTAGACATAATATTCTCAAAATATACGGGAAAGATAAAACAGCCGCGCAGTATACGCAGCTATTTGTTAAGAACAATAAAAACCATCAGGATTGAAGCTTTAGCATTCATATTTTAACGGCGCTTATTACGACCACCCGAGCGGTTATTGGCCCCCTTATTCGCACTCGATCGATTGCCGGTTTTAATGCCATAAGCGCGATCTTTTTGACGGCTCTTCTGAGCACTGCGGGAATTCTTTTTATTCTTCGCCACGGGCTTAGTTAAATCAGGCTCATAACCAGGGAACCAAGACTGTGGCACACGATCATCAAGCACCGCTTCAATTTCTTCCAGCAAGTATTCTTCACCCATGCACATCAAAGAAACGGCTAAGCCTTCTAACCCTGCGCGCCCGGTACGACCAATACGGTGAATATAATCTTCGGCAATGTAAGGTAATTCATAATTAATCACATACTGTAATTGCTGAATGTCTAAACCACGGGCTGCCACATCGGTTGCTACCAAAGCGCGTACTTTACCCTGTTTAAATTCTTCTAAAGCACGCTCTCGAGCACCTTGAGACTTGTCCCCATGAATCGACTGGGTCTTAATGCCGTCTTTGCACATTTCTTTCGCTAGATCATCTGCTCCTTGCTTAGTACGGACAAAAATTAAGACCTGCTGCCAGTTCTTCGAACCAATCATAAACGACGTGAGTTCACGCTTACGATCTTCATCCACCACATATACCATCTGCTCGACTTTCGCGGCAGTCGTATTACGGGCATCCACTTCAATAAGTTCCGGCTCTTTAAGAATGTTTTTACTTAAAGTAAAGATTTCATCGTTAAAGGTAGCCGAAAAGAGCATGGTCTGGCGATCACTAGGAACGCGCTTTAAAATTCGCTGAATATCAATAATAAAGCCCATATCCAACATACGGTCGGCTTCATCAAAAACTAAGAATTTCAGCTGCGAAAGACTGATGGCCTGCTTTTGCATCAAGTCTAATAAACGCCCAGGGGTCGCGACTAGAACATCCACACCTTCAGCCAGTGCATCCACTTGAGGATTAATACTCACCCCACCATAAGCGATAGCACTGCTTAGCCCGATATCACCGCTATATTTTACAAAGCTTTTATAAACTTGCTGAGCTAGCTCTCGAGTTGGTGTCAATACTAACGCACGTAAAGGCTGAACCTCATCACTGCGTAATGGATTGTCTTCACGTATTGCCAATAAACGATGCAGAATAGGCAGAGCAAACGCTGCCGTTTTACCGGTACCCGTTTGCGCACCGGCCATAATATCTTTGCCTGTTAATAACACGGGAATGGCTGCGGTTTGAATAGGCGTTGGCTGATCATAACCAGCCGCATTCAAGCTGGCCAATAAGCGAGTATCTAAATTTAACGAAGAGAAGGACATAATAAAACCTGTAAATGAAGCATTAGATACTTAAGTCATTATTAATGAGTAGACATTAATAATGACGTTAAATAATGGCTTTAAAAAAAACAGCGCTTAAGAGCGCTGGTATTTATAACTGAACGAGGATGACCCTAAAGTAAATAGCGCTACTTTTTATAAAAGTTTGAACGCCCTTCTGGCTGACGGCGGAAACGCTTGTAGTTCCACTGATATTGCTCGGGACAATCATTAATACATTCTTCAATACTTGTATTTAAAGCACTCGCCGCTGCAACTTCATCCGTATTGCGAATATCTTTATGGGCGGGTTTGAGCACAACACCATAGCTACCATCTTCAAGGCGCTTGGCATAACAGCATAATAAAAAGGCTGGAGTATTATTCGCTAATTCCCCGATAAGCTTACCCGTTAAAGCCGTTTGACCAAAGAAAGGAGCAAATACACCACTCTTTAATCCAGGCTCTTGGTCAGGTAAAACAGCCACCACCCCTTTATCCTCAAGCAATTTATATAAAGACTCAACTCCACCACGGTCCGCTGGTACAAGGCCGACATCTACGCGTTTACGCGTTTTGAAGATGAAGTTATCCAATGCAGGAATCTTAGCGGGCTTATACATAACAGTCATAAACAAGTGTTGGCGGAAAAAGTGATTCAATACTTCCCAATTACCTAAATGCGGTGCAATTAAGATAATACCGTTTTTATCTCCTAGGGCTTTTTCAAGGTGCTCTAGACCTTCAACTTGAGTAATTAGCTTCTGCACCTTGGGAATAGGCCACATCCACGACATTCCCATTTCTGCATAGGTTTTACCCAAGGCAATTAAACTCTCTCGAGCTAATTGCTCAATTTTGTCTTCAGCATAATCGGGATAGCAAAGGCGCAAGTTAATTTTCGCAATACGAGAGCCATCGGTAAACCATAATAACTTACCAATCGCAGCTCCTAGGGCATGGGCAGCAGGCAACGGGAGAAATGATACAAGGCGAATAAGGCCGATACCGATATAGACAACGAGATTCTTCACAGTAATTCCTAAGGTTTATTATTCTAAATAGACGAAGGGGTCTGATTAATGGCGCTAGAATAGCATTTTGTCGGCCTGATCTCGATACTTTCCTAACCCCAATATGGCCTTAGATAAGCGAATTACTCATATAGGTGAATCGGTAATGTAATAGTAAACATGGTGCCAATACCCAATTCGCTTGAACAGCTGATTTGCCCTTGCAGAGTATCCGTTACTAGCTGGTGAATGATATGGGTACCTAAACCACTGCCGCCATCATTTTCTCGGGTCGTATAATAAGCTTCAAAGACTTGCTTTAAGCTTTCGTTACTCATGCCTTTACCATCATCGCTGCAATTAAGATGAACATTAGAGCCATCATGCACAGTACGAATCAAGATATGACCTTTATCCCCTTCATCAAAAGCATGAATAATTGCATTCATTACTATATTGGTAACAACTTGAGAGAGCGCACCAGGATAGCTATCAATCACTAAATCATCGCCGATTATCTCAATCGTATGATTCGTTTTACGTAATGCCGGTGTCAGGCTATTAACCACTCGGGATAGGTAGTCATGTAGTACAAAAGATCTGAGCTTTTCACTCGAAACATCCACCGCGACCATTTTAAAATTGTTCACCATCTCAGTTGAGCGATTCATACTGGTCATGATGATCTCAAGGGTTTCTTCAACGGCTTCAATATAACTAACCATATCTGAAGATGATAATTTTTTATGATTAAAATCTTCTTTTACTTGCTTGTTCTTCTCATTTAAATAAGACGTTGCCGTGACACATAGCCCCATTGGAGTATTTAATTCATGAGCAATACCTGCAACCGCTCGCCCCAAAGAAGCCATTTTTTCACTGGCTAACAGTTGAGATTGAAGTTCAGATTTATGCTCTAATGAAGTTCGAACCTGCTCATTTTTTTCTTCGAGTGAATGTTTTAAGCGCCGCAGTGCTAAATGAGTACGCACCCGTGCTAGCACCTCTTTCGCTTTAAAAGGCTTGGTAATAAAATCGACAGCACCTGCATCAAAGCCATGAACAATACTTTCGCAATTATTCAATCCGCTAATGAAAATAATAGGGATTTCTTCAGTACTTGCTTCTGACTTTAATTGTTGGCAAAGCTGAAAGCCATCCATATCAGGCATTTGAATATCTAATAAGATTAAATCAGGCATGTTTTCAGCAATCAATTCCTGAGCCCGCAAAGCAGAAGAAGCAGGGATAACGTGATAGTTGTCGATTTTTAGAATGTCGACTAAAAACAATAAATTTGATTCAACATCATCGACAGCCAAAATATTGATTTGGTTGTTATCTTCTATAGTCATATTCGTAGTTATACCGAGGCACTATTCACCCCCATAATTAACATTGATTGTTAACACTAATAGTTAAGTATAGATGAGTAAATAGCTTAGTTAACTTAGAATAAAGCCATAGTAAGGAATTTTAACAATATCCGATTTTATATAACTGAATGCTCTAAAAAGAAGGTTTTTGATCTTCTGCCAACTCATCAACCATGGCATCTGCCAAAGCAAGCCAATCTTCTAGCAACGCCTCAGCGACGACCTTCATACCGGAATCATCATGAGAGGCTAAATGACTGCGCTTTATTAATCCCTCAACCACCGCTCTTACTTGAAACGAATCGAGGTCAATCAAGAAGCAGTCAGTAATCTCATTATTTACGTCCCCTTCTAATTTAGGCAAAGGTGATAAAGAATTGATGTTGCGTACCGTTAACGCTAATGACGGATTAACTTTACGTAAAAGGTCATAGGTAAGCTTTAAACTGCCACGACTAAAAATATAGGGATCACTATGGTTCATCAATAATTACACTTAATAAGTCAGTTTAATTTGTTCACTGCTTATTAAGTGTAGATAAAGCTCGCTTAAGTGCTAATCATGGTCTTAAAGCCATTGTTTACAACGAACGCTGGTGACACAATAAAGAAACTATCTAGCGAACACCTAGCATCACATCACCCTGCCACTGATCCGATAAATTTCTCTGCCAGCGAACTTGGTATTTATTTTGATCCCAAACAACATCGGCTAGAACATCACAGTTCAAGCACATTCCCCATAAAACCTCACCTTGGTGAAAATACAAAGCAGAAAAACCAGGGACATCACTCTCTATATGCAAAACCTGCAATACCTGCTCTGTAAGGGTATCCTGTATCAATAATAGTTTTGCATACTTTCCCGCCTTCGTTTTGCCAACCGCAATACTCCAACGTTCATACTTGCCATCTTGGTTTCCATCGACGTACATTTCTAACAATCCACCAGATCTCTCAATTTGCTGACATTGCTGCCAGCTTAAAACGTCTTGCTGACAATTAATGGTCGCTATATGGGTCAGTTCAAGGTCGCTCCCTGGATTAGTCAAATTAGCCACTGGCTCACCCGCAATATGAGTCGCGATGGGCTCGACAGTAAAATCCAAGGACCAACTCGGGTCAAACGTCTCAGCTAGTGCCTGACTATCCAGAGCGAGAATAAGGAAAAATGATAGAGAAAATTTAAGCATTAGAGATTTCATAAGCAGCCTCAAGTAAGTAAGATTCTTCAATCCATTCACTATTAATCATGGCTGTGAGTATTCCGTGAGTTTTCAACTCACCTTGTTACGATGACTAGGTCTATACTGTATAAATCTAAGACTAGAACCCCATGATCCTGATGCCGATGTTCAAACGACTCTGCCAAACGAGTTACCTATTCTTATTGCTCAGCTGCAGCCCTTACATCTGGTCTGATCAGCACACACAGCTGCTGCAAATTCGCACTATTGAGGTATCCCCCTATGGTATTGAATCAACCAGTACTGAACATGCTCTTAGCGAGAAGACAGAAAGTAATTCGGGCATCTACTATGACCTAGCCAATACTCTTATTCACCAACTATCTGCAGATACTCAGTTTCTCTTAGATCACAAGATATACCCTTACGCACGGATTATTCATGAGTTGAAAACAGGCCAAACCGACTTAACGATCATGTTCAAATATGCAGAACTTGAAGACTACGTCACCTACCTACACCCCCTACCGACCCTCACGAATATCGTTATCGGTCTTAATGGCAAAGAATTCAAAAACATTGCAGAGCTCGAAGGAAAAACCCTAGCCTACCTGCGAGGTGCCAAATTCAGCGATGATATCGACAATAACCCAAAGATATTTAAAATCACGACAAAAGATTTTCGCCAAGGAATTGACCTACTAAATGCAGGCCGTGTAGATGCAATCATTGGCCCATCGGAACCTATTATTGCTGCTGCGCAAAAAGTAGGCGTTAATGAGGACTTTTTTGGACTTCCATTAGCCGTATCACAACGCACCCCTTGGGTTCAAATTTCAAATAAAAGCCCATTGATGGCAATCATTCCCGAAATTAAGCAACACATTGAATATATTATTTCAAAAGGAGAACTCAATATTCTACGAGAATATTATTTATCACATCACCGCCATCTCATCGAGTAATACTGCAAAATAAATATCTTCGAACGTTCCGCTAAAATTCTTCAGCAAATAATGATTATCGTTTTGTTTTGCTATTTCTATCCAGCTCCAACCTGCTTCTTTAATATCAAGCTGATGGTCAAATATTTCGTTATAAATCTCAAAGCTACCCGCTACTCGACTTTGCTGAGAAAAATACACAAAAATTAGAGCATTTCCATTTTGTCCATTCACAAAGCTGGCATCACCTAATGAATGATAATAAGGATAACTATGAAAAGTCCCCATACGTAATACGCGCGTATCCGCGGGGTCAACTGTTAAACCTGATTGAGTTATTTCTTTGGCTAGTTCATCGATACCTTGCGGTACGGCAAAAGTAAATTGACCTTGCTTTCCTTCGGCAATCTGCAAAATCAAACCGTTAGGATTACCGAGTATTGCACCACTGATCGCAGGAAAAATGAGGTTAAGCTCTTCGTCAACAAACGTTTCACTAATGGGCTGTAAATTATAGCTGTAACGTTGATAGCTAAGTTCGTAATGTTGAGGGTTTATGCTCTTATCTAAGTCGCTAGTAAGCATCTTTTGATGAGAACAGGCCGAGATAAAAACAAGAATAGGGAAAAGTATTAGAATAGAATTCGTTAACATAATTTTCCTTTAAAAAAGGTTTAACGACAGGCTCTAATGTAGTGTAGCCATTACTGCCTCACATAAGAGCCTTAGCTGTAAATCATCTTTATTTTTCAATATTCAGTACGAAAACGTATATCATTCAAACAGAAGAGAATGAAATCGTAATGAATAAGCAGAAGACCGCTAACGGCCTCCTTCAGACATTACTTATATTTGATGCAACTGTGTTAGCAGTGTTTGAGTCTGCTCCCAACTTAAACAAGGATCAGTAATCGATAAACCATACTCTAAGCCCTCTCCTTTTGGCCCCTTCATACCTTGCTTACCTGCTTTAAGGAAACTCTCTAACATTACCCCCACAATAGCCTTGTTGCCTTCCTTACGCTGGGTCGCGACCTGAACAGCAATATCCAACTGACGTTCATGCTGCTTTTGCGCATTATCATGGCTGCAATCCACAATGACCTTGGCATGAATATCGTTTTTATCTTTCACCTCCTCTAACTGCATAACAGCTTGCTCAATGCTTTTCGCATCATAGTTCGTAAGCTTGCGACCTCCCCGTAAAACCACATGAGTATCTGGATTTCCTGGGGTATCCAACATGGCAATATTGCCATCGACATCCATACCTAAGCAGTGGTGACTCCGACTGGCTGAGACCATAGCATTCACGGCGGTATCCACCGAACCATCGGTCCCGTTCTTTATCCCTACAGGCATAGAAAGATGACTGATCATCTCACGATGTATTTGCGATTCTGCTGTTCGGGCACCAATCGCTGTCCAACTGATTAAATCTTCTAGGTACATCATTGTCATCGGATTTAAAGCTTCCGTCGCTAACGGCAAGCCCATTTCCACCAGCTGCATTAACAATGTACGAGAGACATCTAACCCTTTATTAATATCACCCTTCTCATTTCTATCAGGGTCATACGCAAGACCTTTCCATCCAGTCGTCGTTCTAGGCTTTTCAACATACGCCCGCATCACAATCAATAAGCGATCTGATAGCTGTTCATTCAATTCAACTAAACGTCGACCATAATCCAATGCGGCTTCTGGGTCGTGCAAGGAGCAAGGGCCGGTAATGACCAATAAACGTTCGTCTTTACCGGCCAATAAATCACGGACCTGCTGGCGCTGTTGATCCACCTGTAATTGCAACTCATCCGATAAAGGAATTGCCTGTTTAAGCGCCCTAGGCGTCGGTAACGGTCTGACCCCCGCTAGCGGTTGGGTTTCGACAGTTTGTGCCTGTGTTTGCGTATTTGTACTCATTTCTCTCTCCTAAAATCATCCCCCCGATGCTGTTATATGTGTGTTAATAATTAATGAAAGGCATAAAAAAACCCCGACCAGCGAGCTGCTAATCGGGGTTCTTTAGCAGCTGGCTGAATTGCCAGGCTGCCTATGAATTTGATGTTACTCAGTTCAAGTGCGACCCGGCGTGAAGCTAAAATAGCTCCAGAAAAATTCGGTAAAGCACCAATACTGTTTAGATTGTGTCGTTAAAGACAAAGAGTTATTAGACGCGCGTACAGACATCTCGCTGCTAGAAGCAGAGCGAGTAACGAATGTCAGTTGAGTCACAGCGTTTAATGTTTTCATAC
>CAJVZR010000016.1 GCA_913019965.1 uncultured Oleispira sp.
CAAATCTTCAACCAAGCTTTCTAATTTTGCACGAGTCACTTTAACGTTTAAGTGCTTAGGACCAGACGCATCAGCAGTGATGTAAGGAAGGTTAACGTCAGTCTGCTGTGCAGAAGACAATTCAACTTTCGCTTTTTCGCCCGCTTCTTTCAAACGCTGCATCGCTAGTGGGTCACCCTTAAGGTCCATACCACTTTCTTTCTTAAATTCGTCCGCAAGATAATCGATCATGCGCATATCGAAATCTTCACCACCTAGGAAAGTATCACCGTTAGTCGCTAATACTTCGAACTGGGTTTCGCCATCAACATCAGCGATTTCGATGATAGAGATATCGAAAGTACCACCACCTAAGTCATATACAGCGATCGTTTTGTCGCCAGTCGTATGGTCAAGACCATAAGCCAATGCCGCAGCGGTTGGCTCGTTGATGATTCGCTTAACTTCTAGACCGGCAATTTTACCCGCATCTTTAGTTGCTTGACGCTGTTGATCATTAAAGTAAGCAGGTACTGTAATTACAGCTTCTGTTACTGCTTCACCTAAATATTCTTCTGCAGTCTTCTTCATCTTCTTCAAGACTTCAGCAGAAACCTGTGGTGGAGCCATCTTCTGGCCATTCGCTTCAACCCAAGCATCACCGTTATCGGCACCAACGATCTTGTAAGGAACCATAGAGATGTCTTTCTGAACAACATCATCTTTAAACTTACGACCAATTAAACGCTTAACAGCAAAAAGAGTATTATCTGGGTTAGTCACGGCTTGACGCTTAGCTGGCTGGCCAACCAATACTTCTTCACCGGTATAAGCGATGATAGAAGGAGTTGTGCGATCGCCTTCAGCGTTCTCGATTACTTTTGGCTTGTCACCATCTAATACTGATAAACAAGAGTTAGTTGTACCTAAATCGATACCAATGATCTTACCCATAATTTGGATCTCCAATCTGTCTGGCTTGGCCAGTTCTTAAATTCAATAAACGATTAATAAATCGTTAAAAATGTTTTATCTTTTGATGAAACTTATATAAGTCTCAGCTTTCATATTTCAAGGCTAAATGCGCAATATTTGCTGACTTTTTAGCCTTTAGTTATTCTTTAGGCACTCAAGCCTACGCGTTCTCATCAATAGAAGGAGCGCCTTTCGATACCATTACCATAGCAGGGCGTAATAAACGGCCGTGTAGGCTATAGCCTTTCTGCATCACTGCCATCACGGTATTCGGTGGGAAGTCCGCATTTTCTTGCATCGCCATGGCTTGATGAAACTCAGGATTAAAGGTTTCGCCCTGCGGATCAATCGCTTCAACATTGAACTTAGTCAATGTTGAGATGAAGCCCTGCAATGTCATTTCGACACCTTCGCGCAATGCTTTAGTTGCTTCATCTTCTGGAGACGCCGCAAGTGCACGGTCTAGGTTATCTAATACTGACAATAATTCGCGAGAGAACTTCTCTTGGCCAAACTTATGCGCTTTCTCTACATCTGCTTCGGCACGACGACGTACGTTCTGGGCATCCGCTTGAACACGTAACATCTGATCTTTAGTTTCTGCAACTTCTGCATTAGCCGCTTCCAGCTCAGCTCTCAATGCTTCTTCAACAGATACTTCTTCAGCAGCTTGAGCTTGCTCTTCTACTGTTTCTACCTGCTCTTCCACATCAACAGTAGTGGTTTCTACATTTTCGTCATTCTGCTGTGACATGAATATTTCCTCTAAAAATTGCTCTTAACCCGATGCTATATCCGACTCTCAATTGGAGAAGGTTATAAGGGCTGCTTATTGTGAAATTCTATATGGGGCTAGCCCTTGTCCTTTCAAGGGTAAAAGCACAACAAATTAAGGGCAATTGATTAATACTTGCTCAGTCAGTATTTTTACTGTACAAATAAACACTGTACAGACATACAGACAAAAGATTCAAATCAAACGCCTTAGCAGGAGCCCAATATGCTTGTTCATTTATCGATTTCACAATTTTCACTCGTTGAGCACCTTGAACTTGAACTCAAAGCAGGGATGACCACGATTACTGGGGAAACGGGTGCCGGTAAATCCATTCTTTTAGGGGCTCTAGGCCTAGCCTTAGGCAATCGCATTGATGGCAATGTTGTGCGCAATGGCGCAGAAAAAGCAGATATAAGTGCCACCTTCATCATCAATGAAAAAGTGACCAAATGGCTCGATAGCCATGACTACCCGATTGAGGACGATACTTGCATATTACGCAGGGTAATTACCCAAGAAGGCCGCAGTCGTGGTTATATTAATGGCCGTAATGCCTCTGCTACTGAGCTAAAGGCACTAGCCAATCAGTTAATCGACATTCACGGCCAGCATGCTCATCAATCGTTAATGCAAAAAGATGCGCCGCGAAAATTACTTGATAACTATGCCGGTACTCGCAGCTTATGCCAAAAAACCAAACAAGCTTTCCAAGCCTGGCAATTGAAACTGAAGCAAAAAAATAATCTACAAGAAGATAGCGCCGAGCAGCAGGCACAACGACAACTGCTCACCTATCAGGTGCAGGAGCTGGATAATCTTCAACTCGTCGCCAATGAAGTCCCCGAATTAGAAGCCGAACTCAAACGCTTAAGTAACGCTGATGCCATTATGCTTTCAGGTCAGCAAGCACTTACTCTTTGCGCCGAGGGCGATACTGATGACTCCTCAAGCTCAGCATCCGGATCACAAGGCAGCGCTTTAAAACAGGTACAACAAGCCATTCAACAATTGGATCAAATTGATGATGATAATGCCGCACTAAAAGAAAGCCGCGAATTTCTAAACCAAGCCCAAATTCAGCTAGAAGAAGCCAACGATGCATTGCATAACTACATCAACAAAGTAGAAATCAATCCGCAGCGCTTACAGCAGATAGACCAGCGCCTAGGCGCCATTTATGATTTGGCCAGAAAACATCAAGTACGCGCTGATGCACTGCACGACAAATGGCAGGACTTAAGCGATCAACTAAGCGCGTTGAACTTTAGCGATGACGATATGGAAGCGTTAATTCAGCAGGTTAGCGATTTAGAGCAGGGCTATTTAAAGCATGCCCAGCAATTAAGTAAAAAACGTCATAAAGCGGCCAGCAAGCTTGATAAAGAAGTGAATACTCACTTTGAAGCTCTAGCATTGAGCAATGCTCGCCTACAAACTGAGATCAACAGTAATGAACAAGAAGCTAATAGCCACGGCATTGATGATATTGATTTATTAGTTCAAACCAACCCAGGCATGCCAATGGGTGCACTAAGCAAGGTAGCTTCAGGAGGGGAACTCTCTCGTATTAGCTTAGCCATTCAAGTGATCACAGCTCAAACCAGTAATATTCCTAGCCTTATTTTCGATGAAGTCGATGTAGGCATTGGTGGTGGTACTGCTGAGCGAGTTGGACGTTTATTGAATCAACTGGGCCAACATAGCCAAGTACTTTGTGTAACTCACCAACCGCAAGTTGCCGCTCAAGCACAAAATCATCTACAAGTGAGCAAGATCGCAGGAGATGAGCAAACCTTTACCAATATTCGAGCTCTGGACAATAAACAGCGAACTGAAGAGATTGCTCGTATGCTAGGTGGTGTAGAAATTACACAAAATACCCTGGATCACGCTCAAGAGATGCTCGCCATGGGAAATGGCTAGCTAATGATGGCCAAAAAAAAGCCCTTAATTAGACACTAATTAAGGGCTTTTTTATCGACTGGCTATACAACTAGAAGAAATTACTTCTTCGGGCGTACATACAGTACCAAGCTATGATCAACTAGATCAAAGCCGTGCTCTTCAGCAATTTCATGCTGTAGACGCTCAATCTGATCGTTAGTAAATTCAATCACATCACCATTTTCCATATTCACCATATGGTCGTGATGATCACCGCGAGCTAATTCAAATACAGAATGCCCGCTATCGAAGTTATGGCGCGTTACCAGCTCTGCCGTTTCAAATTGAGTCAATACACGGTATACCGTGGCAAGACCCACATCTTCACCCGCTTCGATTAATGCCTTATATACATCTTCAGCGCTCATATGACGCGCAGTAGAGTTTTCTAAAATTTGTAGAATCTTCACGCGGGGTAGCGTTACTTTTAAACCAACTTTACGTAGTTCAGCATTTTGATCTGACATCACTTCCTCGAATATTTCGCAACGGCTTACAGCAATTTACTTTATCAGGTATTATCAAGACTTCTCAAGACAAAGCAATTAGCAATTACCATGCAATTTAGAATTCTTACTATTTTACTCAGTTTTATATTTATTTCAGCCTGTAGTATCCCAAAAGTGTACAAACTTACGGTACAACAAGGAAATATTGTTACTCAAGACATGCTTGATGAGTTAAAAGTCGGTATGACCAAACGTCAGGTCGCCTATGTTATGGGGACACCACTTATTCGCTCACCTTATCAACAAGAGCGCTGGGATTACTTATATACCCTAGAGCGCCGCGATAAAGTAGTTAAAGATTATCAAGTAACGGTATTCTTTAAAGATGAAATTTACACACACTTTGAAGGCGAAGTTCCACAAGAAGAGAAGCCTGAGAAACAACAAGAAGTCTTGGAAGAAAAGAAAGACAACAACCTACTTAACATTCCAAGCGAATAGCGTTAAACCAGCTCAATTCGCTATGAACGTTAAGTAGAACCACTAGTAATCTAGCGGGCGGCTTATTTAGCCGCCTTAGCAGCACGATTTGCTCGCGCTGCTTTGGGGTCGATCAAGAGTGGGCGGTAAATTTCAATACGATCCCCTTCTTTTAGCAGCTCAGTATCTGGGCTACGAACCGCTTTACCAAAAATCCCCAACTTAGACTCAGCAATATCCAGCTCAGAAAACTCTTTATCTAGCCCGGATAACTCTGCACCTTGGCGAACGGTAGTACCTTGATCAACTTTCAGACTGACCAACTTCTGTTTATGCGCTAAGCCATAAACCACTTCAATCTCTATTTGTTCATTCATAATCACTACTTTCACTATATTCGATAGGCTTAGCTATAAACTTGCTTTGCACGCTGGACGAAAGAATCGACCATGGTAGTTGCCATTTGTTTGAAAACAGCCCCCAAAGCAATACCTGCTAACTTATTATTCACTTCAAAATCCATATCAAATGAAACCTTGCAGGCTTCATCCGATAGACGATGAAAGTGCCATACTCCAACAAATCGGCTGAATGGCCCATCCACCAAAGATAATTCCATCCGTTCTGGAAATTGCAATAAATTGCGCGTCGTAAAGGTCTGATTCACCCCTACCTTGCTAATGGTTAAACTAGCCACCAGCTCTTCTTCTGTTTTTGAAATTAGCTCTGTGGCTGCACAGCCCGGTAAAAATTGCGGATAACTTTCCACATCATTTACCAAGGCATACATCTGTTCAGCGCTGTGCATAACAAGTGCACTGCGAGTAATCGACGTCATTCTCTCTCGCTCCCCCTAAAAACAAATAGCCTTAATTGAAAAGACCTAAACCATGAAGGAAGATCACACAAACCGCTGCTGGCGAAATGTAACGCACAACAAAACGCCAAGCATTAAATACCGCTTCATTTTCAATATTGGCCTCTTTTTTAACCAGCTCACTGGAGGCAAACCAACCAACGAATACCGCAATTAATAGCCCACCTAATGGCAGCATGATATTGGCGGTTAAGAAATCTAAAGTATCAAAGAAGGTTTTACCAAACAGTTTATATTCTGCCCAATCATTGAAAGACAGCACAGTCCCCAGACCTAATAACCAAGCGAAACCACATACCGCGGCCGTAGCACCGATGCGACTAAAACCCTTCTCAACGGCCCAAGCAACCGCAGGCTCAGCAATAGAAATGGCAGAGCTCCACGCCGCAATGGCAACCAATATAAAGAAAACGGTTCCAAAGAATTCGCCACCCGCCATACTACCAAACGCTAACGGCAAAGTTTGGAACATCAAACCAGGCCCTGCAGAAGGCTCTAAGCCATTACTGAATACGATGGCAAAAATAACCATGCCCGCAACTAAAGCAACCAGAGTATCTAATACACCGACCCACAGAATTGTCTTCCCTAAAGACTGCTCTTGCGGCATATAAGCGCCATAAGCCATGATCGCTCCCATACCTAAGCTCAAGGTAAAGAAGGCATGACCCAATGCAACAACAAAGCTTTCTCCGGTTAACTTAGAGAAATCAAAATCAAATAAGAAGTGTAATCCTTGACCAAAACCCGAAAGCGTTAAGCTGTAGCCAAACAGAATAAGCAATAATACGAACAATACTGGCATCAATATTTTCAATGCGGCTTCCAAGCCTTTATTAACACCACGCGCAATCACAACCCCTGTCAGCAACATAAATACAGAATGCCAAATTGTTAAACCCACAGGATCGGAAACCAGGTTACCAAAGGTTTCACCGGCAAATGCCGCATCAGAACCGGTAAAATCGCCACCAGCCAACTTCAGAATATAGGCCAGAGACCAGCCTGCAATCACACTGTAGAAAGACAAAATAAAGAAGCCAGATATTGCCCCCATCCAGCCGATACCATGAAAGAACTTCGGCGCCCCCGTATCTTCCGTCATTTTAGCCATGGCATTAATTGGGCTCATACGTGTTTTACGTCCCAATAAAACTTCCGCCAACATCACCGGAATACCGGCAGCAAAAATACAGGCTAGATAGACCAATACAAACGCACCACCACCGTTTTCACCGGTGATATAAGGAAATTTCCACAGATTACCAAGACCTACCGCTGAACCGGTTGCCGCTAAAATAAAGGTCCAGCGTCCCGACCATATACCGTGCATACCGCGTTTTTGATCTGACATATTCTGATCTCATGCAAAAGTGGTTATCAATTTTAACCCCTATTGTCTAAAATTTCGGACAAAGCCACAAGGGCCGTGCTTTTTATAGTTTCATTCCGCTATAATGCCGCCATGGCTAAAAAGAAAAAATCTGGAAACAGTGGCAATACAATTGCTCAAAACAAAAAAGCTCGTCACGACTTTCATCTCAGCAATAATACCGAGTGTGGTGTTGTGCTTACGGGCTGGGAAGTAAAGGCACTGCGTGCAGGTCGATGCCAACTGGTTGACTCCTACGTATTTATACGCGATGGCGAAGCTTGGTTATATGGTTGCTTAATAACCGCCCTACCAACCGCCACGGCTTATATCATTACCGAGCCGAAGCGCGAACGTAAATTACTTCTGCATAAGCGTGAAATTGAAAAGCTAGAACAGCAGATCAATGCCAAAGGCTATACCTGTGTATGTACTGCGCTTTATTGGAAAGGACATATCGTGAAAGTCGATATTGCTTTGGCTAAAGGCAAGCAAGATCACGACAAGCGTAATGCCGATAAAGATAAAGACTGGGCTAAGCAGAAAGAACGTACGATGAAGCACTCTGTTCGCTAAAACAGCTGAGCATTATTCATCCAGTTTATAAGATTGGCATTCTTTATTATTTAAACGCACGTTGAAATAGTAAATAATGCCCACATCTAGTAAACTAGAGTTACCTAGTTAATGATATTTCGATATTCAGCGCCTAACAGCCTAAATAAAGAGTAAGAGTATCAGTGACAACAAGAATTCGGGGGCGCTCTGGATTCGACGTTGGTTACAAAGCTAAAGGTGCATGTCGAGAGTGTATGATAATCTCGTAAATACATATCATACAAAATTATAGTCGCAAACGACGAAAACTACGCACTAGCAGCTTAGGCTGCTTACCTTTGAAGATGGTTGCCTATTACCATCGGATAAGGGCACGCAAAATAGGATCGACTGGCGGCTTCGCTCGTAGCTTAAGGTCTAAAACTAATCGAGCTCGCCCCGAACTCCCTGCCTCTTGGGCCGTGACGGGTTAACTTAATAAAGTGGCTAAGCATGTGAAGATCAGTTAGTGGCGGATTGACGGACGTGGGTTCAATTCCCACCGCCTCCACCATATTAGGAAAAGCTCTTTGTTTTCAACGAGTTAGACCTTAAAAGTCCCATTGTGACCTCTTGTGCATTACAAGGTGAGTTACAATGGGATTTTTTTGCCCTCTTATATTACAACCAATCGACTTGGCATCTACCTATTCCAAGCTCGCATCCCAAAACATATCCATACTCATAAGACGTTCTTTAGAAAGTCGTTACGTACCCGCAACCAAGAAGAAGCTATTCGTCTATCTAGAGGCATTAAGTGGGGATTCGATGAATTACTCCACCAATACCCTAATGATCCTGAGCGCTTTGCTGGTGGATTGGACGCTTTAAGAGCCCTTAAGCTAGCACCATCAAGCCTCCCTAATATTCAACAATACTTAAGGGATCTGAGTGAATTAAAGAAACAAGACTCTGCTTTTCTGCAACAGGTCACATACCAGCCATCAACCTCACCACAACCAGATAATACTCAGATGCAGCTAATGAATGACAAAATTAGCCTCATCACTAAAAACCTTAAGCATCTAGACTCGGCACCATTATCACAGCTGATAGAGGCCTACTTAGAAGAAAGGCAAAACAAGTGGAGTATTAAGAATCGTGATAAAAACCTACGAGACATTAAACCTAAGCTAACTTTACTAACTGATATTATTGGCGATATCAAAAGTGATGAGCTTCAACACGCACACATCGTTAGCTATAAAAAAGCGCTATTGCGAATACCAAGCAATCGAAAGAAGGGAATTTACAAGAGCCTAACCATCGATCAAATATTGCAGATGGATATTCCAGAACAGAAAAGGCTATCGACCGAAACCCTGAAAAATAACGTAGGTAAGATATCTTCGTTTCTTCAATGGCTAGCAGCAAACAATTATTCTCAGAGTAGCCTAGGCGATCCACTACAGGGAGCGACACCACCCAGTAAGCCAGCCAATGAACAGCGATCAATATTCACATCAGAGCAACTCGTTCGTTTATTTCATTCTGAGCAATATGGGCAAGGCTCTCATAAGCAGCCTTCCCATTACTGGGTGCCGCTATTAGCCTTATTCACAGGAGCACGGCAAACAGAGCTCTGCCAGCTTTATAGAGCGGACATCTATCAATTCGAGGATTCGGGAATTTGGGTAATCGATATCAACGAGAAGCATGATGATCAATCTTTGAAACGATCTCACCATGCTCGTATCGTACCTATTCACCAACAACTTATAGCCATGGGATTTATTGATTATATTTATGGCCTAAAACATCAAAGGCTCTTTTCAGATCTCCAACTTAAGCGGGAAGGCTACGGCCAGTCATTCTCACGCTGGTTTTGCCGCACGTATTTGAACAAGAAGAACTGTGATATCAAGAGCAGGGGCCAATCCCCTGTGTTTCATTCTTTTAGACATACATTCATTACACGCTTAGATCACATGGACATTCAGCCTCACCACATAGCTCATATCGTAGGGCATACACCCAGCGGGAGTGAAACGGTTAACAGATACGCAAAACCTAAAGATATTGAGATGCGCCACCAGATAATAAACAAGCTTGATTATTCGGAAATAAATTTTGATAAAGCCCACAAGTGGATAAATATAGTATGATTATTACGACCCATGCTTAAATAAATTCCCTACAACCAGCCAATAAATATTTTCTTCAGTTATTTTGAAAAGTTTCTCTCTTTTTGCTCTTCACAAATACCATCGATGCTAGGAAACATTGATCCTGCGGTAATGCCCATGAACTTTAAATCATCCATAGCTTGATTTCTTTCAGAGGCTGGTATGTCTATTGCGCGTAAATAAGTGCAGCTGTCTGATTTTTCGCGCTCAAGAATATACCCTTCAATATCATCAATATTAGAAACCGTAGTAATTCCCTGCTGGGGTATTACTCTAGGATTGTCAATAGAGATAAATTCCATTACCGATAAATGACGATACGGAGGATCAATATTTTGTATCTGAGGATAACGATCTTGCCAAGATTGGTTATCAAAAATATAAATTCGAACTTTTTCATCACCTGAGTAACTCTTTTGTACGTCCCTAAATGCAAAGAATGCTGAGACATATGGAGAATATGACCAATCAAGCAGTGGAGTAGGGTAACCATGATGCTGTAACAGATTAAAAAATGCACCATTCTGATCAGGTGTACTTAAATCAAAAAAATGTGATGTTATGGCACTTAATTTCCTATGTAATTCTTTGACATCTTTATGTATAAATTCACTTATTCTATACCGTTCATTCCTATGAAATGACGTTACTAGTCTCCAGTCTTTTTTTTGGCCTCTAAATAAGAACCTCGAAGTGGATAGACCAGCTAGATGTTGTTTAAATTCAGTCCATGACATATTTTCAGGAACTATTACCGACTTTCCATTATGAGATGGCTTTTCTAGACTCGAAGACAACTCTAAACCTATATCAGTAGCCGCATCAATTTCTAAATTTCCATTTTGAATACTAATAGAAACATTCGCTTCTTTAGAATGAACTATATTGTCCGCATATTTGCTTTTTATATCCTCCCATTTGCATTGATATCCTGTTGATGGATCAATTGCATTGATGAATGCTACCACATCATGTTCAACGTCCTTATCTTCTGTCGAGAAGTATGCAACTGAAGGTGGTAAATTTTTTGTATTAGGATAAATATAGATTACGCCTTCATAATGATCGTCTAACTCATCAATATTAACCAACATTTTACCATTTACATCACTACTATAATCTCCGTACCACTGGCCTTTCATATTCTACTCTTAACTTAATTACTTCATATTTTATTAAAAACTAGATCGCTATAGTGATAATGCACATCTAAACCATTACTAGGATTACTGATTCAAGATCATCTATAGCTGCCTTAGCCGTTACCACTTCTAATTTTTACTAAATAATGACACCTACTTTTTCTAAAATACTATCAATATCATCTACAACATTTAGTTTAAAATTTGTCTTTTTCTTCAACTTATCAGACATAGATACATTCAAAGGAATAAACCTTCTATAAAATAGATGGGGTGAGCTCTCAGTGATACTAGGGATGAAAGAGTCTTTGTATTGGAAATCAGTAGAGGATTCGCTCAACTGAGGGGGAGATATAAGATACTTTCCTATATTTTCTTGAAGTTCATTAAAGTTTTCATACAAAGAATACCAAGCAATATGCTTTGCTCCGTCACTATGCTCGTCAGATACACTCATTAAGGGAACAATATTATCAGTAAAGTACTTCACTAATATTTCGTTGTCACACACTGGTATGCCTTCAACATTAACTCCTACATATACTTGACTACTATTAATGATACAGCCTTCAATTTTATAATTTGCATCCTCATCAAACGTCCAATTTAGCCTATTAAATATTTCATGTATATTTTCTTCAACAAACTTTTTCTTTCTACTAACTTGCTCTGCTGCTTTTTTAAGAGTACCAATTGTCCTATATTGTGAGATAGGCGAATCCGTTGTTACTATTGACTTTGCTTCTCCCAACACAATCACATTACCGATTCGAATTAATAGATCTATTTCTTCTTCTCCGGTTTCTAATTTAAGACGTTTAGAAACACCGTTATCATAATCAGTAATTAGTTCATTTTTTGAGACAGCACGATTAATACTATCCAAAACACGATCTTCATATGTCTTTCCCTTACTCTGAAGATCAATTTTCAATTCAACCAGCCAGTGCTCAACAACTCTTATTAACACAGGCGTTATTAATGAACTTGTCATAAGTGCATACTCCCCACCTATTGAAACAATAGGGTAACACCATAAATCTTTGCTCTTAGAACCGTCAAATTCTAGAAACTTTAATATTGCAACTACTTTTCCATAGCTATACCCTGTAGCTTTAGCCAAGCCAGTAGTTATCTGAACTTTATTAAATTTAGGACAGAACTCAGCCAATTTATTTAGATTTTTAAAGTCATCCTTAATTGGATACATATCCATACAGGAAGATGATAAAATATTCAAACACCTAAAAACATCTAAAGCCTCCTTAATATTGAAGCCAGCATCACAATTATCATGGATAAATTCCTCTGGAAAGTGCTTATAAAGATTGAGCGTTTTCAGGCGGAAATCAAAATTAATAAATTTAACTTTATCATTTGAATCAGATACTTTCTTAGAAAGAAACTGTTTACTTCTTCCAGATTTCTTTATATATAAACAACGATCATTTTCAAATATCGCTTTATAACCTTCTGATTCTTTAGTGTGAAATGTTTGAGCTGACTGCCTCAACTTTCTATTCTGGCTTATCATATAGCCAAATTCCAAATCAGTATCTCTTTGAGTGATAGAATACAACCTAAGATCCTTATCAACTTCATTAAACCTGTATTCATTCCATATTATTGCTTGCCAATAGCCTTCGCAAAAATCGTAAATCTGAGATAAAGCAGACTCTTTCATGACAAAATCTATTAATCGAACTCCATCATTTGATCCTTTTTCATTTGATCCTTTTTTGTCCGAGTTCAGCCTTTTCTTACAATTCGCAATAGCCTTTTGTATGCCATCTACACATCCATTAGCTAACTCATCTAAACTAACTTCATTTCCTGACATAGTTAAAGACGTCGTTGCACTCAATACATGATGTATTTCTTCTCTATCTATTAATACTGAGTCACTCATAATTGCTCTATCACGATTTGAAAGCGCAATATACATGACCAATAATCGTTCATCACTAATCTCTGGCCTCTTTGAATACAGTTCACCTAATTCCTTTCTAACACCTTGGAGTATTTCATGAATAATCTCTCCTGCTCGGTATACTTCTTCACACCTATTACTAGAAGTAGCAGAGGAATGCCACTCACTTCTCCACTTATCAATTTTAAACCCCATAGAAACTGGAGTTTTAATTTTGTTCTTTTTTATTTTTTCAATAAATACATCTGTCATTAGTTTTCACTTAGTCTTTTAAATTAATAATATTCAGCAATGTCGATTTTAATCGCACTGCAATTTCAATAATTCTTATATATTCAACCTATATTATTAATAAATATATCAACAACTAATAACATTGGATTTATTGGCACACCAGTGAATGGCAATAGAGTCTAAGCTTTTTGATAATGATCTACCAAAAACTAAAAAACACCCCATTGATAGCCAATACAAGTGTTTTTTAATACTGTCACTAGGCCATAGGCTAATGCCCCCTTTAATAATCCTTCACCATCTCATTCAAATTGTTCAAAGTGTAATTTAGCCCATATTCTCGATAGTCTTGCATAAATTTAAGTCCAAATTTTGTATGAGTAATCCGAACAGTGTGCCCTTTGTTTTCTAACACAACCTGCACATCAATTATTTTCAAGAGCTGTAATAGAGTGCATAAAGCCCCCATTAAATAATCAAGTTCAACCAGCTCAATCGAAGTATTACCACCCAAATCGACTCCAAGCATTTTCTGCCAAGATCTTTGACCATCAACAACATCAACTAACGCTTCAAACTGCTTATTTGTTTCTTCAGAAGAACGTATATCAGATAAATCGATATTAAAGATTTCATCCATATACTTAGTCACTAATGTAAATTGTGCATCTGATTGCCCAGATAGAAACCCTAAAATCACCAATTTTTCTAGCTCTTTAGTTCTTTCCTCTTTTAAATTAGAAAGCTCCTTAGTCAGGATTAAATTATCAGCCTCAAGATCATTATTCTTATTCAGATAGTTAGACGTTTGATCTCTAAGTGTTTTTATAGTCTCATCTTGCTCAACCCAGACACTTGGACTCCAACTTTGACGATCCTTAATACTGTCGTAAAGCGTCTCATAATCCTTAATTTGAACGCGTAGCTTGTTAGATATATCGTTGTACAGCTCCCGTTTAATGTAGCCATTTGAATCTATAAGTTTAGCTATGCTTGAGTTAGCCCAATTAGAGGAACCCCAGACAAACGCCGCGCCTGCTTGAGCTAGTCCGTATAAAACCATCAATCCGATTGAATAACTAATAACCCTGAGAGAGAATAAAAGCCACTCGATCCAATCTCTATTTGCTAATGATTTCAAAGCTACCGATTTAATTTCCCATTTATTACTAAGAAAAATCGAGCCTAGGATATCCGCATTGAAGTAAAGAGCGAAAAAGATGCAGAATAAGGTAAATGGGGTATAAATTTTTGAAGCATTAGTCGCTTCAACAGAATCAAGTTGCTTCCTGATTGTGTCTAATAATTTCATCGTCGTCCCTGAGTGTAAGTGTAATCTGAGTCTAAATCATCAATATATCAGCTAAACACGTTCAATAATACTGAGCATGTCGCTGAGATAGTCAAAGCCTACAAGCCCGATGAACGCTTGATATACTGATACCTAGCTGTATGGATATATCGACCTTCTTGACCCCTTCTGCCAATAAAGACTTCACCTCTTCAGACTTAGCCATAGCCGTTGGTTTACGCCCTAAGTATTTCCCTTTACGCTTTGCAGCTGCAATGCCCTCAGCTTGTCGCTCTAATAATAATTTTCGCTCGAAGGCCGCAACTGCACCAATCATCGTTAGCATTAGTCGGCCTGTAGACGTTGAGGTATCAATCCCAAGATTCAGTACTTTAAGTGCAACTTGCTTTTGGTCAAGAAGCTCGACAATCTCAAGTAGATGACGCGTATTACGAGCCAAACGGCAGAGTTTCGTTACCATAACAGTATCGCCATCTCGCACGAATTCCAGCATGAGCGCTAACTGCTCCCTCGTTGCTTTTGCTCCTGACTCTTTTTCTTGAAAAACTTTACTACAAGACGACAACTCCGAAAGCTGTACATCCAAACTTTGGCCTGCGGTACTTACTCTCGCATATCCAATAATCGCCATAATTTACGTCCTATTTTGCTAATGCTCTAGATTGAAGTGTTCATGCATTGCTGTGAAAATCACCACCAAGAGAACGGCTTGAATTAATGTTCTTGCTGAACAAACAACGAAGACAACTCATTCATGCCGCTTCTATAGTGGCTGGGTGGTTTAAGTATGATTAACGGGTTCTTTAGGTATCCCCATCCTTACTCGGTTGGTGCTCTTGCTCTGCAATAAATCCAAGAACAATAACGACAATTACTAATCCAAGCTTAATTACTAGGTTCATATTCATAGTTTTTCCTCAAAGGTATCCGCGATCTGCGAATGAGATGGTTGATTGATTACCTATCACTAGATGATCAAGCACACGAATATCCACCAGCTTTAACGCTTCGATTAATCGATCTGTAATCTTGCGGTCAGCTAGGGATGGTTCGGGTATGCCTGATGGGTGGTTATGACCAAATACAACGGCTGCGGCATTCAACCTGAGCGCTTCTTTAACGACTTCTCGCGGATAAACTGCTGCACCATCAATAGTGCCAGTGAACATTTCTTTGAACTCGATAAGGCGGTGCTGACTGTCTAAAAACAGTACACAGAACACCTCTTGCTCACGATGAGAAAGTTTATCCAGAAAGAAATTTTCACTAAGTTTTGGGGATGTGAATTTTTGACCACGCTGGTAGCGCTCTGCCAGGATTTCAGCAGCTCGTGCCAGTAGTTTATAGCCACTTATTGGCACGCTTTCTATTTACTAAATACCAAATTCTCTTCATTTTTATGCAGCCTTCTCCCTGAAATGAAAAGCTAAGTAAGGAACTATGCCATCCTTTTTTATTAAGTTAATGAGCTAACATAAGCTCAGCTTTGATTTTAGACCTTACTTTGGTTCTAATTACACAGGAAGGCATGCAAATCAAAAGGAATTGATGATGGCTGTTAGAATTATTTATTACGGCGGAACCCGCGAAAAAAACAAAGATGGCTCTTCACGAAGAGTCGGTATTAATGACAATAGTGCTTTTAAATTTGCGGCGCTTAATATCAAAGCAAACTACCAGAAATTTAACGACTCTATCATATTAAAAAAGATCACTACTGCCAGAGAGATTGTTACTTTCCTTCACTCGCAATCTAATTCAAGCATTGCTTCTCTCGATATTTTATCCCATGGAAGCCCTCTTTCATTGAATTTTTCACTGAAATCTTATGAGGCGTGTGGCTTTTATTCCAGCTGGATAGGTAAAAAAGCAATTGAATCATACTATAGCGATGATGACGGAGATTTTACTTTCACTCATCAAGCGCAATCAGTCTCAGATATCCCCTGGAGCCGCTTTAAAGATAATGCTCGAATACAGCTTCACGGCTGCCTGACCGCCAGCGATTGGTTCAGATCGCCAAATGGCAAGAAACTGTTCCCTACACTTGTTGATAATATCGTTCAACAAATGTCGGACGAACTCGACTCCGCAGGTAAGAAAAGTGCTATTGTTATTGGACACACCACTAGAGGCAACCCTCTTATTAATGGATCCGCAACAACCTTGTTACAGCAAGATTACAGACATGGAGAAAGGAAAATATATAATAATGGCGACCTTGTATTAACAACCAAGGAAAAAGGCTATTTACCAAATGAGCTATTAAAACAAAAAATTAAAGGCTGGGCACCGTGAGCAAAAGAATCTGGCTATTACTTATAACATTGATTAGCATCTTGATTCTGCTCATTAGCGCATTTTATCTTGGGCCTTATTTAAGAACTCTTACTGATCAAGAATCAATCTCCCTTAATGGCACTGCTGTAACTTATGATTGCGCAAGTGGCAATTGCATTGGCTTTAAAGTATCCCCCTCTTCGACCAATGTTTATGTATCAGAATATTTAGATCGCCTTATCATCCCTTACAGTGAAGATCATGATCGTGACAGCTTAGAGAATAACTGGGCACACCTGCTGAATACACCCGATAGGATTCTTTGCCTCAAAGGATATATGCATCAATATTCAGTCGATACATTTAGAATTATTCAAGCTGGTTATGGAGGGTTCCGATTTAAATTATTAGAGCACTCTGAAGGCCCCTGCTAGACCTGAGTAATTTAATGGTATTAATTAATAAGTGTCATATAAAAAAGCCCGATGCAGTCTTTACCGCATCGGGCTTTTTTATGTCTAGCATCCTTGCTAAGCATACAGTCCTTTTGAAATACTAAGCTTCCGCCTCATCAAGCAATTCATAAGCACCTTCGGCATTATGAACTTCTTTACCCGTTACCGGTGGATTGAAAACACAGGCCATGCTCATTTCTTCAAATGCACGCAATACATGCTTGTCGTGCTTATCCAAAATATAAACCGTACCCGGCTCAATAGGATATTTTTTGCCATCAGCCAGCGTTTCTACTTCGCCTCTGCCCGACATACAATAAACAGATTCTAGATGATTTTGATAATGCATCTGAAAATCTGCTCCTTTGTAGATTGTCGTGATATGAAAAGAAAAACCCATCTGATCATCTTTTAACAACAGACGCGTACTTTCCCAATTACCGTCTGGAGAAACAACTCTACGATTAGACTGATTCGCTTCAGCTAATGTTCTTACAATCATAATGCGGCCTTTAACATGTTCTTTATATTATTCAGTTTCGAAGTATATCTTTTCTTCAGGAATTTCGTCTTCTTTTGCACACACTTCACGTACAGCTTCTTCGACGATATCAATACCTTTTTTCAGGCTGTCATCCGTAATCACTAGCGGACAGAAGAACTTAACGATCTGATCGTCGGCACCACTGGTTTCAATGATAAGACCCTTTTTAAAAGCTGCACGGGTAATTTTCCCCGCGATATCACCATTAACACAGTTAATACCTTGGAACATACCACGGCCCTTGGTATTGAAATTGCCATCACCGTATTTAGCCACAATGCTTTCAAGACGCTCGGATGTATATTGGCCCTTGCGCTTAATTTCATCACTGAACTTGTTATCAGACCAGTACGTTTCGATAGCTGCTTTAGCCGTTACGAACGCTAAGTTATTACCGCGGAACGTACCGTTATGCTCGCCCGGCTTCCATTGATCTAGCTCAGGTTTCATTAGACAAAGAGCGAAAGGTAAACCATAACCGCCCAATGACTTTGACAGTGTAATAATGTCTGGCTCAATACCCGCTTCTTCAAAGCTGAAGTAATCGCCAGTACGGCCACAACCTGCCTGAATATCATCAATAATCAAAAGAATCTTATGCTTGCGGCAAACCGCTTGCAGATTCTGCAACCATTCAATACTTGCGACGTTAATACCACCCTCGCCCTGAACCGTCTCAACAATGACAGCCGCAGGTGAGTTGATACCACTACTCGAATCAGACAATACTTTGTCTAGGTATTCCGTGGTATCGATGTTATCCCCAAGGTAACCATCGTAAGGCATACGGTGTGTACCCGTTAAGCTCACACCCGCCGCATCACGGTGATGAGAGTTACCAGTCGCTGCCAAAGCGCCCAGACTTACGCCGTGGAAACCATTGGTAAAAGTTACAATGTTTTGCTGGCCTGTTACGTTACGCGCAACTTTCATCGCGGCTTCTACCGCGTTAGTGCCCGTTGGCCCTGTAAACTGAACCATATATTCCATGTTACGAGGCTTTAAGATCTTCTCATTAAAGACCTCTAAAAACTCACCCTTGGCTTTAGTATGTAGATCTAAGCCGTGGGTGATGCCATCGTTTTGGATGTAATCTAATAATATGTCTTTGAAGATTGGGTTATTGTGGCCGTAGTTTAATGTACCTGCACCTGCTAGAAAGTCTAAGTACTGGTTGCCATCTTCATCCCACATGAATTCGCCTTTAGAGCGATTAAAGATACGAGGGAATGCTCGAGCATAACTTTGTACTTCAGATTCTATTTCATCAAAAATTTTCATTGTATTGTTTTGCTCTTATTTAGTTATGCGGGAAAAGGGACCGATACGCACAAGCGTTTCAGAGTCATGCAAACCAGAGAAATGGGTTTCTTTATCCATCCAGTCTGACCTTTGAAGATCAACAGAGAGCTTTTTCGCTAAGCCCTCAAATAAAGCCCAGGATGCTTTATTGTCCTGTGTAATAGTGGTTTCTAAATATTCGACAGCCGCACATTCTGGGCGGGATAAAATTTCAGTCAACATACGCGAAGCCAAGCCTACGCCGCGGGCAATTTCAGCAACCGCTACTTGCCAGACAAACAATGTATTTGGGCGATCAGGAATAATGTAACCAGAGATAAAGCCGACGATATTTTCTTCGAGTTCAGCAGCAACCGATGTCGCTGAAAAGTGACTGCTTTGCAACAGGTTGCAATAGCTGGAGTTGGTATCTAGTGGCGGGCAACTCTCTACCAATCGGTATACACCCATACCATCTTCTAATGTGGGGCGTCTTAGCACGATGTTTTCTAAACTAGACAAAATTTCTCCTTGGTCAGAATATTTTATTCGTACACTAAGTAATTGAACGCTCATTCAATCCGTTGAATATCACTAGTTTCCTAGTAAATATCATGAAACTGGTTAAATAATGGCTAAAATTCAGCTGTATTTATTTAGTGGACGAAACATTGTACTCTAAATAATATTTACTCAACAGCCCAATTTATAATCAATCGGACGCAAGCTATCTGACATTAATGCCTCGTAAGGTATGAATTAGGGCTAAATTCAACATTCAGAGTCTGTTTGAATTCTTTTAGCCCACTAAACAATTCTATATACTCGGCTTATTAATTTGCCAACCAGAGAACAAGCCTTGAACAGTATCGATGAAGTATTAGTTGCATTGCGACGGGTGATTAGAGCAACCGATCTTCACTCTAAACATTTAGCTAAAACAACGGGATTAACAGCCCCTCAAATCCTGCTACTACAAACGATTCGAGATAAAGGTGACGCAACGATTGGCGGCTTAGCAAATGAGATAAGCTTGAGTCAGGCTACTGTGACCAGTATTTTGGACCGATTAGAAAAAAAAGAATTGGTATACCGAGAACGCTCAAAAGAAGATAAGCGTAAGGTGCACGCTTTTCTGACCGAAGAAGGTACAGAAACCCTAAAAGAAGCGCCGACTCCGCTACAAGATCAATTCACTCGTCAGTTTGGTGACCTACAAGAGTGGGAGCAAACCATGATTATTTCATCACTTCAGCGCATTGCACAAATGATGGACGCACAACATATTGATGCCTCACCAGTATTGGATGTTGGAGTATTAGATCGTCAGAATACGGCTATTGAGAAATCAGATGCATTTTCAGAAGTAGGTAAAGAGAAATAATTAAGACTCGGCATAAGGAGCGAGGTATGAAGTTAATATTGCGATCACTGCTATTTGTAGCCAGTATTAATACACTTTCTGTGCATGCTGATATCGTTCATATCGCCGTAGCCTCTAATTTCACCCACACAATGAAAGAACTGATTACTGCATTCGAACAGTCTTCATCACATAAAGTAAAAGCCTCTTATGGCTCTTCTGGCAAGATATTCGCTCAAATAAAACATGGCGCACCGTTCCAGATCTTTTTCTCCGCTGATCAGGCTAAACCGTTAGCGCTCTATGATGAAAGTTTAACCAGTAGCCCTCCTTTTACTTATGCGCTAGGTGCTCTCGCGCTATGGTCAAGTAATGCCGAATTTAAACAGCAGGAATTGAAATACCTACAAGCAGGTAAGTTCAACAAGCTATCCTTTGCCAATCCAAAGCTCGCTCCTTATGGTAATGCGGCGATGGAGGTATTAGAAAAGCTAAACTTAGTAGAAGCAACACGAAAGAAATGGATTAAAGGAGAGAACATTGCACAAGCTTATCAGTTTGTCGGCACAGGTAATGCCGACCTTGGGTTTGTCGCCCTGTCTCAAGTCATTAATAAATCAACATACTGGCCAGTACCGAACTCACTTTATCAATCCATAAAGCAAGATGCGGTCATGTTAAAATCAAATAGAAATAAAAATGCAGCAAAAGCGTTTATCCGCTTTATTCGTAATCAGCAGGGCCAAGCTATAATTAATGCTTACGGTTATGGTATCAATGAAGCGTCTAGTGCAGATAGGACGGGCCTCAAAAAATGATGCTATCCGAAGCAGACATCAGTGCAATCTGGTTAACGTTAAAGTTAGCATCCACCGTTACTATCTTGCTTTTGATCATAGGAACCCCTATCGCCTGGTGGTTAGCCAGAACGCGGTCTTGGTTAAAAGGCCCTATCGCCGCCATCGTTGCTTTGCCTTTGGTTTTGCCGCCTACCGTACTCGGGTTTTATTTATTAATCGCCATGGGACCTAATGGCGCCATCGGAGAATTTACTCAAAGTATTGGCCTAGGAACTCTGCCTTTTACTTTTTGGGGGCTGGTTGTTGCATCAATTATTTATTCAATGCCCTTTGTGATTCAACCTTTGCAAAATGCCATGGAAGCCATAGGCCAGCGTCCTCTTGAAGTCGCTGCGACGTTAAGAGCTGGGCCAATCGATCGTTTTTTTACTATTGTATTACCCCTAGCCAAACCCGGTTTCATTACCGCCAGTATTTTAGGCTTCGCCCATACTGTGGGAGAGTTTGGCGTAATCTTAATGATTGGGGGTAATATTCCCGATGAAACCCGTGTCGTTTCGGTGCAGGTTTATGACCATGTTGAATCGCTAGAATACGCCCAAGCTCATAGTTTATCCGCTCTGCTGGTTATTTTTTCGTTTATTGTTTTATTAGCGCTTTATTGGTCACAGCGTAAAAACTCCAGCGCCAGTATCGGGGTAATGAAATAATGCCTTCTGCTACTGATAACAACATACACATAAACTTTAAACTTATTGATAAAAACAAACGTGCTTATCTTGATGTAGATAGCTCGATTCCTGCCACAGGTATTACTGCTATTTTTGGCCACTCAGGCTCTGGTAAAACCAGTTTATTACGCTGCATCGCGGGCTTAGAAAAAGCGGATCAAGGCAAGTTATTCATCAATGGTGAGTGCTGGCAAGATGACAGTCTTTTTTTAGCGACTCATAAACGCCCGATTGGTTATGTATTTCAAGAGGCGAGCTTATTTCCTCACTTAAGTGCGCAGAAGAATTTAGCGTATGCAACTAAACGGGCCGATAACTTTGTAAGCCCTGAGTTTTATAATCGCGTCATTGAAGTCATGGGGGTTGAAGATATTTTAACTCGCTACCCTAATCAGTTATCCGGCGGTGAACGACAGCGTATCGCCATTGCTCGCGCATTATTAATTCAGCCGCGGTTATTATTAATGGATGAGCCGTTGGCTGCGCTAGATCATGAGCGCAAACAAGAAATACTGCCTTACTTAGAACGTTTACACGAAAGCTTTGATATTCCAATCCTCTATGTCAGCCATTCAATGGATGAGGTCGCGCGTTTAGCGGATCATATTTTAGTCCTCGACCAAGGTAAGATCATTGCCGAAGGCGAGCTCACTGAAGTTTTTTCTCGCATTGACTTACCCCAAAGGCTAGAGCAAGAAAGCGGCGTTATTTTACACGGCAAGGTAAAAGAGAAAGATGAGCAATGGCAGCTGATGCGTATTGCTTTTGCCCAAGGAGAAATCTGGCTACCCGATAGTGGAGAGATCTTAGAACAAGAAGTCCGTATTCGAATTCTAGCTAAAGACGTCAGCTTAGCGCTCAACAACCATGACGATATGAGCATTGTTAACCGCATCGAAGTGAAGGTCGCTGAGATTAAAAGCGATGCTGATAACGCCATGGCATTAATCCGCTTAACCATGGGCAAAGATTATCTGGTCGCTAAGCTTACAAAAAAATCGACACACCATTTGCAACTCAAAGTTGGCATGTCGATTTGGGCACAGATAAAATCTGTAGCGATTGTACGTTAACGATTGCTTGGCAGATTAATTACAATCCTAGCTCAGTTAAACCTGGATGATCATCTGGACGTCGCCCCAAAGGCCAATAAAATTTACGTTCATTTTCATCAATCGCTACATCATTAATACTGGCATGACGCTCGGTCATTAGTCCCTTTTGATTAAACTGCCAGTTTTCATTACCGTGGGCGCGAAACCATTGTCCATCGTCATTCTGATATTCGTAAACATAACGTACCGCAATACGATTTTCGTCATAGGCCCACAGTTCCTTAATTAACCGGTACTGCTTTTCTTTGCCCCACTTTGCGGTTAAGAAGTCGACTATTTCTTCACGACCGTTAATAAAACTATCACGGTTGCGCCAAATACTATCAAGACTATAAGCCGTGGCGATTTTTTCAGGGGCTTGGTTATTCCAAGCATCCTCCGCTAAGCGTATTTTTTCTATCGCCGTTTCTTTAGTGAAATTTGGCAGGGGTTTGCGGCTATCTTCTATTTTAATATTAAAATCCAACATAATACTTCCTAAGGGTTAATTTTAGTTGTTAAACATCCAATACAAGACTGTCACCTATGCTGCGCGATACGCAGGGGCACATTAATTTTTTATCAATCCGTTCATGAGGGCTCAAGCTATGATCCAAGTGCTGAGCTTCTCCCTCTAATACGGTAATCGCACAACTTTTGCAGTCTCCACTTTTACAACTGAAGGGGATATTTATTCCTTCCTGCAAGGCCGCGTCTAAAATCGTCCGATCTTTTGCTACTTGAACCACCTTATTCGATTTAGCAAAATTCACCTCAATCGGTTTTGCTATTTCACTGATCGTATGAGTAAAACGTTCATAACGAATTCGCTCTGAGGGAATATTCAATGCTTGCCCTGCTGCGATCACCGCATCGATTAAGCCGCTGGGCCCACAAACATAAAATACAGTATCTTGCTGCGCTTCACTCATTATGCTTTCAATATTTAAGCGCTGGTTTAATTCCGCCGAATAAAACCAAATATTCTCTTTAAAGGCATACTGTAATCGATCTTGAAATGCCATCTCAGTATAACTACGACCCGCATAATGCAGGCTCAATCGATTGCCTCTACACTGCAGGCTTTGTGCCATCGCCTTAATGGGGGTAATACCGATACCACCGGCAATTAATACCGCGGGGCGATCATCGTTATGCAATGAAAAATGGTTCACGGGTAGTGCACAATGAATTTCTTGACCCAATTGCAGGCACTGATGAATGGCTAAGGATCCCCCTTGCCCCTGTTCTTCTATCAGCACCGCGATTTCATAAATATCCCGCCGCTTAGGGTTGGAACAAATAGAATAGTGGCGCTCACTATCAGCCATTAATTCCGGCAATGGAATTTTAAGGTGCGCACCCGCTTTGACTTCGGGAAGCTCAATACCATCGCGGTGACGAAACTCATACGCGCGGATTCTAGGAGTAAGCTGTCTTATTCCCGTAACCACTAGAGGTAATTCACCCTCCCCCCAGGCAGCTTGAGGACTGCTGACTAATTCGTTTTTGGTCTCTTTTTCTACCGTCGTTTCGGGCATAGTTTCTGCCGTATTTTTTACGGCATTCGCTAATTGCTGCGTTAATTTTTTATTCTCTGCAACCAAGGGCGATATTGCAGCTTCAACTTCATCCTCGCTAAAGCGTGGAGTAATGTGCTGTGGGCAATTCCAATCAAAGGCTTCGATATGAATAATAAAAGCGCGCTCGACTGCGCCTTGATAATTTCCTTCCGCAACGGCCTGTTCTAACTTAGCCATGAGCTCCCAGTTAGCATCATCAACCAGCTCTATGCGCCCCATCATTTTTAAACGCCGGCGATTAGGGTAGTCCATAAAAAATAACGAGATACGGTTATTAGTACGAAAATTTCCCGTACTCACATATTGTCTATTACCGCTAAAGTCGGCGAACCCTAAGGTCGATTCGTCCAGCACATGCATAAAGCCTTTTGGCCCACCTCTGTGCTGAACATAAGGCCAGCCGGTTTCACCGACACTGGCCATATAAAAACTGTCGCGATCTTGAATAAAATCCGCTTCATTTTGGCTTAATAAATAATTGTAATCCTCACCTTGATCCATACTGGCATAGCCATGTCGGCTATTACGTTCCTGCTGGACTTGGCGCACGGTTTCGGTAAAAGCTAACTGAGCGTATTGATGGGCCATGATGAGGACTCCTGTTAATTTTATTTAAAGCCAAGGTAAAAAGGGTTAAGCGCTTTGCAGCTCAACTTTAGGGAAGTCAATTTCTACTCGACTCGCTTTACCTAAGATATTGGTTAAAACATTCATCCCCACATGAGTAATAATTTCTACGATATCCGCATCGTCATAGCCGGCATTACGCACTTCGATTAAATCGGCGGTGGTCACTGCGCCATTATGCTCTGCCAATGAACGGGCAAATTTAACTGCGATCGCCGCTTTTGCATCTTGACTGCTACCCGCACGATTGGCTTCAATTTCTGCACTCGAAAGCCCGGCTTTACGACCAATGGCGGTATGAGCCGATACGCAATACTCACAGGCATTTTGCTCGGCTAACCCTAGAGCAATTCGTTCACGAGTTTGCGCATCTAGGCTGCCTTCACCGGCAATACTATGTAAACCTAAAAAAGCACGTAACGCCGCTGGGGAGTTGGCAAATATTTTTAAGAAGTTTGGCACCATGCCAAGTTGATCGTGAATAGCACCATACAATTCTGTTTGTTCAGCATTGGCAGCAGTTTCGGTTACTAAGTTAATACGGCTCATAATTTTTTTCCTATTCGTTCAAGTGTGTCTGTGTTCGATTTGTTCACAGCCATTAATCAATTCGAGCTAAGCACTGCTCTCACCTCGTGATCAGCCAGTGCTCAACCACTGACGCTAGTGTGACAAACCTCACTTGATTGAAGAATAGTCATAATACATAATTGATTATTCCACTAAGTGGAATAAATGAAGTAAGACAAGACAATTAACCAAAAGAGCCGAGCCCATGGATCAACTGCATCTGATGACTGTTTATATCGCCGTTGCTGAAGAACAAGGCTTTGCAGCAGCAGCGAGGCGACTGACTATGTCTCCTCCTGCTGTCACTCGAGCGATAGCCGCCTTAGAAGACAAACTCGCTATCAAGTTGCTCACCCGCACCACACGCCATGTACGGGTAACGGAAGCGGGAGCGCGCTATCTAGATGACTGCCGCAAGATAGTCAGTGCCGTCGAGCAAGCGAATGAAGCTGCGATTGGTATTAATGCCGAACCTAAGGGACATCTATCCATTACAGCCCCGGTACTGTTCGGCCAAAAATTTGTCATGCCGGGCATAGTCGATTATTTAAAACGCTATCCAGATACCCAAGTAGACGCTATTTTCCTCGACCGCGTAGTTAACCTATTAGAAGAAGGCTTTGACCTCGGCATTCGAATTGGTCAGTTACCCGACTCAAACATGATGGCAAAAACCGTGGGCCAGGTGCGCTTAATGCTCGTGGCCTCACCGGAATACTTAACGAAGACTGGAATTCCACAAACCCCCAATGATTTAACTAGCCATACCTTGATTGCTACCAGCACAGGCAGTATGGCCCATGACTGGCAGTTTTCCCCAAGACCTGATATCCCGCATAAGAAAGATAAATTCAGTCTACGCATTAAACCTAGGTTAACGGTGACCAGTAACCAAGGGGCAATCAATGCGGCAAAACAAGGTTTGGGAATTGCGCGAGTAATTTCTTATCAAATTGCCGATGAGCTCGCCTCTGGAGAATTAAAAATTCTATTAGAACAATACGAGCTACCGGCTATGCCCGTGCACATTATTCACCGTGAAGGCCGAATGGCCTCCAGTAAGGTGAGGTGTTTTATTGATTTGATGGCGGAAAGATTACGCCAAGATAAGAGCTTAAATTAATAGGTTTTATAAGGTAAAAATTTACCGGATAAAACGACGTTAACCCTATCGCCTTTATCATCTTGCTGGCGCTGAATATCCATCGAGAAATCAATGGCGCTCATAATGCCATCGCCAAACTCTTCGTGAATAAGTTCTTTTATGGTAGAGCCATAAACATTAACGATTTCGTACCAGCGATAAATTAAAGGATCCGTCGGCACTGCCGTTGGTAGGGATCCTTTATAAGGAGCTATTTGTAGCCACGCAATCGCCTCATCAGGTAACGAGAAAATTTCACCAACGATTTCAGCCTGCTTTTTATCGAACGTCATTTGCCCTAAACAAGCCGCAGTGGTCCATTCCTTTGACAATTCAATCGCACTGGCGACTTCAGACCATTTAATGCCTTTGGCCACTTTATTGGCCAATATTAACTGAGTGACTTCATCACGATTAGATATCATTTTAAGCTCCTGCTATTAATTGAAATACGACGATTAACTGAAATACTATAATTCACATAATCTAAAACTGAGAATTCGATATTAAATAAATAATTACCCAAGCTAGAATAAAAGAAATTCCTTGCCATACCAGAACGGGATTACGCGCCATTAATGGTGCTTTGGTTTTATTTAAATACTTTTGATTGGGTTTTCGTAAATCATGAATAAACTCAAATAGCGCTTCATAGCGTCGATTCGGAATCGGCTCAACCGCCTTGCGGATGGCTTCATCAAACCAAACAGGAATAGCGCGCTGTTCATCTAATAACGGTTGGTAGCGTAACTTTCTCTGGGCGGCTAAGGTTTTGGTTTTTGCCACCTGAGTGCCATAGGGATATTTTCCTGTCATAAGAAAATAGGTTAATACACCTAAGGAATAAACTTCCGAACTAATACTACCTTGCTCGGCCAAGAAGTATTCAGGGGCACTGTATAACGCCGTACCTTTTAAGTAACTTTGAACTTTCTCGGTTTTTGATTCTTCTAAACCTGCAATGCTCACCGAGCCAAAGTCCAGTAACTTAACCATACCCTGAGTATCAATGATTATGTTTTCTGGGCGAATGTCTTGATGCAGCATGTCCATTTTATGAAACGCATGCAGCGCTTTAGCAACTTGTTCGATTATATTTCTAACCTGCTCAATGCTCGGTCTAGGGTTATCTACAGCCCACTGGGCTAATGTTTGCCCTTCGACATATTCAAATACCGTATAAATAGTATTACGCTCACGATCTGCTAGATCGGCCTTTACTACATGCGCACTGTTTATTCTACGAGCGACCCACTCTTCCATTAAAAAGCTTTCTAGTAAGCTTTCACCCTGTGATAGCTCAGACCCTGCAGGACTGCCATTCGTTATATCAACCCCGGGCAATTTGATAACCACTTTTTTGTCCAGCTTCATATCCAAAGCTAAGTAAACTAGACTACGACTAGAGTGGTGAAGACGGGTTAATATTTTGTAACCTTCAAATTCCATCCGCGCTTCTAATTGTGGCGGAAAGTTTAATTTTTTTGTCTCTTGTAATTGCGGCTGTATAAGATCAGGCAATGTTTCTATCTTAACCAGCTGAATACTTAAGTTATCATCACTGCCATTTTCTAACGCTAATGCAGCAATGAGTTCTGCCGCCTTCTCAAGCTGATCTTCATTGACCTTAATAATCGTGATTAATGCTTTTGCAGATACAAACTCGTAAATGCCATCGCTGCATAATATAAAATAATCACCCAAGGCGATATCGAGTTTGTGATAGTCAAATTCACAGTCTTGCCTTACACCTAAAGCACGGCTGAGATAGCTAGCACCTTCGCTCCCCATGACTCTATGATCATGAGTCACCTGTTCGAGACCCGTCGTGGTTAAATGATAAATACGAGAGTCACCTAGATGAAAAATATGCCCATGATGGTTTTTAATGACTAGGCTGCTAAAGGTACAAACATGGCCCTTGTCTTTATCGTAGCGCCCAAGGCCAGATTGGGATTGTGAATATAACCAAGAGTTGATGGGTTTTAATACCCGCTCCATTGCGGTCTTTGTACTCCATGCTTCTGAGGTACAATAATAATCTTGTAAAAAGTTTTTTACCGCCACTTCACTCGCAATGTGGCTTTCTTGACTTGAACTAATACCATCCGCGATGGCTAATGCAATGCCTTTTATATTTAATAATGATGCCTGAGGAAGTCGGCGACCAATAAAGTCTTGGTTGCTTTGTTTACGGCCTTTATCCGTATACTGACCGATGGATACCTTCAACTCTGACATCATTATTTCTTTCCTTCTTACTTGCTTAACTCGTTAGCGCTTCTGAGCGTTTCTCAATTAAAGCCTGATCTGCAGTACGCTTTTCAGTCGTACGGCTAGCACCCGTTTTAACGTGCGTTGTATAAATAGTTAAGCCCGTAAATGCCAAGCCACCAACTAGGTTACCTAGAGCCGTTGGTAGTTCATTCCAAACGATGTAGTCCATGAAAGAGAACTCACCACCCATGATTAGGCTGAATGGGAAAAGGAACATGTTAACGACTGAGTGTTCGAAACCCATAAAGAAGAATAAGAAGATTGGCATCCACATCGCAATAACTTTACCGCTAACCGAAGTAGAAATCATCGCGCCAACAACCCCTAACGATACCATCCAATTACACAACATACCGCGGATAAAAATTGTTAACCAACCGTCAGTTCCATGAGCGGCATAACCTAAAGTACGTGCTTCACCAATGGTGGCAACTTTTTCGCCGATAGCACCGGGTTCAACATTAAAACCGTAAGTGAAAATCCACGCCATTAAGAAAGCAACAGTTAAGGCTCCAGCGAAATTTCCTAAAAAGACTAAACCCCAGTTTCTTAATACCCCAGAAATAGTTACCCCCGGTCGTTTATCCAGCCAAGCAAGCGGAGCTAAAACAAAGACCCCGGTTAATAAATCAAACCCCATCAGGTATAACATACAAAAACCAACAGGAAATAATATTGCACCTAATAAAAACATGCCGGTTTTAACGGCGATAGTAATTGCAAAAACGGCGGCTAACGCCAAAATAGCACCTGCCATAAAGGCACGAATTAAGGTATCGCGAGTGGACATAAATACTTTGGCTTCACCTGCATCTACCATCTTGGTAGCAAACTCAGCCGGGGCTAGATAGGACATAGTCTTCTCTCTCTTTAGTGGGATTTAAATTAATAAATCTGTTAGAGCAATAGCTATGCCAAAGGAATATATTTTTATCGAGGGTAAGAAACCACTATGATTTAGCCGATATCATTCGCAGCTAAAAGACTTTATGACGCAAGCCTTGCACTTTAAAAATGCAACAAATTCAAAGTTTAAATATGAAATGCATATTATTAGTGCAAGCTTTTTAGATTAATGCATAAAAATAGTGACGATTAACTTTTCCAATAATCTACTGATTTATTCTCTAAATTATTCGGTAACCATTTATTCATAATACTGCAGGCCGTTAAATCACCCGTCACATTAATGGTCGTTCTACACATATCTAATATTCTATCAACGCCCAATATCAAACCAATACCGGCCGCTGGTACTCCTATTCCAGATAAAATAGTCGCCAATACCACAATCCCCACTCCCGGAGTACTTGGAGCGCCAATTGATGCACCAATTGTCGTCAGCATTAAGAGCAATAGACCGCTGGTTCCAATTTCAATACCAAAGGCTTGAATTAAAAATACGGCAGCAATGGTTTGATATAAGGCAGTGCCATCCATGTTAATGGTTGCACCTAAAGGGATTACAAATTGACTCACCGCTGGCTTAACCTGTAAATCTTCTTCCGCTGTTTTTAACGACAGTGGCATGACGGCCGCTGAGCTTGAAGTTGAAAACGCCAACAATTGTACCGAGCGAATCGACGATAGAAAATTTGCTACCGACTTATGCGCCAATAGCTTGATAATAAGTAGATATACACATAATAAAAGTACCAAACCTAGTATTACGGTAAAAACATACATAGACATGCCTAAGATTGCATCGATACCGACTCGGATAGTGATATCACACAACAAACCAAATACCGCATAAGGGGCTAATAACATCGCCCAACTGACAACCTTCATCGCAATCGTTTGAATACTATCCAATACCTGTAAAATTAACTTTGATTTCTTTACCGGCAACGTAATTAAGGCAACACCCATAATAATTGCATAAATTACTAGCTGTAACATGCTTTGATCAATGATCGCTTGAGTCATGTTATTTGGTATTAAGTTGGCTATTTTTTCTGGCACGCTTTGATTAATGACTGCGACGGGTTCGGCCGGTTCTCTAACTTGAGATAGCATGGATTGATCAATATAACTCCCGGGTTCGAGTATGAGAGCCAGCGTCATGCCAATGGACACGGCAATCAAGGTAGTTGTCAAAAAATAAGGGAAAATTCTTAAGGCTATTCTTTTTAGAAAATCAGGATCCCCTGCCGTTGCTATCCCCAACATAATTGATGTCATTACTAAAGGAATGACAACCATTTGAATTAAGGATAAAAATATACTGCCCGGTAACTTGACCCATTGCGCAATTGTCTGTGCCGTTGTCTCCTCTACTAGAGCCCCACCATGAGGTGACAAAAAGAGGCCAATAGCAATCCCTAAAAATAAGGCAATAATAATTTGAGCCCACAGGTGACGAGTAATTAATTCACTGACTTGCAAAATGCCGTTATCAATCGGGTCGTACCAAGGTTTGCTTTTATTCATGGTTTAATTACTAGTTAATCAATAAATTTGTACTGTCCCATAAAGCAGCCTAACTCTCAATGCTTGGTATTAATAATCACTTTTATTTGCATTTAGACTTGCTTAAACCTATCTCATATATAACGAAAGTTTATATCCCTAAATAGTCTTTTATATTTATTGGCAATCGCACTTAACTATAGCTATACACTTCAAATAGTAGGCGTCGCAATGAAAGGCAACCCCAAAGTTCTGAGTACGCTTAACCAAGCCCTCACAACCGAGCTCACTTCGATTAACCAATTCTTTTTGCATGCCCGCATGTTTAAAAACTGGGGATTAGAAGAGCTGAACGAAAAAGCGTATAAAAAATCAATCAAAGATATGAAGCAAGCGGATGAGTTAATAGAACGCATTCTATTTTTAGAAGGGCTACCCAACCTTCAACAGCTAGGTAAACTACACATTGGCGAGCATACCGAAGAGATGCTGATGTCTGATCTCAACCTAGAAGTGAATCAAATTGCCGAATTAAGAGATGCGATAGAGTTATGCGAGCAAGAAAAAGATTATATTAGTCGTGAACTATTAGAAGGCATTTTAACTTACGAAGAAGATTATCTTGATTGGCTTGAAACTCAAGAATTTTTAATTACCGCAACCGGTATTGAAAACTATCAACAATCTATGATGGAGAGCTGAAATGAAAGGTAATAGTAAGGTTATAGACCTACTCAACAAACAGCTCACTCTTGAGCTAACGTCAATGGATCAGTATCTGGCTCACAGTAAAATTTATGAAGATTGGGGGGTTAATAAGCTACATGAGAAGTTAGCCCATGAATACGAAGAAGAGCTGGAGCATGCTAGACGTTTAATTGAGCGCATCCTCTTTCTAGAAGGTAAGCCCGATACCGCTTCTCGCGAGCCCATTATGGTCGGGGATAATGTCGAGCAAATGCTAAAAAATGATTTAGCGGCAGAGAATACCGTCGCCGCAAGCTTAAGAAGCATCATAGAAGTCTGCGAGCAAGAGCGTGACTATGTCAGTCGAGAAATTCTAGAGTCTCTACTTGATGATACTGAAATGGATCATATCTATTGGCTAGAGCAGCATCTGGGCTTAATTGATAAAGTTGGTATCGCAAACTACATACAGAGCCAGATGGGCAGTGGGGCACCTGACTAGAATGACATTGCTGGGTTACGTAACAAGAATATGATTGATAACTATTATCATTAGCGATAGTATTAGCCTATCAAATCTATAGTTAATGGTTATTTATCATGTTTGTTTGCATTTGCCATGCAGTTAACGAAAAAGCTATCCAGCAAGCGGTGTCAGAAGGTGCTAAAAATGTACGCGATGTCCGTCGCAGCCTAAATGTAGGCTCTCAGTGTGGTCAATGCGTACGCCAGGCACACGAAGTCATTGAACAAGCTAAATCCCTCATCAGCAAGACTGAGTTTTACGCAGCGTAAAACTGAAAAAGAAACGTAAGATAAATAACAATCACAAATATTCCGTTCAGAGAAAATTTATTATTTGTTACTGCCATTAGCCCTCCCCTTTTAAAAGTTTTCTCTGCTATAGACGGTTTGACCATTATTCAAGCTCAACCCGAGCTATACAATACAGTTGCGTCCTTTCTGTTTCGCCTGATATAACAGAGCATCAGCTAGTTTAAATAAAGCATTGGGGTCATCTGTTTCTACATTCATAGCACTGCAGCCAATACTCACTGTCACGTTGTTGATATCAGCCGCTGGATGATTTAGCTGCAAAGCATCAATATTAGCCCGAATTTTCTCTGCTACCTTACGCCCTTCTATGATCTCGGTTGCCGGTAAGATCACACAAAACTCCTCTCCTCCAAAACGTGCAGCAAGTTCTGTCGAACGCTGTAATGATGCTGCAACCGATTGTGCCACTTGTCGCAAGCAATCATCGCCATAGTCATGCCCGGCAAGATCATTAAGTGCTTTAAAATTATCTATATCGATCATTAATAAGCACAGTTCAGAATCAGTCCTTTGTGCCTGATAAAAACTGGTGGTTAAGTACTCATCAAGTCGACGTCGATTCGCAATTTTCGTTAAAGGATCCGTCATGTTTAATTGGTGTAGTAAGTCTCGCTGCTGCTTCAACTCTAAATGATTGGCTACCCTCGCTCTAACAATAGCGGGGCTAAAGGGCTTTGAAATATAATCAACAGCTCCCATCTCTAAACCTTTGGTTTCATCTTCGACACTGGCCTGTACGGTAATAAAAATAATGGGGATATCCATTGATTCCAAATTCTTTTTCAAGATACGGCATACTTCATAACCATCCATACCCGGCATGTTGATGTCTAATAAAATCAAATCAGGTGGCTGGCTTGATAATGCCTTACTAATCGCTTGCTCACCCGTTTTAGCAATTACAATTTCATATTCATCTAAGGTAGCTACCAGTACCTTTATATTAACCATTTCATCTTCTGCTATAAGAACTCGACCTTTATGCGCTGTCATAAATTCTCCTTAACCTCATTACCCGTCATAACAATGTTATGATCATGGCAAAGCTGGTTATATTGCTGTAATGCTTCAGGGAAGTCATAGCCTTCAATTAAGTCCATAATTACAGATAAATCTTTATTGGACTGACCTTTTAAGCGTTGGCTTATATTGTTAATCAAATCAACCGCAGCGGTATTATCATCAGCTAAGTAATTAGTTAACTGCTGTTCTTCTTCTTTTGTTAATAAGGTTATAAATGAAGGATTTAGCTGTTGGTTCTCTTCAACCTTTTCGGGATAGCGATTTGCATCCTGCCAAGTATCAATACTTTCAATTAATACAGAGAGTCGCTGGCACATTGCATTACAAATCAATGGATCCAGAGTTCCTTCTTGCAGCTGACTATCTAAAGTTACAGCGACTTTACTTAAATCAGTCGCGCCTAAATTACCTGCCGCGCTAGTTAATGTATGTGCAATATCATGTATATAATCTTTATTATTCATACCAATATCGACACTGAGTTGTTCAACAACGTGCTTATAACGTCGTGAAAAGTCGGCCAATAAATTTAGATAGACATTTTTATTACCTGCAACTAACGATAATCCAAGGTCAAGATCAAGACCGACAATACTGTCAGGAAAACCTTTATAATCAGAGCTCAACTCTTGAGCCTCATGGTTTTTAATATAGGCTGAACCGATACCTTCTCGAGGTGAAATCCACTTCACTAATGCACGATCAATATCATCAATAACAATGGGTTTTAATATATGCCCCTTCATTCCTACATTAAGACAATGTTCTTGATCTGATTGCAGTGCATGAGCTGTCATAGCAATGATTGGAATATGCTGATATTTAGGATCCTGACTAATAATCTCTGCTGCACTATAGCCATCCATAATTGGCATCTGCAAATCCATAAAAATAATATCAAAATCATCCTCTTTAATTTTATCTAACGCCTGAGCCCCATTACGAGCGATTGTAGTATTGACCGAGCGCATCCTTAGCAATTCGGAAGCGACCTGCTGGTTAATCGGGTTATCCTCAACTAATAACACCCGCGCTCCTGCGATTGAGGCGATATCAACCATTGAGGTTGCTGAATCACTGATTGAAGTAGAGGCAATTCCTAGTGCTTTCTTAAGCGTTTTTATCAACAATAGAGGCGTAATGGGCTTAACTAAAAAATAATCCAAGCAATCTAAATCATCTTGATTACCCACATCTTCTTTTGAGAAACCCGTTACCATGATTAATGCAGGCAAAGATTTTTTATATTTTTCATGAATGACCTTGGCACAATCAAGCCCATTCATCATGGGTAATTTCCAATCCAGCAATACAAGGTCAAATTCAATATTTTCTTGCATTACATCCATTGCAGCCTCGGCACTATCAACCGTTGTAACCTGCATGCCAAGAGTCATTAGTATCTCAGTTATTATTTCTTGAGCGGACTGATTATCTTCTACAATTAAAATCTTTTTATTCTCTAACCCATCACAATCTTCTTTGTACGTATGGTTTTCTTCTGCGATAGGAAATTTCAGGGTAAACTCAAACTCTGTCCCCTGATGTAAAATACTACGTGCCGTTATTTCGCCCTCCATTAAACCAACTAAACTTTGACTAATCGACAAACCTAAACCTGTTCCACCAAATCGTCGAGTTATAGATCCGTCAGCTTGTTCAAAAGGTTTAAACAAATTTTTAACGGCACTCATACTCATACCAATGCCAGTATCCATTACTGAGAACAACAGCTCCACGTTATTATCTTCTGCATGTTTTAAATCAACTTTTATCTTTACAAAACCAGCATCGGTAAATTTAACTGCATTACTGGCTAAATTAGTCAGAACTTGAGATAGCCTTAAAGAATCACCGATTAACATTAACGGAATATTACTGGGATAATGGATAATTAATTCCAACCCCTTCTCATTCGCTTTATCACGAATAAGATCAGTAACGTTCTCCAACAACTCATCAATTCTAAAAGGCTCTGGATCAATCTTTAAGTGTCCCGATTCAACTTTAGAAAAGTCTAAAATATCATTAATTAGCAACAATAAATTCTTTGCCGAAGTATCTATTTTTAACAAATAATCTTTTTGTCTTTCGTCCAGCTTTGTTTGCAAGGTTAAATACGTAAGTCCAGTTATTGCATTCATTGGTGTTCGTATTTCATGAGACATGTTGGCTAAAAATTCAGATTTATAACGGTTCGCCTGCACGGCTTCATTTTTAGCATCTACTAAATCTTTTGTTTGAATTTCAATAAGATACTGGAGATTGTCACGATGTAGAGCTATTTGTTGCGCAGACTTCTTTCTCTCAGTAATATCATGGCAATAAGCAATAATTAAATCTTCATTATTAATCGTCACAGTTTTTGCGCTATAGATGCCAAATATTTCCTCACCCGACTTACTGCGAAACTGCTGCTCCACATTAGATATATGGCCTTTCTCAAAAATTTCTTTTAAATACGCACTGCGATTTTCTTCATCGACTAAATTTAAACTGATCGAAGTTTGTCCAATTGCATCCTGCCGTGAATACCCTGTAATTCGTTCAAAGCCTTCATTCACATCGACAAATTCACCCGTTTCTTTACGCGTTACTGTAATCGCATCTTGTGATGCACTAAAAATAGTTGAGAATTTTTCTTCCAGCTGCTTTGTAAGTTCTTCTTCTTGATGTTTTTTAGTAATATCTTCTACATAAGAAACAATAGAAATCACTTCGTTATTTGCACCATACAGGCTAGCATTTCGCCACTCGACAATAATACTCTTCCCTGACTTTGTTCTATTTCCATTTATATTATGTAACCCTCCTTTGCCATTAATAAGATCCTGCCATATCTTAGAAACATCAACTTTCACTTCTTCGGGTAATATGAAGTCACCTACCTTATCTAATACTTCGGCTTTACTCCATCCAAAAATTTTCTCTGCAGCGATGTTCCAGTCTTTAATCGTAAAATCTAAATTCCATTCAATAATGCCTAATGGACTATTATCAAACAAACTCACCAAGCGCTTTTCTCTATTAATAAGTTCTATTTGAACCGCATTCAACTCACTGATATCTTGTAAGAAACCTCGTATTAGCTTTACCCTCCCCGTGGAGTCCTTGATGGGTTTTCCTTCGGTAAGCATCAGTTTATTCGAACCATCAGGTAGACAAGCGGTATACTGAATTCGATAAGGCTCTGCTTTCTCAATAGCTAAGGCTAGCCCTTTAGATACAGCGGCTCTGTCTTTCTTATCAATATATTCCATCCAGGCTTCATCAATGCTGATACCATTAAAATTACTGTATTGCTCAAGATTGACGTCGATATAGAGGATATTTTCAACCCCCTTAGACCAGTTTACCTTCCCTGCTTCAATATCTATTTCATAAGATGCGAATTTCGCAATTCTCTGTGCTTGATTAAGAATATCCTGTTGCTGCTCGAGTCTTAATACTTGCTCTTTTAAATCCTCTTTAATTTCTTCGACTTGAATCATATTTTTATATCGAGAAAACTCTGCGGAAATACTCAAAGAGAAAGATTCCATTAAACATTGACGATATTTCGTTTCGTCTATATCGACCTTATATAGCGCAACAAGTATTGCAACTACCTCTCCATTTGAATTTTCAATCGGTATACCTAAATATGCCCTGACTCCCATCTTTTTTAATATTTCGTCTTCTGGAAATTTTTCTGCGATGTTATGGGGAAAAGTACAGTACTTATTTGATATAACTTCTTCACACGGAGTATCCTTTAATGAATAAGAGAAATTTTCTAAATATTCACCATTCGCATAAACATACTCAGTTTTAACCGTCGCCTTATCCATTAAGCGACCAAGGATTATATGATCTGCTTTAATTAAACTTGATAAATTAGCAATTAACTTGGGAATTAACTCATCAGTCATAATTTACGGCATCCATCGTTAAAATAACAAATTGATTCCGCCCATGCTCTTTAGCTTGATATAGTGCAGTATCTGCCAACTCTATAAATTGCAATGCCGATTGATCTGCATGTGGGCGAGCATAACAGCCTCCAATACTGATAGTTACATGTTCACTAACGTGACTTTCAGGATGTTCAATCCTTTGATTTTCAACATCATATCGCAGCTGTTGGCATACAAATTCCAAGCCCGAAGAATTAGTTTCTGGAAGAAGAATTACAAATTCTTCACCACCAAAACGCGCTAAGATATCTTTCGCTCGATAGAGATTTAATCCTAAAGTTTTTGACACATTCCTTAAAATTTCATCACCAGCACAATGGCCAAAGTGATCATTGTAATTTTTGAAATAATCAATATCGATCATAATAATACTGAGGTCTAATTGATTACGGCAGGCTATACGCCATTCTTTATTAAGATTTCTTTGAAACTCACGTTTATTTATTATGCCTGTTAGACCATCTACAGATGCGTGCTGATGTAATACCTGTAGAGACCTTGAGTGAATTAGCTCTTTATTAATACGTGCACAGACTGCAGCTAATCCCGAATCTAAGCGTATATAATCATTAGCACCTAAGGTAAACGCTTGCACTTCATCGCTGCTTTTATAGATATCGGTAATATAAAGAATGGGGATCTTTCCATTCAGCTGTACTTTATTTTTTAGACAACGAATATAAGAGAAATTGGATTTCTGATCTGCGCTATAACAAAAAATAATTGCATCGAAATTTTCAATGAGATGATCCTCTAATAGTGCATTAACCGATGTATATTGATGACAAATAAATCCAGCCTGCTGATTTTTGATCGCCTCTACAAATGCAACCGAAGTAATAAATCCAATATGATACTCACCATGATGTAAACACGTCTGGTCCTGTTCAATATAGAGTATGTCATTATCAAGAATAAACGGCTTAATGCTCTCTTTATGCTGCAAGCCGAGCATAAGCTGCTGATCGGGTGATTGCATCGCAGGGATACGCCGATCAAAATCACCGTACTGCCATTTTTTTTGCCACTGATTTAATTGCTGCTGGTCATCCTCTGTAATATCGAAGCTATTTAAATCTAAGGTTAATAACAGCTCATGGATTACTTGCTGATCTGATATATCCAGCCCTTGTTGCCAGTAAGCACAATAGAGCATTTCCAATAGTTTATTTCCTTTGACCGAATCAAGGGCTTGTACATGAATGTAAGTCAAAATGGCGAGGCGGGTATTGACGCAAAAGGCAGGCTGTTGAATCGCTATTTCTTGTGCTCGCTTTTGCACAAGTTCAACTTCGAACTTCAATAACGCAGCTTGCTCTTCTGTCATCAGTTCACTATTAAATGCAGGAGCATGCTCAATGAGACACCAGCTTACCTCCTCGTGAAGCGCTAATTCAGAGACTCGCTCATGCATGGCAAAACAGAAGGGGCAATTCAAATCAGAGAAAAGCCGCGTTTTAGCGACTGTATTTTTCGCCTGGTCCAACATATCAGCTCTTGCCACATGCAACTCAATAGGAAGAAAGTACCTATTAAATTTAGTTGCATGTGTAGTCTACTGCCATATCAGGGACACATAATGTCAGTCTTGACAGTGCAACAAGATTTGTCGCCTAACTATTCGTTACGCAGAGCATGAACAGGACTCATTTTAGAAGCCAACCAAGCGGGCCTAATCCCCGAGACTAGGCCTATTAAGCCAGAAATGAGTAATGCCGCGATGAGGTAAATAGGGTTAGGACTGATTGGAAAACTGGGAGCAAATATAGAGGTTATTAACAATATTGCCATCGCCGCCAACATGCCTAAAAGCCCCCCGATAAATGAGAGCAACATTGCCTCCCCTAGAAATAAACTGAGCAATTGATTTCTTGAAGTGCCAATCGCTCTTAACAAACCTATTTCTGCACTGCGCTCCCGTATATTGGTGGTCATGATTGTAAAAATTCCCACACCACCAACTAATAAAGAAATGGAACCTAGTGCACCAATGCCTAAGGTCAAAAGTGAAAGGATACTATCTAAACTGTCAAGCATTTCATCCTGGGTGATCAAGGTGAAATCTTCTTGGCCATGGCGTTCAATTAATTTCTCATGAATTCGCTCGGCCATTTTACTCGACGTTGTCTGAGCAGAAAATACAACATCAATTTCCATCAACCCTTCTCGGTTAAATAATGTCAGAGCCCTATCTGCAGGAATATAGACCATATCATCTAAATCAAATCCCAACATTGATCCTTTGCTCTGCATCACCCCAATCACTCGATAACGCTGTCCTGCGATGCGTACAAACTTGCCCAAGGGATTTTGCGCTAAAAATAATTCCTGCTTAACCTTCTGACCTAATACCGCATGGGCAGAACTCACCTGACCGCGATTAACGGGAAGAAATTGCCCACTGGCTAACGGAAAGTCCCAAGCTTGTTGGAAACTTGAAGTTGTCCCCAGAATTTCAGTATTACGGCTACGGGCTCCAAACTTAATCGGCCCCGACCCTTGAACATTGGCCACCATATAATCAACATGAGGTAAGCGTTCTAGACTATAAGCGTCACCTAAGGTTAAAAAACGCACGGAACTAAGCATTCCTCCCATTCCAGAAGTATCGTCTTTGCCAGGCATAACTGCGATAATACGAGTTCCAAATTGAGAGAAGTTGTCCATTACATAACCACGAACCCCTTCACCTAAAGACGTTAATAGAGTCACTGCGGTAATGCCTATTGCGATACCAAGGGAAGTTAATAAACTCTTCAAAGGGTTATAGCGAACTGAACTGAATACTAGATGAAACCAATCTTGCCAACGCATCATAATCTCCTAGCGTAACGCTTCGACTGGGGGTAAGTTTGCCGCTCGCCTTGCCGGTAACCAAGCAAAAACTAACCCACAAGTTAAAGCAACTATTAACGCTAATGCACTCGCCCACCAGGGAGCAATAAATAACAAGTCACTAAATTGCTGGCGGGCAAGCCATAATAAAACTTCAGCGGATAAAATACCTAACACAGCACCGGCTAAACAGAGAATCAAAGCTTCACTGACAAACAGAATTCTCACCTGCCTACTCGAAGCGCCTAGGGCTTTTAATAAGCCAATTTCAGCGGTTCGCTGTGAAACACTGATCAAAGTCATATTCATAATCAGTACCCCAGCTACAAATAAACTGATCCCACCAATGGCGGAAATAGCCACAGTCAGCACTGCTAAAATATCATCGAAGGCAGACAATAAAGAGGCAGGGGTTATGACGGTGACATCCAACTCACCTTCGTGCCGCTCTTGCATAACTCGCTCAACTTCTTTGCTTAGCTTGTTCATGCCGGCTAACGAATGCACATCGATCATCACACGGAATAAACCTTGAGTATCAAATAACTGCATACTGCTCGCCACAGGAATGATCAATGCATTATTCATATCAAACCCTAGCCCAGTACCACTATTAGCTAGAATACCGACGATACGACAACGAGAGCCTGCCATTTTAAGCCATTTCCCTAACGCAGGTTGCGCGGCAAACAGTTCTTTCTTTAATTCAGGCCCAATTACACAGACTGGCCTTGCTTGATCAATCTCAATTTGCAGTAAGCCTTGCCCTTGCTGAATACGTAAATGACGCATAATAAAAAATTCGGGGTTAGCACCAATGATTAAACTTTCTTTACTACGTCCAGAAAAATTCACTTCCGCCTTACCTACGACTAGGGGGGCAATGCCATCAACATTGCGCAAACGAGAGAGAGCCTGAGCATCTTGCAAGGTAATATCCCGTGTCCCGCCAGTTAATGGCGGCATGCCGCCACTGGTTTCTTTTCGCCCGGGTAAAATAATTAAGATATCTTTGCCTAGAACAGAAAACTCAGCCATCACAAATTGACGCCCTCCCTCTCCTAGCCCTGTGAGTAGCACGACCGAAAATACCCCGATCGCCATAGCAATCAACTGCATCAGTGTGCGGAAACGCTGACGAGAGAGGGATCTTAAATTAAATAATAACTGATCTTGTAGTCGCATTAGCTCGGCTCTTGCTCACGACTTTTATCCAGTACAATCTCACCATCAACCATACGAATTTTACGTTTAGCTCGATCGCCTAAGTCCATGTCATGGGTCACAATAATCAAGGTAATACCATCGTTATTTAACTCTTCTAACAACTCAATAACTTCCGCCCCTGAATGGGAATCTAAATTTCCCGTTGGCTCATCGGCGAGTAATAATTTCGGTCGCATAATAGTAGCTCGGCCAATGGCGACTCGCTGTCTTTGACCACCGGATAGTTGGTTCGGTAAATGCCCCGCTCTCTGCTCAAGTCCCAAGCGTTGTATTATCGGTTGTAGCCGCTCCTTACGTTCATCCGGAGGGATGCCAGCCAGCACTAAGGGTAATTCGATATTCTCTGCGGCGGTTAAGCGTGGTATCAAATGATAAGACTGAAAAACAAAACCGATATGGTCTCGGCGATAACGTGCTCTAACTTCCTCATCCATAGGCACAGTATCGAGGGCTAAACCATCACAACCTTGTAACCAGTACTCGCCATCATCGGGTATATCCAATAAACCAAGCATATTCAACAAGGTTGATTTTCCCGACCCTGACGGCCCCATAATTGAAAGGTATTCACCTGGGCTTATCTTCAACTGAATATTATTCAACGCATGTACAGGCTGATCACCCAACTGAAACGTCTTATTCACCTGATTCACTTGAATCATGGGATTCGTTGGTAGGGTAAATTTATTCAAGAGCTTCAACCACTTTCACTGTTGCCCCTTCAATGGCTGCGGGGTTATCCAAAGAAGTCAGTACTTGCTGACCCAGCTCTAAACCTGAAATAATCTGAGTCCAGTTCCAATTACTTAAGCCTAACGTTAATTCTCGCTTTTCTAACATTGAACCATCTTCAGAAATTATCAGCACTTGATTACCTTCCATCAGAGCATCCGTTGGAATGGTTAATACCTGTTCTTGCTGCTCAATTATAATTTCCATATCGGCACTATAACCGACCAGTAATTTTATCCCTTCGGCTAAAGTATTTAGCTCAACATCAACTTCAACTGTACGCGCCTGTTTGGCATTATCTTGTACATAAGGTGCTATCCGCTTTACGGTACCGACAAAATCTTGATCGCGAAAAGCATCTAGACTGACTCTCGCGGCCATACCCAGCTGAATTCGAGCAGCATCCACTTCATCAATCGGGGCTGAAATATAGAGGCACTGATCATTAATTAAATCGATCGCTGGCGGTGTCGCGACACCCGGGGGTGATGGCGTTGCGTATTCCCCAATCTCACCATGCACATCTGCAATGATGCCAGCGAAAGGGGCCAGTAATTGAGTTTGAGCGAGACGAGCTTGCTGCACATCGACATTCGCTTTGGCTTGTAATACTTGCGCTTTATGTTGTTGGCAGCTTAACCCCATTATTTCGGCACTGGTTTGAGCACGATCTAATTGTTCAATGGAGGCCAGTTTCTTTTGTTGCAGTTCATTAATCCGCAATACTTCCCGGTCGTCCGCTTGAGCTTGGCGACAGGCTGATGCTTGATTGAGCTCTGCCATTTTAACTTGAGCTTGGGATTGGGCTAATGCCGCTTTTAAATCATCGTTCCACAACTCTAATAATAAATCACCGCCAAGAACGCTATCTCCTTGCTCCACGTGTAGACGGCTTACTTGTCCACCGAGAGCGAGGGAGAGTTTAGAGCGCTGGCATGCTTTTACGGTTCCCGAACGGGTATTTGAAACAAGGGATTCGACTTTTTGCAGACTCACTTTAGCCGTGGTGACTTCCACAGCTTTTTCAGGCCAGAACTTAAACATTGTAACCAGAGCAATGATAATAGTAAGAACAATCAGTAGCTTTTTCACAGTTCATCCATAAGTGATTCAGTATCATTCTATGGTAATGATTGCGGCAAAATATTCCTAGTAAAAATAATCGTTAAACTGATTCATGTCACTAAGCCTTTAGATCCCACTAAGGGCATGGAAATTTACGCTAAAAAATCTCGTCTAGATTATAAAACTCAGTATTTTTCAAAGGTATTTCTTGATGAATGTCGCTCATGGCCACTCGTGCCATTTTGGCCGCTACTTCTACGCCTTGAATAGGCCGATAGCGCTTAAAATACGGTACATGTGCTAATAACGGCATGACCTTGCCTGCCCAAAACTCTCCTGCTCTTTGCTTCTCTCGCTGACCTAATAATAAAGAAGGTCGGAAAATAACACAGCGCTCAAAACCTAATCCTAATACGTTATCTTCCAGCTCACCTTTCATTTTTAAATAAGGCGACAAACTACTACTGGATGCCGCACTAGAAGAGACGAGATAATAACGTTTAATGCCCGTTTGCTTTGCTATTTTCGCGGCTAAATATTGATAATCAAGATCAACAATTCTTTGTTGAGCAATGGTACCTGCTTGCTTTTTGGTCGTGCCTAAACACGAAAAGAATAAATCCGACGAATTAAAGTAGGCTTTTGCATCTTCTAATTTAGAAAAGTCGATCACATGATTTTCAAATTTTTCATGCTGAATATTCAACGGTCTACGAGTGAGAGTAACCACGCTAGCAATGTCTTTCTGTCTTACCAGTTCATCGACCAATGCTCTGCCAATTAACCCTGTCGCACCGATAATTATTGCTGTTTTATTCATAATCCCTACATTAGCTGGTCTTAATTAAAAAGTAAGAGAAATTCAATTCCCGAACTTGATATTAAACCCTAGCCAATAGACGGGTTCAAGACGATCTGTATAAAAGTGCTGACTCTCATTTTGATCGGATAAATTTTTAACCGCTAAATAACCCGACATGGCTTCATCATGTTGATAATTCAACGTCAGATTTGTATATAAAGCGGATGGAATCTTTTTAGTTCCTTGAGGTTGCTGTAAGACAAAACTATGTTCATGTAAATAATTACTCAGCATATTCAGATTAATTTGAGACGTTAGAGCCCAGTTCAGATTAACCCCCGCAATATACTTAGGTGTTGCTTTATTATAATTATCTTCCGTTGCCGATCCATGCAATAAACTGGTTGCCTGATTATAGACTTCGGTATTTTGCCAAGTAATAAACGTATTTATATTCCAATCTTTTTCTTCATAAAGCCAATTTAACGTCAATCCCTGTTGAACTGCATTTTGCGGCAAATTTTCTAGCGAGCGCTCCGTAATCGTGACACCATCAATAACAACGGGCTGCTGTATAGTAAAACTAGTGAACTGATCCATCTCACTCTGAAACACTTCTAATTCAATGAAGTTATTAAATTCAAGCTGATGCCTAAAACCCAGTTCGTAGGTGGTAATTCTAGTTAAACGTCCATTCTTATCGCCTTTCACATCAATTCGCTGACTCGGATCATTAGGGAAAGTAAACTCGATATCAATATATTGATTCACCATGAATGCTGAAGTAGATGAAGACTGAACTGATGCCCTTAGTGACGTGTCAAAAGAAAGCTGATACGTTGTCATGAACTGATAGTTTAACTCGTTATCTTCCGGAGCATTAAAGTCGCTATAACTTAATGCTGAAATAAAGCGCCAATGGCGCTTAGGGTTAAATTCCATCCGTAACATGTAATTGGCTTCTAACAAGGTTCTTTGGCCACCAATAAATGAACCCTCATAAGTCGCTTTATACCAATCAACTCCGGGCTGAATGATCCACTTGGGGTATTTAATTTGATATGCCATGCTAACCTGTGATATTTCAGTATCATAAGTGAAGTCAGGAAAACCCATCGTTTCTTGTTTACCAAAGTGATGACTAAAACGTGAACTAAATTCTCCATAATTTAGTTTTAAATTAAAACCATCAGTATTCGACAGATTATCTGTCAATGGAATATCACCCGAATTGATATGAACTTTTTGCACATCAGACTCTTGATGAAATAATGTCAGATCATAATTAAACAAATTCAGAGGATCATTATTCAGCGTTAACATAAATGAATGTTTATTAACGGCTTGCTCTGAGTCGTTATGCAGATTTGATCCCGATTCAATTTCCGCTAAATCTGAGTTCTGATATTCACGCTCTGTAAAATTAAAATAACGATTCTGGTAGCGATCTCTCTTTTCATTCAAACCACTAAACCTAATATCAACCTCTGAAAAGCGCTTTTCAACAACGAGTTGAGCAACTTGGCTATTTTTAGTCCCTGCCATCATACTCGCTTTTATACTGCTATTATCCTGCGCTCTTTTAGTGAAGATATGAATCACACCGGTTACTGCATTAGCACCATAAAGAGAACTGACGGCACCTCGCACGACCTCGATACGCTCGACATCGTCGATGCTAATCGGCAAAGTATCCCAGAAAATGCCACCACTAAAATAATCAAATACAACTCGATTATCGATCATAATTAACGTCTTCCGACTATTCAGATTGCTAAGTGTCGCTCCATTAATTACGTTTTCAAATCCTCTAATATGAACTTCAAACTGACCATTTGTTTGCTCACGCACAATAACTCCCGGCACCATTTTCATCGCTTCCGCAATGGTCGTGACTCCTGCCTGTTGAATCTGTTTCGCGGTAATAATACTAATTGATAAAGGAGTAGAAAATAATTCTTCATCACGTTTTGATGAAGTCGATGATGATGTGCCACCAGCCTCTTCAGAATTGCCATAAAATAGCCCATCCGCTTGAACTGAAGATGTAATCAGTAACTGAAAAAACAGTAGGAATAAGGAGCACTTAAATAACTTAACGACCATTTGATTGCTCCATTTCTTGTGCAGCAACCGCTGAGTGATAATATTGAATAATCGCCTCAATACTACCATCATTTTTCATTCTGTTGATTTCATCGTTTAATTGTGCGATTTCGTCTTGGCAGTGGCTATTTTTGGAGTAAGCAATATAGAGCCCCTCTTTTGAAACGGCATTCGGTAAAGCTTCAACAATTGCAGTAAGATTATTTCTTTCTACCTCTATTAATCCAGTAGTCCAATAAAAAACCCCATAATCTAAGCGCCCACTAGCGACCATCTGAAATACATTTTTAGGCGAGGGAGCATCATCAATGACCAAGTTATTAAATGCATAATCATCAGCCGCTTGACCTAAACTCATCCCTCTAACTTTGGCACCATGCTTTCCTTTTAAATCACTAATATGACTATAATCAAAGCGACGGTCTTTGCGCACAAAAACTCGCAATTCCGCATAATGAACTGGGGTTGAAAAAAGAAATTGTTTTTCTCTTTGTTGGGTCTTCAAGGCTCCAGCAATAACATCCAAATTGCCATAACGGAGATTAAACAAGATTCGCTTCCAAGGTATGGAAGGCTTTAGATTAATTTCTAGACCCGAGCGTTCCGCAGCACGAGAGACTATATCCCCCATAATTCCGAGTCTATTTGGGTTCTGACGCGCAAAATAAGGATACCAACCATCTGCCCCATTGACAGATAAACTGTCACAGCTTGATGCGAAGCCCGTACTATTAATATTGCATAGAACAATAAACAATATTAATTTGTTATAGCTACTTCTAAAAGGCATATTAGGAATCATTAGCGACCAATTAATCTACATTATAGTGCAGATACCTAGTTGCGCTGGGCTAATGAAGTTAAATAGAGCTGTCCCTCAGACTATTGACGGAGGGACTTGTAGACAAGCGATAGAGATTTATAAAGAACGATTAAAATTGGTAGTTTAACGAGAATGAGGTCGCAATAGCACTGCTTTGATAACGACCTTGAGGACTGTCTAATAACTCATCTTCAATCGGCGCTTCAATATTGGCCGATCCTAATTGCGCATATTCAAGACCAAAGGCTAGCTGAACATCATCGTGAACCTGATACAAAGAACCTAATGTGTAGCGCTTAATATCATCTAGGGGTAAATCTGCGCTGCGATGCTCATCACTGACAACACTCTCATCGTAAGAAAAACCCGCTTGCAACGTTAGCTTGTCATTGAGTTTATAGTGAGTACCGACCGCATAGCGATTGGCATCCTGCCAGTTTCGATGAACTTCTAATACTATGGGTGCCTCTCCTAAACCGGTAGCGACAATATCTGTTTGCTCAAACTCACTGTAGAAAGTACGTCCGAGATCCCACATCATAGCCCATTCGTTATTCATTTCATGATAACCACTGAGGACGATATTAGAAGCATTCTCCCAGTTTAATTCGGCGTCTAATGTATCGTCTAATTGAATTGCACGACCATCGGTGAAAATGTCAGCGTCACCTTCTAAATCGGTATCTGTGCCAGAACGATATACAAGACCTACCCTGTGCTGGCTATTAAACTCATACAAGCCACCAAGGGTCCAGCCATAATCAATACCTTCAGCTTCTAATGATAAGTCAGCCTGTTGAGACACAGGACCAATCGCTAATGTCGGAGAAAGGTCCTGATAAACTTGAGTATGGTTAACGGTTATGCCGCCACCAAACGATAGCTGATCATTCAAACGATAAGACAGAGAAGGCATTGCTTGCAAAGTGTGCATACCACTTTTAGTCACCACATTTTCTCCAGCCCAGTCGGAATCATAGGCGATATCACTGCCATAAGGCACAACTAAAGAAAACCCCATTTTGATGTCATCTGACAGACTATGAACATAAGAGAAAGACGGTAAAATAACGCGACCTCCCGCATTGCCACCACTGCTTTCTTCTGAATTCGTCGCATCAAACTGAATATCTGTCTCGGCGGTAATCAGTCCAAAGCCTAAGTGATTGCCTTCTAACAAAGTCATCGACGCAGGGTTCGCCCAAGCAGAACCTGCACCTTCTCCCAAAGCGGCATGACCAGCACCGGCAGTGCCAAAATTGGGAGAGCCTGGCATCAACTGTAAACCCGCCGCTTGAACAGAGCTCAAGACAGATGTTGATAAAACGATTGCTGTGGATAGCTGTGTTAATTTCATAATTCACCTTGTTTTGTATTTATTTGGAATTTGAAATTAATCTACCGATTGCTTCCCCTGTTGAATAATGACTTCGCAGACTAGCCGCTATTCCTCCTGAGCACATGAGCACTACCACCACTTCTACCCTCACCTTCACATTCTTCAGCACTTTCGCTATTGACAAGCCTAACTCAGGCAGCGTATCTTTATGATGTAAAGTTTACACTGTAAAGACTAAAGTAATGCCCTACAGTGTGCTAAAAATAATAACAATCAGAGCCGAGGCTTATATGACTGATTTTGATGCCATTGTGATTGGCGCAGGGAACGCGGGCTTAACCGCCGCAACGGCCTTGCAAAGAGGAGGTGCACGCACCTTACTACTAGAGCGACATAATATTCCCGGTGGTTGTGCAACCTCGTTTATTCGCGGAGAATTTGAATTCGAAGTCGCCTTACACCAGCTCAGTGGCATGGGGACCGAAAAGAGCCCCTTTATCATGCGTAAGATATTCACCGACCTTGGCATCATGGATCAGCTGAATGTAGTCGAAGAGCGTGAACTGTATCGTGTCGTCTTACCCTCTATTGAAAATAAAGACCATGAAATTGATGTCACTCTACCCGCCAATATAAAGGCGCTAAAGAAGACTCTTATCGCTCACTACCCCGACGAAAGTGAGAATATCGAAGCCTATCTGACCTTATGCGAAAAGCTCTCTCTCGAGTGCTTCATGATGCTGCCCCGCGCACAGAAAACCGGTGACCAAACCGTACTTGAATCGACCTGCCCGCTTTATATTCAATACGGCCTTACGCCCTCGAAAGATGTTCTCAATGAGTTCTTCACTAATAAAGATTTAAAGGCCGTTATCGCCGCCTATTGGTGTTACATCGGCCTGCCACCAAAAGACATTCCTTTTTGTGACCTCGCAGTGATGATTTACGCCTACGCCGCCTTTAAACCGTGTCATGTACAAGGCGGGTCACAGGCTATTTCCAGCGCGTTATTAGAATCCTTCTTAGCCGCTGGGGGTAAAGTATTATTCAATACCGGCGCGGAAAAAATTCTCAGTGAAGATAACCAAGTTAAAGCGGTACAAACTGAACATGGGGATATTTTTAGTTGTGAACACGTTATTTCTAATACCAGCCCACTGCATACATTCAACGAATTATTAGATATCCCAACCCCACAGCAAGCTTCTGACGATATGAAGTCTCGTCGCTTAGGCACCTCGGCATTCGTATTGTATTTAGGTTTAGATTGCACCCCAGAAGAACTCGGAGTGACCGCCGCTTCAAACTTCATCATCGATGATCGAGATGAAGAAGTCGCTTTTGAAACCATGCAAGGCATTGTCGACCCGACACATACTATGCTGACCTGCTATAACCATGATGATCCAACGTTTGCCCCGCCAGGAAAATCTTCAATTTCATTACTTTGCCTGCAATATAGCCAAGCGTGGCAAGACCTTCCGGTAGAAGAATACGCTCAAGCGAAATATGACTTTGCCGACAAACTGATTGATCATGCAGAACGGGTTTTCCCTAACATTCGTAAAAATATCGAAGAAGTCGAAGTCGCGACGCCATTAACCATGATGCGCTATTTAAATACCCCAGGGGGTGCCATCTACGGTTTCCAACAAAATACCCAAGACGCTGCGATGTTCCGCGAACGCATTAATGCCATTCAAGGTCTACACATGGCCGGTAGTTGGAATGGTATGGGGGGCTTTCAGCCAACTTACATGATAGGCGAAAGCACAGCCAGAGCCGTTTTGAAGAAATTAAAAAATACCCAGTCAGAAATAAAACAGCAGGAGTTGTCCCATGCCTAATTCCTCAAGCGCAAAAAATAATATCTTACATGCCGTCAAAGGCTATCAAGAAGCCCTAGACCATCAGCAAGAGTTGATTAAAACCGGGACTGATTTTAACGAGCAAAAGGGGCAGGTCGCCAATACCATCGCTACCCTGCATCCAAAGCGCTTACAACTGGTTGTGAGTGAAGTAATAGAAGATACAGCCAGTACTAAAACCCTACGTTTTAAGGCTGAGGGCATTGTCTTACCGCCGTTTCAAGCGGGACAGTACATTAATTTATTCGTTAATATCGAGGGTACCGAAACCGCACGCCCTTATGCAATTTCCTCTGCGCCGCAGCAAAGGGGTTATTATGATCTAACCATTAAACGCGTCGCCGATGGCTATGTGTCTCATTATTTATTAGATGATGTTAAGGCCGGAGATCGCTTTCAAAGCACAGGCCCAATGGGAACTTTTTATCATAATCCATTATTCCATGGTGATGATCTTGTTTTCTTAGCCGGGGGCTCCGGCATCGCTCCAGCACGCAGCATGATCATTAATATGATTGAAAATACACTCACTCATAGAAAAGCTGCGCAAAAACTGCATCTAGTTTATGCCTCCAGTTATGAAGCCGATGTGATCTATGAGAATGAATTAAAACAATTAGAAAAAGAGCACGATTTTTTAACCATTACTTGGTTAATTTCAAGACCGACAGAAAAATATACCGGACGCACAGGACATGTGAATGCCGAGTTATTAACCGAGCTATTAGGCAGTGATTTAGAGAAGCTGCAAAGAAAGATGTTTTATATTTGCGGTCCAACCAGCTTCCATGATTTTTGTGCGCAACAGCTTGAACAATTGAAAGTTAAAGCGAGACGAGTTCGTATTGAATGCAATGGTCCACCAAAGCACCCAGAAACCCTTACTGGCTGGCCGCAAGATTTAATCGCCAGCGACAAGGTTTCTGTCACCATTAACAAGGCAGATGGAACTCAAGGGCAATTTGAAGCACGCGTCGATGAGCCGCTACTGAACAGCATGGAACGTAATGGCTATAGCGCCGAAAATGCGTGTCGTTCTGGGGAATGTAGTTTGTGCCGTGTGAAAGTCGTTAAAGGTTCGGTATTTAATCCACAAGAAGCTAGATTACGCTCCACCGATGAAGCCTATGGCTGGTGCCACTCTTGTGTCGCCTTCCCGACCAGTGATATTGAAATCATGGTTTAAACTAATCCGTTACGATCGGCCAAGATACTAGCCTTTAAGAGGCTAGTCTTGAAGAAATTGATCGGAGATTGGCGTGGCCGCAGCTAAGAAGCGTTTAAAACTGGTACCTTCAGGTACTTGAATATGACCTTCAATAATCAGTGCGGCCATTCCGTGAACCATAGACCAAGCGCCTAAGGCCTGAGCTTTGACTTTAGCCTTATCATCACCACGTAACGCAAACGCTTCACGCAATAAAATAAATGGCTTCTTACTGCTCTCTAAAAAGGAGCTGCTAACCGCATCATCAGACACTTCTTTTTTATTCTTACGCCCTGTCGTTTCCACCTGACCTAACATCAAACGATAAAGCTGAGGATTAGACGTCGCAAACTCTAAATAGCTTGCGCCATACGCTAATACCAATTCCCCTGGGGTTAAACTTTTCTTGGCTTTTGATTCAATCGCAACCGCTTCCATCGTATCAGCCATCAATACGAAACCTGCTTCGGCAATACTTTTAATCAGTTCTTTTTTATTTTTGAAGTGGGCATAAGGGGCCATATGAGAGACCCCAACTTCTGCAGCAATCGCTCTAAGGGATAAAGCATCTGCACCATCACGCAGTAATATGGCATTTGCGGCGGCGATCAAAGAGGCCTTTAAATCACCGTGATGGTATTGTTTTGTGCTCATAAAGCCGTTGAATCCGATTAAATAGGGTCAAAATTGAGCTCAATAGTATAAAGAAATGACTAGCTGTTATCTAGCGCAATCCCTACGTTGAGAGCTTCGAACCAATCCATGAACTGACCCACTTCTTTGCCGCGAAAGATCCGACCGTGTTGGGGTAGCATCATTTCAATGTCTAATTTACGCACCCGATTCAACCAATGGGCTTTCGCTTCGTTACTCGGCATCCAGCGTTGATGGAAGAATCTCATCTTGTCACAATGAGTGTCAAAGTTTTCAATAAATAACGAACTGTCTTGGGGCTCTAATGCTGCACCGATATCACCGGAAAATAAAATCTTTGCAACCGGATCATAAACATGAAAATTGGCTGATGAATGCAAATAATGGGCAGGGATAAACTGCAATACCGTCTCCCCAATTTTTAACTCACCTCCGCCATCTTCAATGCCACAAAATTCAATATTTTCACAACCAAAGTGGCGAATAAAGCCTTCCCACAATCCTGGAGTATAAAGTTTGGCATGAGGAATGACCTGATCCCACATACCCAGTGAAGAAATGATATCGGGGTCTTGATGGGAAGCAAATAAGTGCGTCACTTGTTCAATCGGTATGAACTTTAATATCGTCGAAAGCATAGAAGAGAATATTTCAATTCCGCCTGGGTCCAATACCAAAGACTCTTTACCACTCACTACCATATATTGGTTAGTATCAATAATTTTATCGGGCTTATCTGGATCGCGTGCAAACACATACCACTGGTGTTTATCATCAAATAATAATTTAGCTTCCATTTTTCATTCCTTGCTTAAGAGCTTCCTCTTAAATATTCGACATTAATAAACGATCAATATGAGATTTTGCATCAAGTACATGCTGTTTGATTTTTTCTGAAAAAATATCAATATTGTTCGCCATGTCTTCCAATATCCCCTGATACTCATCAGTTTGTGTTGCTTCTAAACGAAAGGATACTGCGACGACACGACTGGCCTGCATGTACTGTTGAATTTCTTCTAATTGGCTTTCTAAGCTGCGAATTTCAATATTAAAGCGATTATTAATATCCAGCTGTTTTCGCTTAGTAACATGAATAATTTGGTCAACCTTCTCATTCTCATTTTTTTCTTGGCTATCAAATAAATGTCCAACGAGGGTATTTTGGCGCCAGCGTTCTACTGCCATATGAGAGATATCTAATGATATTCGATTGATTTCTTCCGCCAGCTTGATCGTCTTTAATGCTAAATCAGCAAAGTATTCTGAGATAACCTTTAATCCCGCGACCTTGCTACCCGCTCGATGCACCACCGCTTGAGAATTCTTCGCCGCTAACGATAGTTGCCTTGCAATGCCACTGGCACGATAAAGCTCACCCGCAACTTGCGAAGAGGTAATAGCGGACTTAACTGGGCTGTATTCTTTGACCATAGGGATAAAACTTTTTGATAACTATGGTCAAAGCATAGTTGAGCCTATGAATGAACACCTGATTAATATTAAGGTTATTACCCTATATCGGAAAATAACCTTAATATTCATAATGAAATTGATAATTTTTATTCTAATGGATAAACCCCATTAATTACGCGCAGTATTTTTCATCTGCTCAAGAGCAATCAAACGTCGCTGTTCATTCTCTGAAAACAAACTCTCTTTTAAATCAATAACCGCGGTATTCTTATCACTCTGATCCAACCCCTCCACAGATAAAATGCTCTGCTTTTGGGTAAAATAGTCGTCCAGTCTAGCTTGCCATTGTTGGCGAGTTTCATCCAAACGCTGCAATCGTTGCGCTGCCTCTTCGCCTAACTCTTGCTGGTAGAAGGTGTATTTTTCTTCCTCGGAAGCGAACGTCTGAGTATCTTGCAGTTGACGAAATTCCTGCGGTTGATATTTGCCTTCTTTTAAAAGCCGAACATCTTCCGGTAATTGCTTATCCATTTGGCTGAGTAATTGATTTCTCTCATCAATGGACAGCGTTTCGTCGGCTCCAATTTTCAAGCGATCTAGTGACCATTGATCATACTCCTCATCAAACTCAAAGAAGGCTTGCACAATATCGGGGTCCATTACTTCTCTACGTAGGCGAGCTTGCATATCCAGTTGACGCTGAAGCTTTTCAAACTCACCGCCTAATAAATCAGCTTGATCACTGTATGATTCATTCAAAGCAACCATATTACTTTTATAGTCTATATATTGCGTTAAAACCGTCTTCGCCTGAGAGAGCGCAGGTTCTTTCAATTGAGAAGATAAATGGGCATTAATTCTAAGCAATATTTCATCCAGTTCCTCTTCACCAAGAGTCATCAAGAAATAATCGAAAAGATTTTTTATTTGCCCCGAAATGATTAAATCACCTTCACTATCAACCTCTAGTTCACCATCGATTTGAGTTAACCTTAATGACTTCGGTAAATCCGTTAACGCAATGGCCTCAGCTGAACTTGAAACGGATAAAAACTGACTAGGGTTATCAGCGTCAATACGAATTACATTAACAAAATAATCGCTCTGAAATATAAACAGACCGATTAAGAAAAGTGGAAGAAAATATTTTAACAGTCGATTACGCACAGGATATCCTTTTTTAAACTTAATGAAAGCCGAGACTCCGTCGTCTCGACTCCCTTCAGTTATTTATAAGCCCTGATTTTTCAAGCGATTAGCGTGAGTACGAAATACCGTTAGTGGATCAGTTGACCACAAGTGATGGATACCCAGCATTAAGTTTACTTCATCCAGATGATTCATTTTAAAATCATCACGAATCACCATACCAAGGTGCGAACTACAGCGACCAACCAAACCGTCATTATCAACGCCTTTATCAAAGAACTGGCTAGTGACTGCAAACAAAGCTTCAATAGGATCAAAGATATTTGTAACGGGCTGAATACCTGTCCAAGAATAATAATGAATTCCCTCAACGCTATAAGCTCCCTCACCACACGCCGTGGTGGGTACACCCTGAGGATGGCGCTGATTAAACTTCATTGTTTCTTCAGTACTCAACGAACTCATCACCGCCATAACATCTTGGTCGTAATCACCGCTGGAGAAAAGATCGATAACATTACCCAATAAATTACCCGCGAATTCAATCAAGCCAGAGAATACGGCGGAACCATTTGAAGCGGCTAACATTTTATCGGCGACAGGAGTTCCTTTATTAACACCAGCAATTGAAGTCACTGACGCAACCATATCTGGACGAACTGAGGCCGCATAACGGATCGTTGGCCCACCATGACTATGGCCAATCAGGTTGAGTTTTTGTGCCCCTGATACGGCTAGAATATCTTCCATTTGAGCTAACAATTGTTCGCCCCTTACTTCGGTACTGTTCGCTTGAGCGACGGTCACCGTGTAAACCTCAGCGCCATCTTTACGCAGCTCTGCTGGTACTTTATAAAAGTATTCCATGCCCAAAATATCATCAAAGCCATAGAGGCCATGAACCAATACAATTGGGTGCTTGGTCTGAGTGTAAGTCGAAGGTTTAGACCACCACCAAGCGCTTGCATTGGTTGATAGAGTCATTACCGCAATAGAAACAACGAAAAATAGAATTTTTTTCATAATTAATCCATATTATTTTTATTTTTTCACAGAGAGAACTCTGTGGAATTTAAGGTCACTACGACTGCAATCAGACCTACTTAAACACTGACTGAACAATAGCTTTTGATCAATGACATCTAAGCCGATCGTTATTGCTCTAAAGCCAGTTATTTAAATAATATAAGAAGATAAATAGAAAGAAGTAAAGTTAATAAGAGAATTATAAAATTAATCGCTGAAGACAAATAACGACGTACTGAATTAATGACCCATTACGCTCATTAAGTTTAGATATTTTCTATTCAAAGATTAACGCCAAAACTATTTCGACGTTAATCTTTTATTCGTAATTTTATTTACGTTCAAATAAAAACTGAGCATGATATTCCAAGTGTTGCTCAATGAAACTCGCAATAAAGAAATAACTATGGTCATAGCCATCTCGCATATTGAGGTGCAAGGGGTAGTCGCTTTCCTTAGCCGCACGTTTTAGACTTTCTGGATTTAATTGCTCAGCTAAAAAATTATCATCACTACCTTGATCAACTAAAGTCGGCGTCTGTTTAGCTTGATCAGATATTTGCGCCATCAATAAACTCGCGTCGTATTGTTGCCAACTCTCTTGATTATCGCCTAAGTACGCTTTAAACGCTTTCTGTCCCCAAGGGCATTCCACCGGATGACAAATAGGACTAAATGCAGAAGCCGAGACGTAGTGATCAGGATTACGTAAGCTAATGGTTAAAGCGCCATGACCTCCCATTGAGTGGCCACTGATCGCGCGTTTATTCGACACAGGAAAATTAGCTTCAATTAACCCCGGCAATTCATCCACCACATAATCGTACATGCGATAGTGCTGCGCCCAAGGTTTTTCGGTAGCGTTAAGATAAAAACCAGCCCCTAAACCTAAGTCATAAGCCCCGTTTTCATCATCTGCTACACCTTCACCGCGAGGACTTGTATCCGGAGCAACAATAGCAATACCTAACTCAGCCGCTTTACGAAAAGCACCGGCTTTCTGCATGAAATTTTCATCCGTACAGGTTAAGCCAGATAGCCAATAAAGCACGGGGACATTTTCACCATTAGAAATTTGAGGCGGTAAAAAAATTGCAAAGCGCATGTTGCAATTTAGTCTCGATGAAAAATGACTAAACTGCTTGTGTTCACCAGCGAATACACGCTGGCTACTAACTTGCTCAAGTCCATTAGAAACTGAATTATTTGTCAAAATGGATCACCGTACGAATACTTTCACCTTTATGCATTAAATCAAAAGCCTCATTAATACCTTCAAGAGCCATAGTATGAGTAATAAAATCACTTAACTTAAACTCACCGGCAAGATAGCGCTCTACGTAATCTGGTAATTCACTGCGACCTTTAACGCCACCAAAGGCGGTTCCGCGCCAGACTCGTCCAGTGACCAGCTGGAAAGGTCGAGTTGAAATCTCCTGCCCAGCACCAGCGACACCGATGATTACCGATTCCCCCCAACCTTTGTGACAACATTCTAATGCGCTGCGCATCACATCAACGTTACCAATACATTCAAAGGAGAAGTCCACACCACCGTCGGTTAATTCGACGATAACCTCTTGAATCGGTTTATCGAAATTCTTTGGATTAATGCAATCGGTTGCGCCTAACTGCTTGGCCAACTCAAATTTAGATTCGTTAATATCGATGGCAATAATTCGACTGGCTTTTGCCATAGCAGCACCAATCACAGCACTCAAACCAATACCGCCCATACCAAAGATGGCAACGGTATCCCCTTCTTGTACTTTCGCTGTATTCATTACCGCGCCCATGCCCGTGGTGACACCACAACCTAATAGACAAACTTCTTCAAGCGGCGCATCTTTGTTGACTTTCGCTAGCGAGATCTCTGGTAATACCGTGTACTCGGAGAAAGTTGAACAACCCATGTAGTGATAAATTGGCTGGCCGTCTTTATAGAAGCGCGTCGTGCCATCTGGCATCAAACCTTTTCCTTGGGTCTCTCGAATTTGTTGGCACAAGTTCGTCTTACCCGATAAACAGAATTTACATTCACCACACTCTGGGGTGTAGAGTGGGATAACATGATCACCCACAGCAACACTGCTGACCCCTTCCCCCACTTGTTCAACGATACCGCCCCCTTCATGACCTAAAATCGTTGGAAAAATACCCTCTGGATCTTCACCGGATAGAGTAAACGCATCGGTATGGCACACTCCACTGGCAACGATACGTACTAGGACCTCACCGGCTTTTGGCAACATAACATCCACTTCTTCAATCGATAGTGGTTGGTTTGGGCCCCAAGCGATGGCGGCTTTTGATTTAATAAATTGGTCAGTCATAACGGTTAGCCTCTGAATATTTGTATTTATTACTAGTTAGGTTGAATGCAAGTGGGATGAGAATGCCATTAAGAATAGCTGCTCATCTTACTGCTCATTTGTAGATATTGAATTTATTATAATTATTTCTATGACAATGATAATATGGAAATTCTGCAAGTCACTTTTACTCAGTAGTAACAATTATAAAGGCTATGATTATGAGCAACATGCAATGGCAGGGAATTTGTGAGTTCACTTCGGTGGCCGAAAGTGGCAACTTCACCCAAGCGGCAAAAAAGTTACTCATCTCAACGGCCCAGGTTAGCCGCCAAGTCAGCGAATTAGAACAGCGGTTGAATACCAAACTATTTTATCGCACGACGCGTAAAGTAACCCTCACCGAAGAGGGGCAACTATTCTACCAACAATGCCGCAGTATTCTTGATGGTTTAGAGGTCGCTGAGCGCTCACTAACGAATCGACAGTCGATACCACAGGGGAAAATCAAGATATCGGCCCCGGTGACGTATGGCGAACGTCATATCATTCCCTTAGTTAATCAATTTCTATTACGTTATCCCCAAGTAGAGATACAAATCCAGCTGAGTAATCAACGCATTGATCTGATTGAGGAAGGCTATGATCTCGCTATTCGCTTAGGTCAGCTTGATGATTCCAGTCTCATCGCGAAACGTATCTCTTCTCGCCAACACTTTGTTTGCGCAGCACCTAGCTATCTTAAACATAACGGTAAACCTGAGAGCATCTTCGATCTGAAACAACATAACTGCTTATTAGGCAGTGCGGATGTCTGGTCTTTTAAAGAGACCGATAGCGGTAAAGGTACAGGAAATAAAAATGTTCGCGTTAGTGGTAGCTTACGCTGCAACAGTGGATTGGGACTAGTGGATGCCGCACTTAACGGCATAGGAATCGTTCAGCTACCGGAATACTATTTGCAGAAACATATCGAGCAAGGTGAACTCGAAGTATTGCTGGGTGAATATCAAAGGGAGCAAGAAGGTATTTGGGCGTTATATCCACAGAATAAATTCTTAGCCAGCAAGGTCAGGCTATTGATTGATTTTCTGGCAGAAAACCTCAGCAAATAAGAGAAAGTCACAATTGAACTGGAACTGAGAAGAAAAAGTTATTGCACTCAAAATATAACTGGACCAAAATAGACTGATCAGTCGGTTTAGTGCGATATTAAGTGAGATAAATGTCCAAACGAGAACAAATATTAAAAGCAGCCTTAAGCCTCTTTATTGAGAATGGCTTTGATAAGACCCCCACATCAGCGATCTCAAAATCGGCTGAGGTGGCTACAGGCACCCTATTTCATCACTTCAAAACCAAAGAAGATTTGATCAATGCCCTCTACTTAGAGGTTAAGTTTGCCATGCTGGAACATTTAGCCGCGAAAACAGCGCTAGCAACCAATCTTAGTGGTAATACCGAAAATGGTTTAAAGACTCAAATTAAAGCGCTCTGGTCTAGCATGATTGACTGGGTTTTAGAGCACCCTGAAGAATTCCGCTTTTTGTCTCAATTTGGCGAGTCGGCTTTGATTGCGAATAATACCCATGAAAAAGTAGAAGCCGCTTTTGCTGACTATCAAGCGCTATTTACCCAAGGTATTGAAGAAGGTTTATTTTACGACTTACCACTAGACCTTATACTCAGCCTAACCACGAGCCATATCTTCGCGAGTTGTAATTATTTCTTACAGCAACCCGAGTTATGGCAAGACAGTGAAATACAAAGAAAACTATTCACCTCCTTTTGGAGCGTGCTGGCTAAATTTAAATAACCAGTAAGAAAACAAATAACATAAAAGCCTTTATCGGCTTTTTATTATGAATACAAACTGACTGACTAGTCGGTTTAAATATAGCAAAGGAGACCATTATGATTAAAAAGTTAACAAAACATAAAACACTCACCTTCGGTTTACTTTTATCTGGAGTCTTTATGACCAGCTGCGCAACCTACCCCAATAGCTCTGATCAAGAGATTAGTCGTATTCAAACTTCACCACAATTTTCTGAGGGTAAGTTTCGTAATAAACAACAAACCCAAGTCTTTGAATGGGGAAAAACATGGGCCATTATGAAAGACTATTTTAATAATAAATCAGACAAGTCTGTCCCTAAAGTCGCTCCTCCCATACAAGAATTAACTGTCGACAAATTTAATCTAGAAAATAATACAGCATTAAATTTCGCACGCTTAGGGCACTCGACTTTATTAATTCAAATGTCGGGGAAATACTTTTTAACCGACCCCGTATTTAGTGAGCGCGTTTCTCCAGTGCAATGGTTAGGACCGAAACGTTTTCACCCAGTCCCCATGGACATTGATAGCATCAAAGAAATTGAGGCGGTGATTATTTCTCATAACCATTACGATCACCTCGATGAAGGCAGTATTAAGCAACTTAAAGAAAAGGTGAATCACTTTGTCGTGCCATTAGGCATTGGTGATAAATTAATGGCTTGGGGGGTGGATGAAAGTAAAATCACTCAATTAGATTGGTGGCAAAATATTAAGCTCAATGATGTTGAATTAATTTCAACACCGGCACAGCATTTCTCCGGCCGCGGCATTACCGACACCGATAAAACGCTATGGAGCTCTTGGGTAATTCGCAACCAACAGCATTCGCTCTATTTCAGTGGTGATACAGGTTACTTCCCAGGCTTTAAAGACATTGGTGAAAAGTACGGTCCTTTCGATTATGCCTTTATGGAGTGTGGTGCTTATAACGAATTATGGCGTGATATTCACATGATGCCAGAGGATAGCTTGCAAGCGTTTAAAGATGTAAGAGGTAAAGTAATGGTGCCTATTCATAACGGCACTTTTGATTTATCGACTCACGCTTGGTTTGATCCAATGGAAAAAATAACGAAACTCGCGCAAGAGAATAATGTCACACTTCTCTTGCCACAAATAGGACAGTTAATTAATACAACCGAGGCCGTAGCAACAAGCTCTTGGTGGATACCGAAAAAACAGATCGCACTTCAAACACAAGCTAAACGTATTATTAGCCAAGAGTAAAATACTAGTGGGATACAGCGCTATTCTGAAGAATAAAGGATCAAGCTTCGCTCGATCCTTTATTCAAATTTTTATGCTTACATCATTTCTTTTACGGTACCAATGGCAGTTCCAACTTCTACTTTTAATTTCAGCTTAAACAGTTCGTAAGATTCACTCGCACTCAATTCTTCATTATCTTTACAGCGAGGATCCGTTCTCTGAATAAGATCGATCACTTGTTTAGTGATCGGAATCGTTTCACAGCCATGAGTATCTTCACAGATCATATCCCACTGAGGCTTAGCCTGGATATGACAGCCAAAACAATTACCGCCAAAACGGTTTACCACATCAACAAAGCCACGCTTTCTAATTTCAGACCCTTCTTCAGAAACATCTAGCTCAAAGAACTCCCAACCTTTTGTGGCAGGGCTATAACCTTCTTCGTGCTTTATCATCACCTCTCCCGGTACTAATTGCACAACAGAACCAGGAGGGTAGATACCTCCAGTTTCTGAATTCGCAACGGCAAGAGTAGCGTCTAAATCACCCTTTAGGTTATCCACATAAAAACCCCGAACCCTAGTCATATCACGGATACAACTAAAGGTATCGGCCGAAACCTCAAGCTGACCTTCTTCAGCGGTAACGGTCCCAATACTGGCCAAAGATAACAGCAGCATGGCTGCAACCTTAGTTAATAGTTTCTGGCTATTCATCGTTAATTTTCCACAGGTTAATTAATATTGCTTAAAATTATATTGCGTACAATATAATAATCAAAAGGATTATGTCAACGAGTTTTGTTTTCGAGTTCTTTAGCTTGAGCCTTATGCAGGTGCTTATATTTCAGCACCTGCATAAGCAAATACTGAAATATTGATTTCAAGATGAGTTTTTCCAAGGATACTCAGATTTCACGCTTATTTAAGCTAACCAAAGAAACCGCCTGATAATAGGCCACTGGCAATACCAATAACGTCAGTATCAAGACACTAATCATTCCCCCTAACATAGGGGCAGCAATTCGGCTCATCACCTCTGAACCAACCCCTGTGCCGTACATTACAGGAACTAAACCCGCGATGGTTGCAATCGCCGTCATCATCACAGGGCGAACACGTCTTAGTGCACCGTCTAAAATAGCCATTTGCAATTGCTGCTTATTCTCTGGTTTATCGTCATTGATGGCCTGCTTTAAATACTGCAGCATAATCACTCCAGTTTCTGCCGCGACTCCCGCTAATGCAATAAAGCCGACCCCCACCGCAACGGAAAAATTAAACTGGTAGTACGACATAATTAATATGCCCCCGACTAGACCCATGGGAAGGGTTAATAAAATCAGAATCACATCACGACTATTACGAAAATTTAAATACAGCAATAAAATAATAATACCTAATGTTAATGGCACGACGTAACTCAGCTTCTCTTTGGCGCGCTGCATATATTCATATTGGCCCGCCCAGCGAAGAGAATAACCCGCTGGCATCTTCAACTCCCCTAGCTCTATTTTTTCATTGATTAGCTGCTGAGCATTATTCACATAGCTCCCTATGTCCATTGCATTAGGGCCACTAGTTTCGATGTCGATATACGTCCAACCATTGATGCGCGCATTTTCACTTTTAATCATCGGCGGCCCATCTTCAATACGGATACTGGCCACATCGGCTAAGGTAATATTATGGCCCATGCCATCTTTAGACGGAGTCACAATCGGCAATCGTTTAAGCTGCTCAGGAGAATCTCGATAATGCTGTGGATAACGTAGATTAATAGGATAGCGTTTATCCCCTTCTACTGATTCGGCAATATTTTTTCCACCAATCGCGCTGCTTATAATTTGCTGCACATCTTTAATACTCATGCCATATTGAGCAGCTTGGCGACGCTGAATATCAATTTTAATATAGCGTCCACCGACTACCCGTTCTGAATAAACTGAAGCCGTGCCTTTTACTTCGGCTAATACTTGCTCCAATTGCATACCAATATCTTGTATCACGGTAAGGTCCTGTCCTGAGACCTTTATGCCTACTGGCGTTTTAATACCCGTCGCCAACATGTCGATACGAGTTTTAATCGGCATGACCCAAGCATTGGTTAAGCCTGGAAATTGAATCAGTTGATCAAATTCATCACGTAATTTTTTAGCCGTTAAGCCTTCGCGCCATTGATCTTTTGGTTTTAATTTTATAAAGGTTTCTATCATGGTTAATGGCGCGGGGTCGGTCGCGGTATCCGCACGGCCTATCTTACCAAATACATGTTCGACTTCTGGCACAGTAGCAATTAACTTATCCGTTTGCTGTAAAATTTCACGAGCTTTACCCACCGATAATGCGGCGTAAGTGGTCGGCATATACATAAGATCGCCTTCATCCAAATCGGGCATAAACTCGCTGCCAATTTTGCTGGCGGGATAAAGCGTCGCTAGCATAATAGCTAAGGCAGCCATTAGAGTTAACTTAGGAAACTTAAGCACGCTTGTTAATAACGGCTTATAACTGGCGATCAATAAACGGTTTAGCGGATTTTTATGTTCACTGATTATCTTGCCACGAATAAAGTAGCCCATTAAAACCGGCACTAAGGTAATCGCTAAAATTGCGGCGGCGGCCATGGCATAGGTTTTAGTATAAGCCAACGGCGCAAACAGTTTTCCTTCTTGAGCCTCTAAGGTAAAAACCGGTAAAAAGCTCACCGTAATAATCAATAAACTGAAAAATAATGACGGCCCTACTTCGCTAGCCGCTTTAGCAACCAGCTGCCAACGATTGCCATCTGTGAGCGGCTCACCTTTTAATGCAGAACGTTCCATATGTTTGTGCATATTTTCTATCATCACAATCGCACCATCAATCATCGCGCCAATGGCAATAGCGATGCCCGCTAACGACATGATATTTGCGTTTAAACCTTGGGCATACATGATGATAAAGGCGATTAGAATACCGATGGGTAAACTGATAATAGCCACCAGTGCTGAGCGCACATGGAATAAAAATAAAATACACGCAAGCGCTACCATAAGCAGCTCTTCACTGAGTTTTTGCCATAAATTATCTATGGCTGAATTAATTAAATCAGAGCGGTCATAAGCTGTAACAACTTCGACGCCTTCGGGTAGCCCAGCCTTTAATTGCGCTAATTTATTTTTTACTGCAGTAATCGTTTTTTGCGCATTTTCACCGGAGCGCATCACAATAATGCCCCCCACGGTTTCTCCTTCTCCGTCGAGCTCAGCAATACCCCGGCGCATTTGCGGCCCTTCGATAATCTGAGCCACATCACTTAAAAAGAGTGCCTGACCATTATTAACTACCCCTAACGGAATATTTTCTAAATCTTCACGACGACTAATATATCCTGTAGCACGAATCATATATTCCGCTTCGGCCATTTCTATAACCGATGCGCCCACTTCTTGGTTGCCTTGCTGAATAGCCGTTTGTAATAAAGACAATGGAATACCATAAGCGCGTAACTTATGTGGATCAACTTGAACCTGATATTGTTTGACCATGCCACCAATCGCGGCGACTTCAGAAACCCCGGCAACGGTTTGCAACTCATATTTTAAAAACCAGTCTTGTAATGAACGCAGTTCAGCTAAATCCATGTCTCCGCTTTTATCACGCAGGGCATAGATATAGACCCAGCCTACACCGGTTGCATCGGGCCCTAACTGAGGCTTTGCGTTATCCGGAAGTTTGTCTGTGACTTGGCTTAAATATTCTAATACCCGACTGCGCGCCCAATATAAATCGCGATCATCATCAAAAATCACATAGACATAAGAGTCGCCAAAGAAGGAATAACCACGTACATCCTTTGCACCAGGAACCGATAGCATAGCGGTGGTGAGTGGATAGGTTACTTGATCTTGTACAACCTGAGGCGCTTGCCCCGGATAGGATGTTTTTATAATCACCTGCACATCAGACAGGTCAGGAATCGCATCGACCGCCGTATGTTTAATCGCCAAGCTGCCCGCTAATATAATGAGCCCTGTGATTAATAACACCCAGAGTCGATTGAGGATGGAGTAATGAATAATTTTATTAATCATCTTTCAGGCCTCTTTTCATCTCTCCTTTCATTTCTGCTTTCATTCCTTCATTATTAGACTCTATACGCAGCAAGTCAGAGTCGATATTCGATTCAGAATCAATCAAGAATTGTGCGCTGGTCACTATCTTATCCCCAGCCTGCAAACCACTTAATACTTCAACCTGCTGATTAAAGAAACGACCGGTATTGACCGCAACGGATTTGAACTTGCCATCCCCAAGGGCTAAAACAACGCGCTGCTGTTGCTGGGTACGAATTAACGCTGGCGAAGGTATTAATAAGGCTTTTTCTTTGGCATTGATCTCACCTTTGAGGTTTAACCACATATTGGGTTTCAATAGTTGGTTTTTATTATCCACCAGCAGGCGCACACGAATCGTACGTAATGTCTCATTCAGCATGGGATAAATGTAATCAAGCTTTCCTACCCATGCTTGAGTCGGCATCAGCTCGGAATGTAACATCCAATTTATTTCACCGGGGTACTGACTCAACCAAGCCGCACGCTGGTGATCTAATTCAACATCCACCGTCAATTGGCTTAAATCAGCAATGGTTAATAAAGCATTCTGTGGGCTTACATACATACCTTCATTAATATTCAGCTGTTCGATATAACCGTCTTGCGGCGCATAGAAGGTGGTAATTTGATTAGCGCGCTTGGTACGCTTTAGGTTTGAGATGACCTTATCATCGATTCGCAATGCCTTTAAACGGTTCTTCGCTGCTCGAATTAAACTGTCATCTTGAGCATTTAATGCTCGAATAAAATCTTCTTGGGCATCGATAAATTCTAAAGAATAAATACCGTACAAGGCTTGGCCTTTTTTTACCCGCTCACCCATATCACTAACATAAAGTTTTTCTACCCAGCCGCTGGTGCGCGCATGAAGGTGAACCAAACTTTCTTTGGCGTAATTAACTTGGCCGCTGCTTATAAACTCTAACCTTGGCAGTGACCATTGAACTTGCGCCGTTTTAACCCCGATTTGACTACT
>CAJVZR010000017.1 GCA_913019965.1 uncultured Oleispira sp.
GCAATCCAATCAATTTTATCGCGTTCGTTATGGTCATGTACCGCAACCAGTCTATTCTGAATACCAAGATGATGCAGTAATTTGCCCGTGTGTCTGGTATCCTCACAGGCAATCATATCGACATCCGTTAGGGTGCTTTTAGCACGCTCGGTAATGTCATTTAAATTTCCTATTGGCGTGGCCACTACATAGAGAGTGCCCGTCTGTTGCTCAGACTGTGGATGCATATTGAGGATGAACTCTAATAAATTGTTGGTCGCTGTGGTACTTGTGAGCTTAGTTGGTTGTGCTCAAAAGCCTAGTCGCGAAATAATAATAGAAGATGGTGAAATTCCTACTGTTCCTGCCGCAACATTAATTGAGGAAGCTCAGCAAGCCATCGATGCCGGAGAGTTTCGCAATGCTGACCCATTATTGCAACAACTAAACTTCTCCGCCCGTACACCAGAAGAAACGCTGCAGTACAATTTATTAGCCCTGGAATATGCAATTGGGCGCAAAAACGTTGACCAATCCAATCAAGTATTAAACCGCATCAACCGCGAACAATTAGATCAGAGCAACGATCAGGACCAGATTCGCTACGGTTTATTAAAAGCGCAATTCCATGAACTCAGCGGTCATTTTTTAACCGCTGCTCGTGAACGTGATTTTTTATCCTCAATATTAGAAGATGAAGTACGCGCTACTAATCATCAAAAAATTTGGCAAAACCTAACCAATATCGCCCTTGAGAACTTGCTTAAATGGGCTGAAACCGCTCCTAATACTCAATTTGCTGATTGGTTACAGCTCGCCGCCATTGCTAAAGACCCCGCTTATACTTTGGCCGAACACATTACCGCTATTAATGAATGGCGCTTAGGTCACCCAGCGCATCCGGCCAGCATCGAACTTCCTGGCGGCCTATCTTTATTAGAAGAAATCGCCCAGCAACAACCTAAGCACATTGCTCTTTTACTCCCTTTAACCGGAAATCTTGCCAATAGTGGTAAGTCGGTAAGGGAAGGCTTTATGGCAGCCTATTACCAAACTTTGCAACGCGGATATGAAGTCCCCACTATCAGCATCATTGATACTCAAGCATCCGGCAGCTTAGAGCTGGCTTATGGCGATGCTCTAGCATTAGACGCCGAGTGGGTCATCGGGCCGCTAGATAAGAAACTGGTCAACCAGATTGCTAAGCTCGATAAACTGCCGCTGCCCACCCTCGCGTTGAATTACTCCGATCAAAACGCTGTAGGCGAACAACCTGACGACCTCTACCAATTTGGCTTAGCGGCTGAAGACGAGGCTCGACTCATTGCAGAACGTGCTTTTCAGCTCGGTTATCGCCGTGTATTGGCTTTATCACCGGATAATTCTTGGGGCAAGCGCATCTATGCCGCTTTTGAGCAACGCTGGCTTGATTTAGGCGGTGACATTGCCGAACAACGTTTTTACAAGCAAAAGAAAGACTACAACCCAGAAATCAAAGCCTTACTTAATGTCGACGATAGTCAAAAACGCTATAAAACGATTCGTCGCTTGATGCGAGAATCGATTGAGTTTGAACCACGCCGCCGCCAAGATGCCGACTGGGTCTTTTTACTCGCTCTACCAAAACAAGGACGTCAAATTCGTCCGATGTTTGATTTTAACTTTGCCGGTGACTTACCCGTATTCTCAACATCGCAAATTTTCTCTGGTAAGCAAAACCGTAAGAAAGATACCGACCTTAATGGCATTCAATTCACCGATTTGCCTTGGTTATTAGAGAGCTCAGAGATTAAAACAGAAATTGAAAACAATCATAAACGCGCACGCGGCAACTATGCCCGTTTATACGCCATGGGGGTTGACGCTTATAGGCTATACCCACGTTTGAAGCAGCTTTCTGCATTACCTTTCAGTAAGATTTTCGGCGTCACCGGTGATTTATCCATCGATCATGAAGGTAAGATTCACCGAAAAATGCCTTTTGCAGTCTTTAACCGAGGTCGTCCCAGAACGATCAACCTTGATCAACAATAATGCTGAGTCATAACTCAAGCTTATAAAATTAATCGAACCCAGCAAGGATTGCTATGTGGTTTAAGCAAGATGATAAAAGAACCGATAAGCGCATCAAGGGTGATGATAAAGAACGCTTAGCAGAAGAATATCTGCTGTCAAAAGGATTCACCTTAATCCAACGCAACTTCCTTTGTAAGACAGGGGAAATAGACCTCATCATGCAAGACCAAGAGTATTTGGTCTTTATTGAAGTACGCTACCGTGAAAACAAAGATTTCGGCGGCGCTCTCGCCAGCATCACCGCAGGTAAACAGCGTAAACTTAGGCGTACGGCAGAATATTTCCTGCTACAAAATTTCGGCAATACACCTCCAGCATGCCGCTTTGACGTTATCGCGATTGAAGGTAAAAATGAGCTGGAGTGGATTAAAAATGCATTTTAGTGAGAAACTTTCTCAAAGTCCTTCCCGCTAGCATAAGATTTTCGTATCATGACAGATCATTTAAGAAAGCCCTCTTAGGAGCGTTATCCGTGCAAGATCGTTTATTGCAGCATTTCAATGCCAGCATTGAAACCAAAGCCCAAGCAGCGGAAGTTTTACCTCCCTACATCGAACACGCAGCGAACATGATGGTTGCTAGCCTCGTTAGCGGTGGGAAAGTCCTAAGTTGCGGAAATGGCGGCTCTGCTGGAGATAGCCAACACTTTTCCTCAGAGATGCTCAATCGCTTTGAGCGCGAGCGCCCATCCTTACCCGCAATCGCTTTGACGACCGACAGCTCGACAGTCACCTCCATTGCTAATGACTACAGCTATAACGAGATTTTTTCTAAGCAAATTCGTGCCTTAGGCAATGAAGGCGATATTCTTTTAGCTATCTCTACCAGCGGTGGCTCTAAGAACGTAGTAGAAGCGATTAAAGCCGCCCATGACCGTGATATGCAGGTTGTCGCACTCACTGGTAAAGATGGCGGCAATATGGCCGCGCTACTAACCGATACTGACGTCGAAATTCGTGTCCCTTCTGAAGTCACAGCCCGTATTCAAGAAGTTCACCTACTGGTGATTCACTGCTTATGTGATCTTATCGACTGCTCATTATTTGGTGAAGAGTAGATAGCCATCGTCAATTACTGCTCGTAAAAAATCATCAAGCCGCTAAAGCCACTCTAGCGGCTTTTTAGTTTTTGGTTCTATATAAAGGGTTTTCAGGTAGAATACGCCCTCTATATTTGCCGCAATTGAGAATTCTGTGGATTACGATTTTACCTTTGATGAATACGACAAACCGGTCGCCGAGTTTTCCATGGGCCACGAAGCTATCGGCACTTGGCTAAGCGAAGAGCTTGGAGCGAACCAGCAGCGTATTGAAGAATTAATTGATATCGTAGATCAACTGGCCCATCGCCGAATTCAACAGCGTCAAATCGAAGGGACGGAATACCAGCTCAAGCTCAATCAAGAAGACGTCGAAGTACGAGCACTCTCTCTTGAGCTTGAAATTGATGAAGAGCTGCCTGAAGATACCAATCTCTATGATGAAGAGTCGTTTGCTGAGTGTGGCTTAGAAGATTTTCAACAAGCCCTTATTTCTTGGCAAGAATTTATCTTAAGCGCCTAATCTTAAGCGCCTAATCTAAAGCGCTTAAGTTGTTAGTACTAAAAAGATACCTAGTTACAAGACGAGCAAGCCTCGTCTTTATTTAAACCCCAGCTACGCCATTGCCCTTCCAAAGCATCAAACGTCTGCAGACGCCCTAATACTGGCTTACCAATTCCAGTTAAAATCTTAATGACTTCTAGTGCTTCTAACGTTCCGATAATTCCTACTACGGGCGCGAGAATGCCACTGGTTGAACAGTTTCGCTGTTCATCACCTGCTTGAGGATATAAACAGCGATAACATGGCTGATTATCTAGCCGCGGGTCAAAACAAATAACTTGTCCTTGTAGAGCCACTGCGGCTCCAGATACCCAAGGAATATTATGTTCGAGACAAACATCATTAATTAAATAACGAATATCGAAGTTATCACTGCAATCAACTATAAGATCGACATTCTGCAAATGCTGCTGAAAAAACTCCGTATCAGCTTTTTGTTCGAACCCTGTTACCGAAATTGTCGGATTAATGCGTTCAATTTCTTCAATAGCTGATTGAACTTTTGATTTGCCGACATCATCAGTGCCATGACAAATTTGGCGCTGAACATTCGAAAGCTCAACTGCATCGTCATCAACTAAAACTAAATGGCCGATGCCGCTGGCCGCTAAATATTGAATGACAGGACTACCAAGCCCGCCTAAACCAATAATTAATACTCGGCTATCTAATAGTTTTTGCTGCCCTTCCATATCCATCTCGGGAAGGAATATATGCCGACTATAGCGCAGTAAGTCATTATCTTGCATAAACGTTATTGCTCATTAAATCCATCACCGTTAAAGAATTGTCCACCCGTAATACGGGGGTTTCCACCCAAGTCAAAGCGTGTAGAAACTTGTTGGTAGCCAAGTGTTGTAAAAATGTTCTGTACGGCCTCTTGTTGATCATAACCATGCTCCATTAATAACCAGCCGCCCTCAACTAGATATTGGCGACCTTGCTGAGCAATCCATTGTAAATCAGCCAAACCTTTATTATCAGCGATTAATGCCGTTTTAGGCTCAAATCGTACATCACCTTGATCTAGGTGCTCATCTGCTGGGTCAATATAGGGGGGATTACTGACGATTAAATCGAATTGTCCAGAAACGTTTTCAAACCAACTGCTTTGATAAAAATTTACGCGCTGTAATTGATTCAAACGAGCATTCTCTTGCGCTAATGCGACGGCCTGCGGAATTAAATCAACGCCCTGCACGCACCAGTTTGGAAATTCACTGGCCAATACCAAAGCAATAGCCCCGGTGCCCGCGCCAAGGTCAATGACATGACTGTTCGCTGGAAGTGATTCCCCTAACTCCATAACCCAATCAATTAAAGTTTCAGTATCACTCCGTGGGATCAAGGTATGAGCGGCAGTCTTTAGCGTGAGATCCCAGAACTCTTGCTCCCCTAGAATATAAGCGATGGGTTCTCCGCTTAAACGCCGGGAAAATAACCCCTCAAATATTTCTTGTTCAAGATCGGTAATCAACTTATCAGCCCAGGTAAACAAGTAAGTTCGATCTTTTTTCAAACTGAAGGCTAATAATAATTCTACATCGAGCTTGGCGGTATCACTTTGAGTTTCAAGTTGTTGGCTGTAGTGCTGAATAACTTGTTCGATGCTGAAGCGCATAAATAATTTCACTGAAGATAGGTAAAAATAGTAATCATATTTTATCAGCTTTCGTTAAAAGCATCGAAATATAAAAGTTTTGTATAAAAAACGATCAAATTACATAAACTTTACAAGGTGACTTATCAGGCCATCTATTGAACTTTTTAAGACATAGTGGCATTATCTGATCCGTGTTCGATACCTTGTATTGAACCAATCATGTTTTGACGGTGGGGAGCTCGAATAGATTTATCTAATTGTACCTCCCATTTTTGCCACCTTGGCTTATGACTTGATTTTATTGTTCGCAATAGAGAATGGAAAAAATGACGGGGTGGTTTTTTTTCGCCTCGCTGAAGAATTAATTGAACGTTCAATTTAAAAAATCATTTCTCAACTTTAAATTCTGCCTGCTTACCTGCTAGATGCTTATCCACTCCTGAACTTTGCCACCAGCCGCCAAATTTTTCGGCTATTCGAGTTGCGCCTGGTATCACCAACCTCAAGCGTTCAACAATAAAAATTGGTGGAATAATGAGCGCAGGCCACAAGCGCCAGATGTTATTAGGCAATTCCAGATCATCCGCAGCTTTTTTATCCAAGAAGAAACGACTGAAACCAGAGTGGATTTGGATCTTCATCCGTCCAATCCAGCGCCATTTATTCTGTTGCAGAGGCTGATCCCTTAATGCCCCTGCTAATTGACGAGAGTCATCATCGCTCTCAGGCTGAGTCTTGGTGGCAAGATATAATAAACGCCGCCCTTGCTGCTCAGTAACCGGCAACAAATCGGCATTAATACCTAACAAATGCCCTACGTAGCGCCAAAAGTGCAGTACGGCTTCCGCTTCTTTTTTACTAAAATTGAACCCCAGCGAACGCAAACCTAATAGAAAGACAATTGAAAAAGATAGATTGGTAATTACCATATCGGCCTGATTAATCGGTAACCCCCAATCACTATTCGACCACCCTGGTTTGTTCATGATTCCACGACGTATCAATGAATGCATGATTCGAACATGGGTCGAGGTTTTGAAACCTAAGTTCTCAGGTTTTAAAGCTTCCGCCCTGGTAACATCAATCCAAAACTTTCGTGTTTCAGCGAGACGCCGATCAGCTCCCGACTCCAACGCTCCGGTGAAAATTAAAGGTTTATTAATAGCACTGCTTTGATACCCGCCCATCAAAGCCATATCGCGCATAACCAGATTGCCAAACATTCCAATACGGCGGCAAGTAGCAGCACCCAACTCTAACTGATCTTGATCCAACCATGTTGGCGGAGCGAGCTGTGTTGTTAAGAATTTTTGCAGAACGTCTGGAGCTTGATCTAATATGGAAGGATGTTCGAGAATATTTTCTAATTGCTGACGTGCTTTCGCCATGCCAGTCTGGCGAAACCAGTCGGCAACATCATCGGCAAATTCATCCCCTACCCAAAGCTGCTTACCATAAGCACTCAGCTCCGCTTCCGTCGGTTCAGGGTCACCCTTAATAAAGAGCAATGCCATGCGCTTCATACTGACCGCATTCGCTGGAGAGGGGTATTGGTAGCGTTTAGGGAAATCCAATTTCATAGAAACACTACCTATAGATTATAAAACCCTAATTAACCCTGAGAGAGTAAATCGCGTAAATCACTAATCCCAGCATTTGCGCGAGATACATACGACGCCATTACTAAAGAATGATTGGCAAACAATCCAAAACCACTGCCATTTAATATCATCGGTGACCAAACAGCTTCTTGCGTGCCTTCGAGTTCACGAATAATTTGACGTAAACTCACTAAAGCGTTCTTCTTTTCTAAGATCACTCTAAAATCGACTTCAACGGCTTTTAATATATGCAAAAGGGCCCAAGAAGTTCCGCGCGCTTCATAAAAGACATCGTCGATTTCGGTCCAAGGAGTTTTAACTTCTTGATCATTGGCATTCGCCGTTGATTGGCGTGCAGAACTATCACCGGCTAAATCGGTATTTAATCGACGCTTGCCAACAGAGGCACTCAATCGCTGAGATAAGCTACCAAGACGAGTTTCGACATCCAATAGCCACTGACTTAAATTATCGGCACGGGCATAAAATTGTGATTTATCTTCAGCGGGATCCGCTAAGCGCTTGCTATAGCTCGCCAACGCTTTAATACCACGGCGATACTCGCTTTCGGTTGAAGGGACTGCCCAAGAATCATTATCAAAATGAAATTGAGGTTCAGCAATTTCTAAATCTTTATCTTGGGTAGATTGACTCTGAGAACGGCTAAAATCTTTTCGTAAAGCGCGAGATAGATCGCGGACTTGAACCAGAACACCATATTCCCAATTAGGTATATTATCGAGCCACAAACCTGGCAAGAAAACATCATTACTTAAATAGCCGCCCGATTTATCCAGCATGGTTTCGGCGACCTTACGTAGAGTAACCGACGTGGTGAAACCAACCACAGGTTCAACACCTAACTCTTCTGCTAGGTTATTAGCATGCTGCTGAACAGAGAAGGTTTCTGGCTCAGAAGACCAAAGGTATCCTAATACAAGCGCAATTAATAAATAAATAACCAAGACTGCCGTTATGATATTACGTAAGCCGCTGCCCATATTCATATCTTCTATGCGCTCTTTCATTACTTCTACTGAATCACCGAGCTTTTCACGCATCTTATTTTCCTGTTAAACCATGTGTATCATTTAATTCAAGTGAGCCAAGGTTACCATGTGGGCTTAGCTGTGAAAACTGCACAAGTGCGGTTTCATAGCCATGACGTACTAGGTTATCGAATTGATCCTCAGATAAGCAGGCTAAACTTGTCGCTGTATCCTTGGCTTGCTGGACTTTTTGCTGTGACAAAAAAGAATAGTTTTTAAACTCAATGGGCAAGTGAGCCGTATCACTATGATCCGTTCCAATCGATGCATAGCGACCTTTTTCGGGGTACTGCGCAATGAAAGGTAATAAGGTTCTTAAACGTAAACTCCTAACTTGATGATTAATGACATCAATTAGGCGTAACGTCCGTAATAGCGGCCGCCAAAAAGGGGCTAGATGCTTATGCTGGATACTCATTCCCGCATCGCTGACCAATAAAATATCCGCTTCAATATCTGGGTTTAGCCTACGCTGTTCAATATCAAATAATGGCTCAAGCCCCAAATTATCATACAATCCCCCATCCGATAGGTAGACATCCAGATCTTTAAATTTCAAACGATAAGGGCCAATAATTGCAGGGTATGCGGCAGAAATTGCAATGGCATCAGCAATTGGAAAGTCAGCGCTATCAATAACCCCCAAGTTTTTACTGCCCATACGGCATTTCTGATCTCGCTTCTCTACGAACCAACGACCACCGGATAAGTTAGTCGTACCATTAATCACCCAGTTTGGACTATCTGCTAGATGTTTCATCGGCGCGCTAATCTGCCATAGCTTTTTTAGTGAACGCGCCATTAAATTGGCTCGATGACCCATATTCATCCAGTTCTTAGGGGAAAACATGCGCTTAATAAAACTATTCTCTAAGCTATCTTGAGTAATCTGCTTTTTGCACAAAGGTAAACTATGAGTGAGGAAGGTTTGGCTATCTGGCCATGCCAGCGACTGGCTATTTACGGTATCATGCACGACAGACTTAGAACTGTGAAAAAGTTGAGCCACTAGCAAGCTACCGCCAGACGTGCTTGAAATATCCGACACCTTTTCTAATAACTGCTGCTCGGCAAGATATTTCAATACCCCCAGGTGAAAAGCCGCAGCTCGATGCCCCCCTCCCGATAATGCTAATGCAATCTTCAATCGTCATCTCTTAATAAATGTTTTAATTCTTATTTTAACCAACGGGTAATAACGTCATGTAAAACTTCGATTTTTATAGGCTTAGCGACATAGTCTGTCATACCGGCATCTAAGCATTCATCGCGAACATTGGCAGAAGTATTAGCAGTCAGTGCAATAATAGGAACAGGCACTTTATCAATGACTTGCTCAAACCCTCTCAGTATTTGAGTGGTTTCAAAGCCATCCATATCGGGCATATGACAATCCATAAATACCAGGTCAAATTGCTCCGCTTTAAAGCGCTCAATACATTCTCTTCCTGAAGCAACACCAATCGGGTCAAACTTCATATTTCGAAGAATCTTTTCTGCAACCATACGATTAACTTTGTTGTCTTCAACAATAAGAACTTTAGGTAATCTTTTATCCTTTTCAGTGATCGCTCCAACTGAATGGACCGAATCAGAATCTATGATAGCGCTAATTGGTATACTGCAGTTAACTACCGTTCCCTTGGGATTATTATCCAGAATGGTTAGCTTGCCATTCATTAACTGGATAATATCATTACAAATCGTTAAGCCGATGCCTAAGCCGTCATACTCTCGAGAGAATGAGGTATCACGCTGCTGAAACGCCTCAAACATAGCCGTCTTTTTCTCTTCTGGAAAACCAATGCCATTATCGCTGATATCTAACTTCAGCATTAACCCTAAAGAAGTATTTTCAAGATACACTGAACAATAGATACGACCATCATGTGTAAACTTAACTGCGTTACCTAATAAATGTCGAAATAACTGTCGAAACTTAATACCATCAATTTCAACCTTCTTCTGACTAATTAGGGTATCAAAATTAATCATCAGTTGGTTTTTATTCCGAGCCGCTTTTTCTTCGATGTCTTGAATAGTGTGAATCAAAAGGTCAGGAAGAGAGATTACCTGAGTAACAAGGCTTTGCTCATTCTTTTCTAATGAGCCCAAGATCAACATATCTTCAACCAGTTCGAGTAAGTTATCTAATGAGCGATCGGCAATATTTAGGTACTCTTCAATCTCTGGATTATCCTGATAAGCGATTAATTGCATTGCTCCCATCGCACCATTAATCGGGGTTCTTAACTCATGACTAACAATGGCTAAAAACTCACTTTTTGCTTTATTGGCTTCCTCTGCCTTTTGTCTAGCGTTTTCTAATTCATTCATTGCAGACTGTTGAGCATCTTCTGAGTGTTGCAATGCGGTTGCCATTGCATTTACCCCTTTTTGCAACTCACCGATCTCAGCACCGTCTGTAATATCCAATTTAGAATCTAACTTTCCCTTAGCAATTTTCGATAATACCTGAGAAACATTTTCGATAGGGTTTGATATAGAATTTGCCATTCGACGGGCAAGTAGAAGACATAATAACAAGATGAAGCTGGCCCATACCATGGATTTTGCAACAATCAATAATGCACGATTACGTCCTAGCACATGACTCAACTCTACCCGAACAAAAGCGATATCCGTACGAACAACCGGTTCATTACTGATATCATCAAATTCCGAAAATTCTTCGAATGCTTCTTGTTCCTGGCTAACCGATCTAACATAGGTCGCAATATCACTGCTTTCTAGGCCATCATAGGCTTTCGTTTGGCGTTGATATAATAAGCTGCCATCAGGCGTTGTAATACTCACTCGAACGACGGAAGGCGCAGAAATCGCATTCTCAACCAGTGGCTCCAGTAAGATAAAGTTTCCTGAAATAACGGGGTACTCTACTGAAGCGGCTAACTGACTTGATAAGATTTCACCTACAGTTGCAACTTCTACTTTTGCATCATTTATTCGCTGCCAGACAAAAAGACTTATCAGTAAACTAAACATTAATACCGCAGGAAACAGACCTAATAGCAATGCTCGATGTCGCATGCTCCACTGAGAGATTTTTAACATTATTTTTCCTCTCTCATTCGTTGTTCAAGCAACTCATCATTCGCTACCCGGATATTCAATGAGCGAGCAACTTGCTGATTGAATAATATTTTATAATACGGGTTATAACCTGGTACTAGCCAACTCTTAGTATCTTTATGGTGTTTAATAACATCAACAATACGTTGGGCAACGTGAGATAGACCACTAAACGTTGTAGCAAAACTGCCAGCTTTCAAATAAGCCCTAGATGGCCCTACTAATACCTTATGTTGGCGATAAGATGTAATCAAAATGTTCTTTATATTATTCGCGCTGTAAATTTTATTATTATAATGTCCTAGTAATAACCGCGTATTCTTAAGCGCGTTGAATAATGCCTGATTAATATTTTCATAATCATCCAAAGCAACTACTTTTAGCATTTCACGCTGAGCATCCGATAACTCCGACAATACCTGCTCAGCCTGCTGCTTATTATTTACCAAGAAACCTATCTTTTTATTGCCTGGCAAAACGAGGTTGGCGAGGCGTAATTGTCGGGTTAATGGAGGCTCAATCCAAATGCAGGTTTGTACATTCAGTTTTTCACACTGCTCAGACGTTAATAATACCGAAATGTTTCGAGAGTGTTTTGCATAATCAAAATGGCTCGCAGCAGAACGGCCTACTGAAATCACATAATCATCAGGCTGGATGCTTATAGCAGAGCCAGGGGTGCTTATTTTATAAGAAAAATTCGGAGCGATAGTCTGTAACTGTTGTTGTAATTTTTCCAGCACAGGGCTTCTTTTCTCTGCCAATAAGACAATATTATCCAGCGCTGCAGTTGCATGCAGAGAGAGAGTCAGAAGTAATAAGGCTCTATTAAAAAACCGAACTAGGAATCTTGCTTCCATGCAATCAGTAATCCCTAAAACTCAAGCGACAGCTGAGCGTAATAAATATTGGGCGATGAATATATCTGGTTGGAGTAATTCAACGGTACTTTAGGCTGCCTATTATGCTGAATGTAATAAGACATTTCAGCATTCAAACCCGCTAATTGAAACGGTTTTACAAGATTTAACTGATAGCGTTCATACGGGCTTTGAATGTGTCGTGTATCCTGATTGAAATAACTTAAACTGGCAGACCAGCTTGAACTATTATACATCCAGCTAATCACAGTGCTATTTTCCGAGCTCAAACGGCGTTCTAACTTTTCTACCGAAACGATTTGTTCATCCGATAGCCTATTACCCACATAACGGTTATCTACATCCACATATGAATAAGTTAGCCATAGAGAATTTTGCGCATTTATTCTACTGGATAATTGCATCTCTGCACCATCAACATCGGCTTCATTATCATTACTAATATCCGTTGCTTGCAAAGTGATAGGATCAGAAATCATGTCACGTAATTCTTCATGAAAGATTTTTACATCCAATTCTGTAGGCATACCGATAAAATCGCCGGCAACAAAATAGCCCAATTCATAACTGGTAATTTTTTCTTGTTTTAGCCCCTTTTCATCATCCTCGCTGACTTTTTGTTGGTAGAAATCCGCTGAAGTTTGATTTAAATAATTAACCGAACCGTCACTTGTAGCTAAACCGGATACAGTAACAATAAACTCGGGCTGCGATTCTAATAAGTCAGGTGAACGAACAGCCTGGGAAGTTACTACTCGAATACTTTGTTGATCGCCGATTAAGAAATTAGCCGCCAACTTAGGTGAGAATGCGGCATCATTATGAGCTTCAACTTCATACATGCCCCCAGCATTCAAAGTTAACCAACTTACTGGTCTATATTCTGCATTAGCAAAAGCACGCCAAGTATCATTACTCACTTCTCCATTAAAATAGGTTTGTGAATAAGCCGAGTCTCGACGATAGCTTAACCCTGAAACCGTACGCAGCTCATCCGACCAGCGCATTGTATCTTGCCACTCAACATCAATTCGCTGTTCAGCAAGGTCAGTATTCGTATCACCACAAGTTAACTCAGAAAAATCGGTGGATAAATCAGGGACTTTATTCAACAAAATTTGGGTTTGATCCAAGTCTTGCTGTGAAATAACTATACTATTACCGGTAAAACTCTCGACAATCCCCATCATGGTTGCAGGATCAAAGCCCCCTGATTGCAGACCTGCAGTAATATTCTGAATATCACTACTGCCCTCATATAGACCAGGCAAGGCGGCGACGATATCAGCCCACTCACTATTTTGGCGATATAACGTCCCCAGCTCAGAGTCTAAGGCCAAGGTCGCAACACAAACATCTTTACCTTGTTTTCGCTCTTCTTTTTGCAAGTACATTTGCAAATGCGACTGATGCTCTACAGAGAACTCTTTTTGCCAGCGACCATATACATAACCATTGGTCGTGGTTTTGTCGGGTGGATTGGTATCAAAATCAATCTGGCGCATTTCGGTCTTACCCGACTTAAAGCCCACCTGAAGATCTAGGTTGCTGGTATCGTCAATATTATGATTAACCTGAGCATTAATAAATCCATGACGGCGGCCATCTCTTAAATCATCACTGCCAGTAGAATCACGGCCATCAAAGCCCTCATCTGCTTTTACAGAACCACTAATACGCAAACTGGTTGAGTTGAGCGTAAGGCCATGACGAAAATGAATATCTTGAATGCCTTTATTGCCCTTAGTCATAGAGACTCGAGAGCCTTGGCTATCTTCAGGGTGCTTAGTTAGAATATTAATCACACCGAGATATGAGTTAGCACCATAAACTGCTGCATTGGGTCCACGAGTGACTTCGATGCGATCAATATCTTCTAATGCGATCCCTACATCATCCCAAACAACCGTAGCAATAGCAGACTTATATACAGAACGTCCATCAATCAATACTTGTAATCGACGCATGATATTAGGATTTGAAGTATGGTAAGTAACAGAAGCATTATTATCATCATCAGCATGCCCAACAAACATCCCTGGAACAAACTTCATTAACTCAGGGAGCGTTCGAGCCCCCCACAGCTTAATTTGTTCTGAACTAATAACCGTAACACTGGCAGGAACTTCGGCTTTCGGCTGCTTTAGACGTGATGCGGTCAGCACCATTGGGATTTCTTCACCTAGAATAGACTCTTCTTCCCAACCCAGCTCATCTTCAAATGAGCCAAAGTCGGGTAAAGCATCGTCGCTGTACGATTGTTGAGCTACACAGCTAATAACGATCGATAACAACAGTCTATTCATCGGTTCGCACCCTATTCTTTATTATTCTTACAATTAACATTAAGTTTAGGATGAATATACCCTTAGGTAAATGCTTCTACCCTTAATATATTGCTCTTTCACTGACAGCCGCTACAGATCAGTTTATAATCTTCCTTATTAAAGACTTATCGCTCACTTAATAGGATTTATCATGGGTTATAATACTATTCCTGCGGGTAAAGATTTACCTAACGACATTTACGTAGCAATCGAAATCCCTGCCAATGCCTCGCCGATTAAATATGAAATCGACAAAGACATGGATGCCTTGCTTGTAGACCGTTTTATGGCAACGCCAATGTTCTATCCTGCGAACTATGGATATATTAACAATACCCTAGCAGACGATGGTGACCCGCTTGATGTCCTAGTGATCACTCCTTATCCAGTCGTACCTGGTTCGGTAATCCGTGCTCGCCCTGTAGGCGTATTGAAAATGTCTGACGAAGCAGGCGGTGATGAGAAGCTTTTAGCCGTTCCTCACGAGAAGCTCACCCAGCTTTATAATGATATTCACGATATTGATGATGTTCCTCAATTGTTGAAAGATCAGATCGTTCATTTCTTTGAAAACTACAAAGATTTAGAAAAAGGCAAATGGGTTAAAGTTGAAGGCTGGGAAAATGCCGATGCTGCTCGCGAAGCCATCACCAAGTCTGCAGCCGCTTATAAAGGCTAATCACCAATCGCCTTAAGAAGCGTACTCATTTAAATAATGAACGAGTGCGCTTTATCTCTTTTCGTATGTATCTTAATCAGACAGCTATACTTTTAATTTCTACCCTTTACTTATCTGGCCTTACGTAACTATGACTACCCTACCGATCAATCAACTATTACTACGTAATCCAGAAGTAATTAATGACCAACTTTTAATGGTTAACCCCCCTCTTGATCAAGGGTTATTTCAACTGTTAAAACCTCATGACTGCCAGTTAATCAACTTTGATGCGCGAATCCACCAAGCTAGCCAAAAACAAGGGCTACGCTCTGAGTTTGGTATCCCCAACCAACATAACTTTGAATCCGCATTGCTCTACTGGCCAAAATCAAAAGCATTCGCCCATAGCCTACTACGCTGGATTGCAAGCCAAATCACTCAGCCCATATCCGTATATCTTCTCGCTGCCAATGATGCTGGCGGCAAAAGTTTAAATAATGCAGTGAAAGATTTTGGTGATGAAATCGTCAAAATTGATGTCGCCCGAAAATGCTCTCTATGGTCTTTCAAATTAACGCCCATAGATGACTTTAGTTGGGAAAATGAATCTACTGGTTTCAGTTACGATAATCTCGAATCAGATGCACTCGATTTCACCACTTTTCCAGGGGTATTCAATGCTGGTAAGTTGGATGTCGGTACTAAGCTGCTATTGGATAACATAACCTTAACTAAGCGTGGCCGCGTTTTAGACCTTGCATGTGGCAGCGGCGTTATTGGCCTTACGTGTAAATCCCGCCAACCAGAGCTGTACGTAGAAATGGTTGATATTGATGGCATGGCACTCGCTTCGGCTGAATATAATAGCAAGAAGCTAGGGCTTGATTGCCCAGTTTTTGCCAGTGATGGCCTAGCGGGTACCAAAAAATTTAATACCATTATTTGCAACCCTCCCTTCCATCAAGGAAAAGATACGGATTACAATTTTGCACAGCAGTTAATTCGCACAGCTAGCCAGCACCTGCTGCCCCGAGGTGAGTTATGGATTGTGGCAAATCGCCAATTGGCTTACGAACAGTGGGCGGAGAAAAGTTGTCGCAGTGTTGAATCGATAGTGCAAGGCAATGGTTTTAAAGTATTAAAGCTTAGATATTGAATCAAACTGATTAGCCTAATCATTATGGCTAAATAACGCCAATCACTGATCTTTTATTGCCTCCAGAAAAGCAAAATTTTAAACATGACCTAAGCTTTTATTAACACCATTAAAGCTTAGGTAATGTCATGATTCTGCTATATTCGATTTTCGCTAGTGCCGCAATTCTTGCTGGTTTATTAACCGCGATTGGCATAATCCGCGGAGGCTATGCCGATACTTCGGGTATCAGCTCATTCCAATATACCCCAGAAGATCATTCTTAATTACCTTGAATAGGTCAGCGCTATTGCAGCGCTGGCTCAGTTGAATAATGTCGCCTCCAATTTAGCAAGAGCAAGACTTGAATCGCGATAATGGGCAAAGCAACCCAAACAAGCCCTTGCCATCCCAATAATAATAGTAAAACACCCGAAGCGAGCGACGCGATTGCCTGTGCACTGAAAACCATTAAATCATTTAATCCTTGTACTCGATGGGCTTCATTGGCTTGGTACATTTGTGGTAATAATGCCGTACCTGATACAAACAATAAATTCCAACCTAGCCCAAGCAATACCAGAGCCGACCAATAGTGAATTAAAGCCTGATCCCAATAAGCAACGATTAAGCAAATTAAGTAAATAGCCAAACCACTCCACATCATCGGAATAAAACCCAGCTTCCGCACCAGCCAACCAGAGAATAACGACGGAACAAACATTGCCATAATATGGCTTTGAATAACCCACTTTGTTTCTTCTAAGCTGTAATGATTCAACTCGTGCATGCTGATCGGTGTCGCCGTCATGATAAAGCTCATCACAGCAAAGCCTACGGATGCACTGCCCATGGCTAACAGAATTCCTGGCTGAGATAAAAGTTCAGACACACTTCGCTGCTCACCCTCACCTTCTTCAACATGGATTTCAATATTTCGATAACCCAACAGAATTAATAAGAAAGCGATAATGAAACAAGCCCCTAAGAGATAAAAAGCCCCGATAAAAGTAGTTTCATTAATGATTTGCCCAAGCGTTACCAGCTCAGGCCCTAAATAAGCGGCGATAATGCCTGCCAAGAGCAAGCGCGATGCCGCCACAGGCATTAAATCAGGCTGTACACTTTCCATTGCTGCAAAACGAAATTGTTGAATACAGGCCAATACAATACCAATTAAAATCGCAGCTAATACAAAGCCAGAGAAACTTTCAATCTGCAAAGAAAATACCGCGATTAAGGCAGCAACAAAACCAATAACCATCGCCCCGAGAAAAACCAATTTCCGGCCCTTTTTACTAGCAATCGCTGCCGCAGGGTACACCGCCAAAGCTGTTCCCACGACCATAGCAGCCACCGGTAACGTCGCAAAGCCACTATCAGACGCTAATTGCTTGCCAATTAGTCCGCCAGCAAAAACCACTAAAGGCGCTGCACACATAGCGAAAGCTTGTGCCAGCATTAAGATCCATACATTCTGCGTCATTGAGGTCACTATTTCCCAGTTAGATTAACCGCGGTTTATCTCGAGTACATTTTCTACAGCGCCAGTTTTTTCAATGTGAGTGTTGTTGCATCTGCACTAATCACCTCAACATGATCTCCTTCAATTAGAGGGACCTCAGCAACAACCTTCCAAAAAGTATCACCAATTTGAATACGACCTTCAAACTGAATGTCATTTTCCATCACTAACTTACGGCCCACCAATTGTGCTGTTCTCTGATTCAATTCAGGTCTATCCGTTGCTTGCTGATCAGCGCGAAAAAAGCGCCAATATAGAATAGAAAAGATTACCGATAAAAAAGCACCAAATAAAACTTGAGCCTGCCAACCCATGCCACCATCAATAGCAGAGGATGTAATCCAAACGATCACTCCCATCAACAATGAAGCAATAGCCGTTCCGAGTAGAAAACCAGAAGCCCCCAAGGCCTCACCAATTAATAGCAGCAAGCCAAAAATAAACCAGTGCCACTGAGATAGTTGTTCGAACCAAGTCCACATATTGGCCTCCGTATGTGTAAGCTAAAATACAAATGAGTAATTAAGACTGCTTCATTTCTTTTAATAAATCATTAATGCCTGCAACAGAACCAATGACACCACTCGCTTCCAGCGGCATCATAACAACCTTGCTATTCTCCGCAGAACCTATTTCACCCAATGCTTCGATGTATTTTTGTGCAACAAAATAATTAAGCGCCTGTGGGTTCCCTTCAGAAATGGCTTTAGAAACCATCTCAGTTGCTCGCGCTTCTGCTTCGGCTAAACGCTCACGTGCTTCTGCTTCTTTAAATGCCGCTTCTCGTGCACCTTCAGCTTTAAGAATGGCAGAACGTTTCTCACCTTCTGCGACCTCAATGGCCGCCTGGCGCTCACCTTCAGCGGTTAAAATAGAGGCACGCTTATCACGCTCAGCTTTCATCTGGTTCCCCATAGACTCGACTAAATCCAGTGGCGGAGAGATATCTCTAATTTCTATTCGGGTAATCTTTACACCCCAAGGATCCGTTGCTTCATCAACCTTACCTAATAAAGAAGCATTAATAGAATCACGATTAGAAAGCATGGCATCTAATTCCATTGAACCGAGTACCGCACGAATATTCGTCATCACCAAGTTTTGCATTGCACGGGGTAGATCATTGACCTCATACGACGCCTTTACCGAGTCAAGCACTTGGAAAAAACAAACCGCATCCGTAGTCACCATGGCATTGTCCGAAGAAATTACTTCCTGCGGTGGAATATCCAATACCTGTTCCATAACATTTTGCTTGCGCCCAATCGAATCGATAAAAGGAATAATGAAACCTAAACCAGGACTCAAGGTATGGGTATACTTGCCAAAACGTTCTACCGTCCATTGATAGCCCTGAGGCACCATTTTAATACCGGTAAAAATAAAGACCGCGACAAAGACTGCGACGACGACAACCGTCATTTCTATACCAAACATAAATATTCCTTTTTCGTGTTTAAATTTTTTATTATGCACAACGCTTTCTTACAAGCGCTTATTAATGCAGCTTCCCTCAATAATACCTAAACATGAACGATATTGGCTTTTTATTTATGATATTCGTCTGATATTAACCTTGTTCAGTATCCTGACCGGCTTAGAATAAGCACATAATCACTATAAAAATAAATCATCATGCTAGAAAACTACATTCGCTGGATCATCACACAACGTAAATGGCTTACCGCTTTATTAGTAGTCATCATGCTCATCATCAGCTCAGGGGCTTCTAAACTCACTTTCACCAGTGATTTCAGAACCTATTTTGGTCCGGAAAACCCACAGCTATTAGCCTTCGAGAATATGGAGAAGACGTTCTCAAAGCAAGAGAATGTCTATTTCTACATCCATGCTAAAGAAGGAGACTTATTTACACCGCAAGGGTTAGATCTTATTGAGCAATTAACCGACGAAGGCTGGAAACTACCTTATTCACAAAGAGTGACCTCGCTGCAAAATTATCAACATACCGATGTTGAAGATGATGATTTATTAATCGACTATTTATATTACGAAGCCCTAGCCTTAACCCCATCAGATTTAGCGCGCATTAAACAAGTTACTTTTTCAGAGCCCACACTGCTACACCGATTAATCTCTGAAGATGGTGCTTCTACCGGTGTAAGTATTCGCACAGTTCTCCCCGAGGGCACGAGTATGGAGACCTCAAAAGAGGCGGTTATTGCCGCGCGTGAACTAGCTGAGCGTATCCGCCCAAATTTTCCAGGTTTTGAAATTTTAGTCGGTGGGTCACTCACCTCGAATGTCACCATGGGAGAAGCGATCAAACAAGATATAGAAAACCTACTAGGTTTGTCCTACCTAGTCATGATTATCACCATGATCATTCTATTACGTACGTTCTCCGGTATGTTATTAACCCTAATGATCATCAGTTTTTCAGTACTCTCCACCATGGGACTGTTCGGCTGGTTAGGCTTCACCATGACGCCACCTACCGGCTTTGTGCCTACCGCGATATTAACCATTGCCGTCGCCGATACGATTCATATTTTGATCAGTTATTATTATGAACTCAATCATGGCAAGTCCAAGTTTGAAGCGATTCAAGAAGCATTGCGAATTAACTTCTCTCCGGTCTTCATCACCAGCATCACGACCGTAATTGGTGTACTTTGCTTGAATACCAGTGACTCACCACCGTATCGTGATATGGGTAATATCATTGCCTGCGGCGTCTTTTTTGCTTGGATTTACAGTATTTCTTTTCTGCCTGCGATGCTGGCATTAATGCCGACACCCAAGGGTAAGGTTGAAAACAATAAGCCGTCTTTCATGATGAGCTTTGCCAATAACGTAATCCGTTTTTATAAGCCGCTCTTTATTGTTATGGCCGTCGTTATTATTGCCATCGGTAGCCAACTCAATAGAAATACGATCAGTGAGCGCTGGCATGAGTTTTTTGATACCAGTTTTGAAGTTCGTAATACCTTAGAAGCGACGAACGAAACCCTTGGTGGTCTACATAGGATTTTCTTTGTTTTAGATAGCCAGCAAGAAGGTGGAATCAATGACCCTAACTATTTACAGCAAACCGATGATTTTGCTCAATGGTTATTAACTCAAGATAAAGTATCCAGTGTCGATAGCATTACGACCATTATTAAAAGGCTTAACAAAAATCTGCATAATAATGATGAAGCCTGGTTCAAAATCCCGGAGAACCGAGAGCTCGCGGCACAGTATTTATTATTATATGAATTGTCTCTTCCCCTAGGTTTAGGGTTAGACGATACCATCAATAATGCGCGCTCCGCGAGTCGCCTCACAGTCTCATTCGAAAAAGCCGATTCTATTTACATTTTAGAACTGGAAGAAAAAGCCCTCGCTTGGTTAAAAGATAACGCTCCGGATATTTATGTCAACGAAGGTACCGGCTTAGATATTGTATTTGCTAACCTTACATTCCGAAATATTGGCAGCATGATGAATGGTACTTCCATCGCCCTCATTTTAATTTCCTTCCTGCTAATTTTTGCCTTACGCTCCTTTAAGATCGGCCTAATCAGCTTGATTCCCAACATCATGCCAGCAGTCTTAGCGTATGGCATCTGGGGCATGATCAATGGCCAAATCGATACGGCGGTATCGGTCGTTGTTTGCTTGAGCTTAGGCATAGTGGTAGATGATACCGTGCACTTCCTAAGCAAATACTTACGTGCTCGTCGTGAACAGGGTTTAGATGCTGAGAATGCCATTCGCTATGCCTTTAATACCGTTGGTAATGCACTACTCGTCACTTCCGTGGTCTTAGTCGGTGGCTTTATGGTGATGCAGTTCTCTCATTTCCACCCAAGCAATAACATGGGCATGTTATTAGCGATCACTATTTTAGTCGCATTATTAGTCGACTTTTTATTCCTGCCTCCGTTATTGATGTTCTTAGATCGAAAGAAGCAACCGCAAGAGACTAAGACTCAGGCCACCCCTATCGCCGATTCTGAGTCCGAATTAACATCAGCCAAATCACCACCAGCAGCGAATCTCACTCAATAACCAAAAGACAAGGGTTAATTGGCTGCAGTGCCTGCCAGCACTGCAGCTTTTACTTACTCCCAAGGTAAAAACTGCTAGAATCTGCTAAAATCAGTTAATAACCTTCTTTGAGCATTCTTTCGTGACCAATAACGACATCCTGCGCCGCCTCCGCTACAGCTTTGACTTCAGCGACTCTAAAATGATATCTCTTTTCGCCTTAGCTGGAGAAACCGTCACCCGTGAACAAGTTAGCTGCTGGTTAAAGAAAGATGACCACGATGATTATAAAGGTCTAAAAGACTACCTATTAGCCACTTTTTTGAATGGTCTAATCAATGACAGACGCGGCGTAAAAGAAGGTGAGCCAGCTCCTATCGAAAAAGAGCTGACCAATAACATCATCTTGCGCAAGCTTAAGATTGCTTTGAATTTCATTGATGATGATGTTGTAAGTATTATGGAACTCGCCAACTTTAATATCAGCAAGCCTGAATTAACAGCGTTCTTCCGCCGTCCTGGCCACAAACACTACCGTATCTGTAAAGACCAGATATTGCGTAATTTCTTGCAAGGTCTACAGCTTAAATATCGTACCGATAAGCCTGAAGCAACGGATAAAAACGCTTAATCAAGCAACGTCTCTACCCATATTACTACTGTGCACCACGTACAAGGTGCACAGCATAATTTTGGCTTTCACGATTAGCATTATTCCAACTCACGCTACCATCTTCATATTCTGCGTACCAAGATTTAATATGCAAACCTCCAGAATAGATTTCGGAAGCGGTTGAACTCCAAACCTTTAAATCCTCTGTATTTGGCATATTCGTGAAAATTGCTAGGTTAATAGCAGGCTTATGACAGCCATATTCAATAATCGATTCGAGTTCTTTCACATTAGGCAAACGCCAATCGGTATAGCCTGCAAAGCCACCATTAGTATTCACTTCCTCAACGGTTTCTAGCGCTTGTTGCCAACTCAAGAGTGATAAATCACCTTCTGTACAATTACCGCTTTTCCCTTCCAAACACTGCTTCCACATTAAGCGAGTTTCTAAATGCGTGACAGTACCATCATTGTGCTTAATAAATTCTTTCGTACTGGAGTTAAATAAAGAAGGCTGATCTGTACACTCTTGCGAGGTCGCATTAACCGCCATAAATATCGTGGCTAAAAGAAGCCCTAATTTCAAAACTAGCTTATTCATTATTCTCACTCCCATCACGAACTAAGCGTACGTGCCAAGCCAGGCTTTTTGATTCACTCACCGTCACCCCTGTCGATTGAACAAGGGTCCATGCTTTACTAGGTAGACGAGCATCATTGGTTCGGCTCCAATAATTCCGCCCTTGAGAGCGCTTAAAATAATCCAAATCAATCGCCAGTTCTCTGCCTACAGTTGTATTATCCGGCGTGCCTAAATCAACAAGAGTATTTATTTCACTAATACTCGGCAAACGCCAATCATTTGCTCCACAATAGCTTGCGTCATTCATACGCTTAATAAACGCTTGGGTATGACACCAGGTAGTTTCATCATCTTTATCAAACTCTTGGCAAGGCACTTCAGTTCCAAAATTACTGGGGGCAATTTTAGTCCCTGGAATTCCCGCATTAAATGCTTCATCTTCGTCGTACCAGAAATACATACTATCTTGGTCATTAAGAACAGCTGTCGCATCCCCAGATAACTTTCTCTCCCACGTTAATCCGGTTACATTATCCTTTACGCAATAAAAAAGACTGCTGCTATCTTGGTCGACTAAAGGAATGCCCGCGACATCCAATTTGGTGAAATCAAAGCCCGAATCCCCAGCCCCAGCTTTAGCCAGCGTACTCGCCAATAATTCATTTGTCGCAATTGCATCTCGGCCATAACCACAGTCTTGAAGGTTTCCTAAATCATTAACAGAACACTCAGGGTGATTACCCGAGTCAAATGCGCCACTGCGCTCTTGGCCAGTATCGTTTAATCTTGATAATTCACAGGCATCACCCAAATCACCTTTTAAGCCGGTATTATCATCGATGCCATTCGTATCAGCTTGGTCTAAGTTAGCAACATAAGGACAATTATCATCTGCATCGTTGATGCCATCGCCATCGTTATCATCATCTTCGGTATGCCCTAACCCATCACCATCGATATCGAGATATTGTGCAGAATTTTCTGGAAAATCATCTTCCTCGTTAAATACACCATCACCGTCTAAATCATTATCACAGACATCTCCGATGCCATCAGCATCAAGATCTGCTTGGTCGAGGTTGGCAATAGCAACGCAGTTATCGATGCGATCTGCGAGGGTATCTAGATCACTATCTCTACTATCATTTTTTTGCTCATCACCGGCGCAAGAAGCCAGAAGAAGGCAAGCCATTAATAGGGATGACTTCGATAAAGAAGATTTTAGGAATTTTGACAAAGTTCGGCCTTTATTACATTTATTGTGAGCGCGATGACTATCTATATAAATCGAGGAAAGCTTATTGACTAGTAACTTTTCATTAATATTACAAATTTACTCGAATCCTTGCTAAGACTACATGACTTTCCATTAGTTCGTTAATAGAGTAATTTTTATCACAGCCAAAAAAATAGCCACAATCTCATGATCGTGGCTATTTTATGCATCAAACTCATTCGCCCTAACGAAACGATATTTGTTTTAACTTAATCGACAAACGAGATACTTAATTCAGCATCTGAAGCGATACGAAAGCTCTGAGAAGTTAGGCTATCTTGACCTTTACGTGCAGCAATGACGAAACGATATTCACCATTCGCAACCGGGTTATACCAGCGTACCTTGTATTCCGCCATGCCTTGGTCTTCTTCGTCTTCTAAACGAATTTCAATATCATAGCCGTCATCATTAATAACCTCTAAGCCGTTCTTCATCAGCTTCCATTCACCATCAATTAAGGTCTCAACCTTAACTAGTGGGTTATGTAGCTCAATCTCACTAGCACCTACATCTAACCACTCTAATTCAATGTAATCTTCTTCATTCGCTTCTTCTGCCAAATGCGAGTGTGGCTGCTCAAGAATCGTTCGCTTACCCGTGCTAGTAACCGCTTCAGGGAAGAACTGATTCACTTTAATATCATATTGCCATTTAGGTAACAGCTCTACGATGTCTTCTTGCTGATTGAAGTCCTTTGCTAACTTACCTAGCTGAGCCGTCAAATAAGGTGTTGAGTACTGACCATAAAGCGTATGACCCCCTTCATAATTCTGACGGGCATATTCTTCTGGAGTAGTTGCATAGCCAAAATAGCCATTGGCATTACCCGCAATCCAAGCATGCTTAATATCGTTTTTAGCGAGGCTAAATTCCTCACTCACTCGTTGAGCCATTCGGCGACCCGCTTCCGTTGTAATTTCAAACGGCAATGGCATCACCAACGTATCGTTAATCTTAATTAACTGAAATAATACCGTATTAGGGAAGCTATCTTTCGGCTCTAAAATTGGCTGTAAATATTTAAAGCCTAAGTGCGTTTTATTCCCCTGACAGCCATCGGTAAATACCCAGCTGCGAGACATTATATTCCCGCCCTTTAGAAACGGAACCGCCGCTAAGAAAGGTGTTCTGCGTTCATAAGCCCCTGCCGCTGTTGGCGCACCAACCGCTGGATCTTCACACAACTCAATGCCATCAATTTTATTACTTTGGCGAATATTCAATTCACGGGCAGCGGTTTTAATAACAATCTCGTTACTCAGTTGATCGCCCAAAGATTCAAATAAACTAATCGCTTCTTTGCCAATACCTTGGCCCAATTTTTTGGCTTCTTTCCAGTTCACGTCAAAATGACCAAAAGTATTATCACCGTCTTCTGGTAGAGCTGGTGCCATATCTCCTTGGGTACCCGTTGTTAAGCCATGTACCACAGCCCATGGCGTATCGTACTTATCCTGTATCGCCCACTCTAAATCCTTTTGTGCATAAGCAAACAAATCAGAGTTATACACCTCAACCGGCACACTCAACGCAGTAGCGTGGATAGAGAAACTAGAGAAAGCTGCAAGCGGTTTAAAGTGGCCGTTGTCATCTTCAACATCAATACGGATCATAAACATCGCAGGATTGATCGCTTTAAACTTAGCTTGTGGATCATCTAGACTGATACCCGATACATTTTCATTTAAAACATAAGAATCCAATGAACGGTTTCGGTTATAGCCATAAATATCTTTGCGGCCTGTCGCGACTTTGGCAGGACGACGTTTTTGATAAGCGGTTAAAATTCCATTAGCAATTCGCTGACTTGCAAAGGCTAAAAACTCTTCCTCCAAGCCTTGGCCGTTCGACATATGTTTATTATAAAAGTCATTTTCAAAATGATTCACCGGTGCCGAATGACTGTGAGACGCTGTAATAACAATATCACTCGCTTTCAAACCCGTTTTCGCTGCAACGGCTTCAACCACTTTATGCTGAACCAATAACGAACCTGCGGTTAAATCCGTTTGCACTAGCGCGGTCGAATTTCCCTGGCCATCATTAAGATATACAACACGGGCTTTCAAACGTGTTCTAAAGCCTTTTCCAGAGTTGGCCATCACCGAGTAGCCACCCATTGGCATACCAGGAGGTGGAGTAACATCGACAGAAATCGCCCCTGCAGTAGCAGTGCCTGTTTTTGCAACATCCGCGGGGATAGGCTGGTTGACCGTAATTTGTTTGACAGTGGCACACGCACTTAAAGTAGTCGCGAGCACTAGCAGCATAAATTTGCGCATTGAAAGTGTCCTGGTTCTTGTTGTTATAATTAGAATTGTGTTCTGCACGTTCGTACCATTGTAATGATTTGGCGGATTTTATCGAGTGCTTTTAAGACAATATTCTTATCAATTCATGGGTTCAATTGGCAGGAGTGGCTGATTTTGCATGAGTTCGGGGTACAGCTCTTCGAGCTTGATTACTCCCTGAATTAGACCTTCTTTTTTAGCCTTAGCTAAGCGCTTTACCTTATATTCCAGTTTTAATGCGGTGGACTGCCCACCCACCAGCACATGAAACTCCAATAGTAGAGGCCCTTTACCTTTAAGTGCTTTGGCAGCTTTAACTCCGCCAGCTTGATGCTCAGCAAAACGACGCTCCACATCCGTCGTAATCCCGGTATAAAGACTATGTTTCGCCGTTCTAATTAAATACAAAGACCAAGCAGGGGTTATTTTGCTCATAAAGGTTTAAATTGTTTGTTAAAATAAATTTCGCTCACCACACCTTTTCCTTAAACGTTATAAAAATTGAGCAAACAAGTGTACACTAAGCAGATACTTTTCTTAGGACGCCATCATGTCGAGTATCTCAATGCCTACGCGCTCTCGCTTTCGCGATCCCTTTAGTGGTTTTAGCCACTTAACGGGGGCAATCATTGGTTTAATTGCTTCCGGTATTTTAATCATAAAAGCCAGCCTATATGGTGATATGTGGCAAGTTGCGTCTTTTGCTATTTTCGGACTGTGTATGACTTTAATGTTCGGCAGCAGTGCAATATACCACCTTGCTCAGGGCAGCGATGAAAAGATTTTAAAGTTAAAACGCATTGATCACATGGCCATTTTTGGCATGATCGCAGGGACTTATACCCCTATGTGTTTAGTGCCTTTGCGTGAGAGCTTCGGCTGGACACTATTAGCCGTGGTCTGGGGTTTAGCTATTTCAGGGATTCTATTGAAGATTTTTTGGATTGGCGCTCCGCGCTGGCTATCCACACTGATTTATCTTGCAATGGGCTGGGCTTGTGTTTTTGGTCTGTCGACGATGAAAGCAGTTATGCCCGAAGTATCCTTTGATTGGCTGGTTTATGGTGGTATTGCTTATACATTAGGCGCCGTGGTTTATGCGACTAAATGGCCTGACCCCTGGCCAGAAGCATTTGGTTTTCATGAGATTTGGCATGTTTTTGTGATGGCAGGGGCCTTTAGCCATTTTGTTGCGGTTTATTATTTGCTGTGATGGGTTGGGGTTGTTTAATTCCCACCGTCCTATCGTAGAAACTAGGTTTAAGTCTGAATATAGCCTCCCTGTCATCCGCATGCCCGACCATCCGTGGTCGATCGTAAAAAACTTAGTTTAAGTCTGAGAAAAGCCTCCCTGTCATCCGCATGTCCGACCATCCTTGGTCGGCCGTAAAAAACTTCGTTTAAGTCTGAGAAAAGCCTCCCTGTCATCCGCATGTCCGACCATCCTTGGTCGGCCGTAAAAAACTTCGTTTTTTACTCCTCCGTATTTTTCCAACGTTTGTAGCGACTGTTCACGCCATTTGAGATGCGCTGCATGTAATCTTCTAGGAAGTCTATTCCTGCCAGAACTATAACGACTACGATCGATAACTTAATCGCGGTTTCCAGCTTGCCAATCGCAATACATACCCCCACTGATGCCATACACCAGATTGTCGCGGCGGAAGTTACACCAAAGACAACACCTCTACGGGTTAGCATCACCCCAGCACCTAAGAAGCCAATTCCTGTAATCACTTGTCCAATAATCCGTGATGGGTCCGTCATTTCACTGCGTATTGATAGCGCGCAGACGATAAATGCGTAAGTCCCCATAGTGATGAGCGTTGCGGTGCGTATGCCTACCGGCTTGCCGCGCATTTGCCTTTCGGCCCCAACAATGGTGCCGCATAACAGAGAAGTGGCAATGCCTTGCCAAGTGAATGGATCAAAATTTAATAGGCTAGTTAACCAAGCCATGTCATCAGACATCATTACCTCCTTAATGATCTATCTTAAGCATCGGTCACAATCTCGGTTTTTTCAACTTATAGGACGTTTAATTGCCGCTTCTGATATAATGCGATTTTTCTGCTATTCAGCCACTTTATTAAGCCTTTTACTAACCTGTCTTAAATTTAAAGTAGGCCTAGCCCGCACCAATTCAGTGGAGTTTCACCTTGAGTCAGCCAGCCAATTTTTCCTCACTTGCCCTACCGCAAGGCATGATCGATAACCTAGAACAAATGGGTTATAGCGACATGACACCGATTCAAGCCGAAGCTCTGCCATTCGTCATCGAAGGTCGTGATGTACTGGCTAAAGCACAAACCGGTAGCGGTAAAACAGCGGCCTTTGGTATTGGTCTATTAACCAAGCTGAATCAAAGAAACTTTGGTTGCCAAGCATTAATTTTATGCCCAACTCGTGAACTGGCGACTCAGGTTGCTGACGAAATTCGCAAGATCGCGCGTTACCAGCAAAACATCAAAATCCTCACTTTATGTGGCGGCCAGTCGATTGGTCCACAAATCGGTTCTTTAGAACACGGCGCTCACATTGTTGTAGGAACTCCAGGACGAATTTCTGACCATATCCGTAAAGGCACGTTAAAGCTGGATGCCGTCAATACCGTAGTATTGGATGAAGCGGATCGCATGCTCGACATGGGTTTTGTTGATGAAATCAAAGACATCATCAGTCATACCCCTTATGACCGCCAGATGTTGCTTTTCTCTGCAACTTACCCAGAAAGTATTCAAGCATTAAGTGAAGAGTTCCAGCATCAGCCTGAAGAAATCACCATCAAGGCTGAGCAATCGAAAAATACAATCGTGCAGCGTTTTTACGACGTGCCTAAGATGAAGGACAAAGACGAAGCACTACTGACCTTATTAGGCAGCAAGGCTTCTGAATCTACCGTGATTTTCTGTAATACTAAGGTGGCTTGCTACGACGTATTAGAATTCTTGCGTGATCGTGGTTACCACGCCTTAGCCCTTGTGGGTGAAATGGAGCAACGTGAGCGCGATCAGGTATTAGTACGCTTCTCAAACAAAAGTGCAGCCATCTTGATTGCTACTGATGTCGCGTCCCGTGGTTTGGACATTGACGATCTCGATCTCGTTATTAGTTACGATGTTACCCGCGACCCAGAAGTTCACGTTCACCGCATTGGTCGTACGGGCCGTGCAGGTAAAGAAGGTTTAGCACTTTCATTAATGGCCGCTTCTGAAGTGAAAAAGATGTTCGCGATTAATGAATACATGAATACCCAGTATGAAACCAGTGATATCAGTAAGCTGAAAAGCCCTTACGAGCCGAAGAAGCCTAACATGGTTACTCTGTGCATCGATGGTGGAAAAAAGAGCAAGCTCCGTCCAGGCGATATATTAGGCGCATTGACTGCCGATGGTGGTATTCCAGGAACAGACGTTGGAAAGATCAACATGTTTCCGAATCAAGCTTATGTTGCGATTGCTCGTCCAAGCGCACGCCTTGCATTGAAGCTGATTCAAGAAAAAAACATGAAGGGCCGTCGTTTCCGCGTACGCCGTTTATAGTTAGCTAATAAAAATTTTTAAACCAGATCATTAAGAACAACGACCAGAATATCAACGCCGATTAATTTAACGAGAATAAAATGGCAAAAACATTACAAGAACAACTGCTAGCCATGGGGTTAACAGATAAGAAAAAAGCTAAGCAAGCTGAGAAACAAAAGAAAAAGAATGTCAAAGAAGCGCGCAAAGGCGCTGATGTGATTGATGAAGCGAAAGTTTTGGCGGATAAAGCCAAGCAAGACAAGATCTCTCGTGATAAAACACTAAACGAAGAGAAGAAAGCCGCGGCTGAAGCAAAAGCCGTCGTCGCTCAGATTAAGCAATTAATCCAAATGAATACGATTAAAGTTGAAGGCGATGTTGCCTACAATTTTACCGCGGGTAAAAAGATCAAAAAGATCTACGTTAATGACGACATTCAGGATCGCTTAAGCCGAGGAAAGCTAGCGATTTCCGGTTTAGATCAGAACTTTGCGGTCATTCCTTTGGGTGTTGCCGAAAAGATCCGTCAACGTGACCAGGATTGCTACATTTACATTGCTGAAAATCAAGATACAGAAATTGAAGAAGATGACCCTTATGCGGCTTATCAGATTCCTGACGATTTGATGTGGTAAGCATACGCTTATCCTCTAAGGCTTCCAGAGAAGACCCTTCTCTGGAAGCTCACTGATCCTCATCCAAATAGCCTAAGAACAACCTGTCGTTCTTACCCTCCTTATTCAGATTTATAGCCTTGAACTAGACTAATAAAATACGCTAACGGCTACCCTAGCAAGGAATTACCTTGTGCAATACTCGAGCAAGCAAGAACTCATCGGTACTATCAATCAGCTAATCAATGAAAAATACTCTAACATTTCAACTGAAGATTGCTTGCATGATCAGGAGTTTCAAAGCCGTCTTGTTAACGCCATTAATAGTGCCAACGACGAAGATTCATTATTGCAGTCTCAGCACGTGACCATATTACTCTCCGATTTACGGGGGTTCACGGCCATGGCCGAAAAATACTCGGCACTGGAAGTCATTGATTTACTTAACCAATATTTTCTAAAAATGAGCGAAGTGATACAACGCTACAATGGCACCATCGATAAATTCATGGGAGACGCTATCATGGTTCTATTTGGTGCCCCAGATATCAAAGAAGACGATCTAGAAAGAGGGTTAGCCTGCGCCATTGATATGCAAATCGCTATGGCTGAGTTCAATAGTGAAACCCACTTAAAAGATTACCCTCCTCTATTCATGGGCATAGGTCTTAATACTGGAGAAGTCGTTGCTGGCCAGCTGGGATCATATATTCATAGTGAATATACCGTCATTGGTGATGAAGTTAATCTTGCCTCTAGGGTAGAGGCACACAGCTTGCGCGGACAAATATTAATTAGTGAAAACTGTTATCAACAAGCGAAAGGCTATATTGAAATCGGTAGCAAAAATACAGTTAGGGTCAAAGGTAAGTCAGAAGTCGTTAACCTATATGAACTAATCGCAACGAATAAACCAAAACGGCTCACCCCCCCTAGAAGTGAGGTGCGTAAAAGTCCAAGAATTATGATGGATGCACCGTTAGAGTTTCAGTGCTTAGAAGGCAAACAAGTTTTAAGCAAAGTCTTTTCCGGACGAATTATTGACCTCAGCTATGGCGGTATATTTGCGATATCACCTGTACGCTTAGATATACAGCAAGAGATTAAAATTGCTCTGTCTCTATCGCTGATGAGCAATCAGAACAGTGCGATCTACGCCCGAGTCATTCGAGTCAACAAGTTCGATGACCAATGGGAAGTTAACCTCGAATTCACCGCCATACATCATGAAGCGCAAGCGGCAATCAAAGACTTTGTCGATCAACAGATTGAGCGCATCTAATAGCAAAGATTAAGAACGATACAGAACCTGAATCAAATGAAAGCCAAACTGTGTTTTCACTGGGCCATGTATTTTGATCAATTCGCCCTTAAAAACCACCTTATCAAACTGACGAACCATCTGACCAGGCTTAACCTCCCCAAGATCACCACCGGCTTTTTGCCCTGATGGACAAAGTGAAAATTGCTTGGCGAGCTTAGCAAAGTCAGCTCCTTTCGCGATGCGGTCACGTAGACGATTAGCTTCAACGTTGGTTTTTACAAGAATATGACGAACACCGGCAACTGGCATACTGCCTCCAGATAGATAAGATTTGCGCCATTTTACCAGCTCTTATGGAAATTACCTTCACCCATCCATTGAAGAAACCTTGATTCAGCCCATTTTTACCTGACCATACAGACAAATAAACACAAAAGTGCCCTCACTTTTTATTCATTTTGTGGGAAAATATGGAAAAAATTCCGTCGCTAAAATAATTGGTATAAAAATATGTCAGTCCATGAAATAAAACACCCATTGGTTCAACACAAAATCAGCTTGATGCGCGCTAAAGAAATGAGTACTCGCAGCTTTCGCCAACTATCTGCTGAAGTCGGCTGCCTACTCACCTATGAAGCAACCAAAGATCTAGAGCTAGAGAACTTTCAAATGGAAGGCTGGGATGGCGAACTAACTGGCCAGCGCCTAGTGGGCAAAAAAGCCACTGTTGTGCCTATTCTTCGTGCAGGCATCGGTATGCTAGACGGTGTTTTAGAATTAATGCCAAGCGCCAAGATCAGCGTAGTGGGCCTATATCGTGATGAAGAAACACTTGAGCCAGTAACCTATTTTGAAAAGCTCGCCAGTGACATGGACAAGCGTATGGCCTTGATTATTGATCCAATGCTCGCAACAGGTGGCTCTATGAATGCGACGATCGACCTGATTAAACAAGCAGGATGTACCGATATTCGCGCCTTAGTTTTAGTGGCTGCTCCTGAAGGTATTGAAAAGGTTCAAGCCGCTCACCCGGATGTTGATATCTACACCGCCTCAATTGATGACCATTTGAACGAAAACGGCTACATCATCCCAGGCTTAGGCGATGCTGGCGACAAAATTTTCGGTACCAAATAGCACTCATTAAATACTTATTTACACCAACCCAAATTAAGGATGTTTTATGTCGGACTCTTCGATTGCAAAAAGTGCCAGCACTGAAAACAGCTTCACCCAACCCGCTTGGCGAAATGCGCTAGCGGGCTTGCAAATGCTCTTCGTTGCTTTTGGTGCTTTGGTATTAATGCCATTGATCACAGGCTTAGATCCCAGCGTTGCGCTCTTCACTGCAGGTGTAGGGACCATATTGTTCCAGTTTATCACCAAGCAGCAAGTCCCTATTTTCTTAGCCTCATCATTTGTATTTATCGCACCGATCGCTTATTCAGTGCAAACATGGGGTGTCGCTGCCGCTATGGGGTCATTATTCGTGACTGGCTTAGTATACGTTGCTATCGCAACTATGGTTGCCGTACGTGGTGCTGGCTTCTTACACCGTTTAATGCCTCCTGTTGTGACAGGTCCAATCATTATGGTTATCGGCCTTGGCTTAGCGCCTATTGCGGTTAATATGGCTATGGGTAAAACCGGTGATGGTGCGGCAGAACTGTTCCCTTACATGGATTCTTTAATCGTTTCGATGTCAGCGTTAATCACAACGTTACTAGTCGCAACACTTGGCAAAGGCATTTTCCGCTTATTACCGATTATGGCAGGAGTATTAGTTGGCTACATCATGGCGTCACTGATGGGCATGGTGAGTACGGAAGCAGTTGCTAATACCGAATGGTTCGCCGTACCTAACTTCATTACTCCTGAATTCCACTTAGCCGCTATCTTGTTCATGCTGCCTGTCGCCATTGCTCCAGCCATCGAACACGTCGGTGACATTCTGGCGATTGGCAGTGTGACGGGTAAAGATTACACCAAAGAGCCCGGCTTACATCGTACGCTGATGGGCGATGGTCTTGCGACATCACTCTCTTCATTATTTGGTGGCCCACCCAATACCACTTATTCCGAAGTGACTGGCGCGGTGATGCTGACAAAAATGTTCAACCCCCGCATCATGCTTTGGGCAGCAGTATTCGCTATCTGTCTAGCGTTTGTCGCTAAATTCGGCACTGCCTTACAAACTATCCCAGCCCCTGTCATGGGCGGTATATTAATCCTACTGTTTGGCTCTATCGCCGGCGTTGGCATGAACATTTTAGTAAAAGCTCAAGTAGATCTTGCAGATCAGCGTAACCTAGTGATCGTTTCAACAACTCTTGTATTTGGTATTGGTGGCATGGCCATTGGAAATGCAGACTTTAGCCTTACCGGAATTAGCTTATGTGGTTTAGTGGCGATTGTACTGAACTTACTATTGCCAAAAACACAGGTCGAAGAAGAGAATTTAAATCAAGAGCAAGCTATAGCCAAAGATATGGTAGAGCACTCAAAAAACTAAACGATTAACAATTTAGTTTCAATGACCGCTCTTTTTGAAAGCCGCTCACCGATATTCTGTGAGCGGTTTTTTATTGCCTAGCTGATAACTTCTGCTTTATTTCGATCCCGTCATAGAACGCATCACCTGATCTTTTTTCACTAGTTTGTGATAAAAAGCGCCGCCAATATGTAATACCAGTAATACCATTATCAGCTTCGTACCAATCTCGTGGCCTAAACGTAAGGCATCAAACAGCTCTGGGTTATACATCGTCTGACTCGCATTACTTAGATTAAAGCGACCAAAAGCCATAACCGGTAGCTCATGAAAGCGTGCCGTAAGATAACCCGTTACTGGAATCCAAACCATTAAGCCATAAAGTGCATACTGCACCGTTTTTGCTACTCTTTGCTGTAGCTTAGGTAAATCCTGCTCAGGAATTGGGGATTTTTTTATAAAGCGCTTAAAAATACGCAGTATCAAAAATAATCCGACCAAGGTGCCAAGGCTAGAGTGCCCCATCAGCATTTCCATATGCTCTTGATTATTCGTCACACTCGCGAATCCCATTACCGCTAGCAGCATTAATAAGATGAGTATGGCCATCAGCCAATGCAATATGCGATAACCTAGGTCATAGTTTGAAGCTTTCATATTCGTTTCACTCATCTCGTTTACCTATCTCGACGCTTGTATTTATTTAATATCACGGTTTAGGCTTGCCATATTAGTTGTTTCGTTATACAAGATAATCATCTAATTTAATAAAAGATTGTTTTTTATGAAGAACAATGACCTGAACCAAATTCGTATGTTTGCTAAAGTCGCTCAACTTCACAGTTTTACAAAAGCGGCAGAGGCGCTAGGAATAGAAAAATCTACGGTTAGTAATAAGATCACCCAGTTAGAAACTCGCTTAAATATTCGTTTATTACAAAGAACGACGCGCTCAGTAAGCCTGACGGATGCAGGCCAGCAGTATTTAACCTATTGTGAGCAAGCGCTAGCAGCGCTCTCGATGGGGGAAAGCTATATCGCCGAACTGAGCCAGGTTCCGACAGGATGCTTGCGAGTAAGCACACCACAAAACTTTATCGATTTTGTGATGCCTAGTTTGATTACACCTTTTCTTAAAGAATATCCTGAGGTGCAACTCGAAATAATCCAATCCAATAGAAATATTGACTTAATAAAGGATGGCTTCGATATTGCCGTGCGCTCACAAAGAGACGACATCGCAGACTCAAGCTTAATTTATCGGAAAATACGTCACACCGAGTGGATCATGGTTGCCAGCCCAGGCTTTATTGAACAATACGGTATCGCGACAACACCGACAGAACTTGCAGCATTACCCAGCATTGGATCCAATAATGAAGTTATACGTGAGCAGTACCATAAAGAAATAGTTTGGCAGGGTGAAAAAGTCAGGTTAAACCACCGATTATCCGTTAATAGCGTCAATAGTATATGCCAAGGCGTTTTAGAAGGCCTAGGCATCGCTTTCCTCCCCAAAACGATGGCTAGCGCAAACTTAGAAAGTGGGCGCCTAATACACATACACCCTGAAATTGAGCTTTCCCCTTCGAAGCTCTACGTTGTTTATCCATCCCGCTCAGGGCAACCCGCTAAAGTTAGAGCCTTTGTTGATGCTCTTATCGCTTGGAGCCAACTATAAAAAAAGCCGCTAACGGGCTCCGTTAGCGGCTTTTGATCAGAACAAGCAAAGTACTAAATCACTTATGCAGTTTCTTTCAATTCTTTTTCCAGGTTCATGCTCGCGGCGCGGCGCTTTTCAGCACTCACCCAACGACTGCGTTGTTCTTCAGTATTCAATACTAACGGCGGCACTTTGGTAGGCTTACCATCGTCATCTACAGCAATCATAGTGAAGAAGCAGGTATTGGTATGACGTACTGACTTACCTTTCAAATCTTCGGCGATAACCTTAATCCCGATTTCCATCGAAGTACGACCGGTATAATTCACAGTCGCAAGTAAGGTCACCATTTCACCAATAAAAATCGGCTCACGGAATACTACCTTATCCACTGACAGGGTCACACAATACAATCCGCTATAGCGCATTCCGCAAGTGAGTGCGGCTTTATCTAGCAGTTTAAGTAATTCACCACCGTGCATCTTGCCAGAAAAGTTAGCCATTCCTGGAGACACGAGTTCGGTCATTTCTGTAGTAACAATTTGTGGCATAACCGTCTCTTCATTTTTCTTTAGGGAGTTAACCTGCTTAAAGCACATAGCAGGCCAATTGCACTGTTCTGGCTCATCAAAACCATCAACTAGCGCTTTAATAGAGCCATACATCAAGCAAAGCTGACAATTTTAAGCGGGCTGCATGATAACAGGTCTTATAAGTCTGGGCTATCGTACAGATTTTGCACTAGCGCTGTGCAAGATTAGTCAGCTTAGGCACCATTACAGCGCTCATTTTAGAAGTTTGATGATCATTATGGTGCTTTTCTAACGAGGAGAATGTCCAAAACCAGCCCAAAACTGATTCCAACCAAGCATCAAGCTAAGCTTCCAGCGGTATAGCGATCACTTTTTGCCATTGGCAGGCTTGCCCCCAGAACGTAAATTGATCACCTTGCCAATACTAGAGAACCAAAAATCAGCCCCCATGGAGGCTGCAAAAGCACTAATGAACCAACCGAGTATCATCAATAGCCAGTCATACCATTGAAACGAAGCACTGATAAAACCAAAATCATGCCAACCCAAGGGCAGCTCTAAGGTTTCAAGTTCATTGGTTGTTTTCTGCAAGACCTGATAGCGTTGCTTTAATAGCTCGGACTCTTCACTAATACTACTCGTCTTTAAAATGGCTGGTTGATTAAAAAGTCCCTGCTGAGGAATTAACTTGGGCAGCTGCTTCACCATCTCTGAACGCAATTCAGCATCATGAGGGATATCACGAGCAATACGAATGGAATCAATATTCATCATGGCAGCTAAAATAAAGGCGACCAGCAGTAGTACCTTTTGGATTTGGCGCTTATACCAGCCACTGACCCGGACCATATTGCCACTGAACCAGTTCTCAACCTTCTCTTTAAATATCAACTCGTCCTCATTGGAATCTAACCACATCGCCATTAAAGACTGGCGTAAGCCTCCTTCTGGCAATTTTTCTAGACATTCAATCAGTGTTTTTTCTTTACTGCTATAAAGCTGAAGACTATCGATTAGTGCGATACGGAAGTTTTCTGCGGGAATATATGAGGCCTTACGATATTTATCCGATAGTTTACTGAGCATCGAATGACGCAATAAATTATCCGATAGCAGTTCATCTTCTACTAGGTAACGAATACCGCGCTCCAGTTGTTTTCCACGCAAAGAGAAAACCCCTGCTAAGAACTCAACTAGGGTACTGCATAATAAACTGAAAACCAGATAGACTGCCGCTAAACCGAGGGCGACTTCAACTATGATGTGATCAAACATGAAACATCCTTGTATTAGCCATTATCAAATAACGAGCTATTTTTAACTTTTGCGCGCTTGTCGAATTTTATCGTAAGCGGTTTGGATTTCTTGAGTTTTCTCTTTCGCCAACTTCATCATTTCGGCTGGCAGCCCTTTAGCAACTAATTTATCAGGGTGATGCTGACTCATCAGCTTACGATACTCTTTTTTCAAATCAGCATCACTGATATCAGCTTTTACCCCAAGCACCGCATAAGCCGTGGCAAGTTCAGCACTGCGACTTTGCCTCCCTCGACTACGCCCGCCCTGAGCACTCGACCATCCACCCGCCATCGCAGCTTTAACTCTTGAATGTATCCATTCAAATTGAAATGCTGAAATACCTAAGTCACGGCATAAACGATCGAGAATTCGACGCTCTTCCAATGTTAACTTGCCATCACTATAAGCTACACTGAGTTGAATCTCTAAAAACATCTGAGAAAGTGATGCTTGACGAGTTAACACTTCTTTTAAACGACGTAAATCGGGGCCCAAATCAAAGTCAGCATCCTTACCTTCGGTAAAAAATTGTATGGCTTGCTGACGCATATCCCCATTCAGCCCCATTTGACTCATAATATGCTGAGCAGCTTCGATCTCTTCATTCGAAACTCGGCCATCCGCTTTCGCAATGCGTCCCATCACTCGAAACGTGGTGCGGAAAAAGATCTGCTGGATTTGCAGCTGTACAGCACTATCACTATTCGTTCTTGCTGACGAGGACTCAACCCCCAGCATATTACGTTCAATAAACTGATCAAATAAGTGACCAACGATCATTCCAATAATGATACCAAAAGGGCCGCCACTAAAGAGACCGAATGTCGCGCCCGTGATCTTCCCTAACCAAATTTTCATATCGACTCTGTCACCTGTTTCGCTATGACCAGTTCTTCTACCTGCTGCAAACGCTCTGGAGTACCTACATCGACCCAGCTACCGTCATAAAGTTCACCACTGGCCTCATTATTCACCATCGCACCGCGTAATAAAGGCGCTAAGGGAAATGCTCCCGCGGCGCAGCCTTCAAATAATGATGGTTTGATTAAACTGATACCACTGAAAGTTAACGCTTCTAAATCGCTCGATGATTTATCAACAACCTTGGTCTGAGAAAAATCATCTGCCAATAAAACAAAATCTCCACTAGGGTTATGCTCCGGATTCTTCACCAACCACAAATGACAAAGCCCATGAATGACCTGAGGAATTTTAATTAGGTCCCAGTCTAACCACACATCCCCGTTGACCAATAAAAATGCTTGCTCAGAATCTTGCCCAGTTTGCAAAAGAGGTAATGCGTTAAATATTCCGCCACCGGTTTCCAACGCTTCACGCTCGGCAGAATATAAAATTCGACAATCAAATTGGCTGCCATCCCCTAAATGCTCTTCAATCATATGGCCTAAGTAAGCATGATTAATCACAATCTCTTCGATTCCCAATGCCACCAACTTTTCAATGTGATGTACAATCAGCGGCTTGCCCGCGACCGCTAACAAAGGCTTTGGACAATGATTGGTTAATGGACGCATACGTGTGCCTAAGCCCGCCGCGAGAATCATTGCTTTCATGCAGCCGCCTTTTTATTCAATGCAGGAATGAAGGTCGTTTCTAACCAAGCCGCGAAAGCAGAGAACTCAGGGTATAAGCGCGCAGTTTGTAATATATAATCACAGGTACGCGGCACATCCTCTAAATAGCCGTGCTTACCATCACGCAAACTTAAACGGGCAAATATTCCCGCCGCTTTCAAGTGGCGCTGCATCCCCATTAAGTCAAAGTCACGAATAAGCTGCTGTTGAGACAGTCCCGCACATTGAAGACTGTGGTCTTTGAAGTATTGCAACCAAGCAAGAACTTGCTCCCGCGGCCATTGGATATAGCAATCTTTTAATAAAGAAACGAGGTCGTAGGTTAACGCGCCATATACCGCATCCTGAAAATCGATAATACCAATGAAGTCTTCGTTATGTCGCGGTGCATTGGCCTTGCAAACCATCAAGTTACGCGAGTGATAATCACGATGAACAACGACCTGTGTTTGTCCTAATGCAGACTTTGCCAAGGTCTCAAACACATCCTTAAGCATGGCTTTATCTTGGCTACTGAGAGTTAAACACAGATGTTTTTCACACAGCCAGTCAGGGAACAAGGCCATTTCACGATCTAATAGCGCACGATCGTAATTAGGAATATTGTCACTCTTAGGCAGCTGTTGCAGCTCGATTAAAGAATCGATTGATGATTTGTAGAGAGAGTTTGCCGCTTCAGCCGTTAATTCTGGGTGCAATAACACATCACCAAAATCTTCTAATAGCATATACCCTTGAGGCTCATCGAAAGCCAGAACCGTGGGAACTTTCACTCCCTTCGATGACCAAAGCTTAGCGATATCAACAAACTGACGGCTATTTTCATGTTCTGGCGGCGCATCAACGGCGATCCAGCTCTTTTCAATGCCGTTTTGCTGATAATTGATGCGAAAATATCGCCTAAAACTTGCATCACCCGATACGGTTACCATTTGAGCAGGTATAATGTGCTGATATAGTTGCTCGATCTGATCGGCGGCCCATTGGGCTAAAACTTCCTGACGCTGATCCATGCTGGCCTCTTGACTTGGGTTAGGCAGAAAAAAAGATTCGGTATACAATCTACGCCTTTAGCGCAGACATTATTTACGCACCATAGCATAAGGATGGATCGGATTCTCCGATTTAACATGAACAAAGCCTATTCCCTGTTAATCGCAGTTTTCAGTACATTTTCTGTTGCCAGTTTCGCCGCAGAAGATACGATTTCTGATGAAAACTTCAATTATGCATTCCAACCATTATCATGGTACCCACTGGAAGATTTAACCACGGCTGAAGCCAAAGCCTTACCCGAGTTCTGCTCGGGTAAGTATCGTCCAGTCGCGCTGGTACCCAGAACCGAAGAAAGTATATTAATCGAAGCCAACGAGTCCACCGCCAGTAAGAATGGTGATGCCATCTTTACCGGTGACGTTGAGTTTAGTCAGCTTGATCGAAAAATAACCAGCGATAAAGCCATCTGGTCACAAGCAAACCGTAATGCTGATTTTAGCGGCAACGTAAGCATTATCACTTCTGATCTAGTGATGTCTGGGGATCAAGCTCAGATAAATGAAAATGATCAAATCGGCAAAATTCAAAATAGTGAATATTCTATCCCTAGCACCCACATGCGTGGCACCGCCGCGAGTATCGATAGCGAAGGTGAATTCATTATTCAGCTTACCGATTCGACCTACACATTTTGTGAGCCAGGTAGAAATGACTGGGATATTAAAGCCAGTGAAATTAATCTCGACCGTGAAAGCGGCATCGGTAGCGCTTGGCATACCCAGCTAAGAATTAAAGAAGTTCCGATTATGTATCTTCCTTATTATCGTTTTCCTATCGACGATAGACGCATGACCGGTTTTTTAGATCCTACTTTCAGCATCAATGGTGAAGTCCAAGCCAGTGAAATGTCGATTCCTTTTTATCTGAATCTGCACCCTCAAGTTGATGCCACGATTACACCAAAAGAAATTCTAGATCATGGTTTATTATGGCAAGGGCAAGTACGTCACCTCACCAGTATTTTTGGCTATGGTGAATTTAACTATGGAGAATTGAAAAATGACCGTAGCTATTTGCAAGATCAGACCGAAGTGGATTCAGTGAGCGGTGATACCGTCGAGATTGAAACCCCAAGACAAGACCGTTGGTTAATTAATTATCAACAGCGCGGTGATATCAACGAAAACTGGCATCATCGCTGGGTTTATAACGAAATCAGCGATAATGACTTTCTCAACGATACCAAATCAAGTTTAGGCATTAACCGTGAAACTCACATGCCAACTCGAGGTGAAATCTACTTTGATAAAGACGCTTGGCACTTTGATATTCTCGGCGAAAGCTATCAAACCGTTGACGATACCATTGCCCTATCTTCACGCCCCTATAAGCGCTTACCTCAGTTGAATCTGAATTACTCACCAGAATCTTTTTCTGGCTTAACTGGCTCATTGACCAGCCAAGCTACAAAATTCAAACGCGATAATAACAAGCTAACGGGCACCAGCGCGATCAATGGTACACGTTTAGTTCTCGACTCTAGCCTAAGCTATACCTTGGAATGGCCTTTCGCCTACATTACCCCTAAAGCAGAATATAAGGTACGCCAATATCAACTTGAAGATGTTGAGCAAAGCTTAATTGATGAGGGCTATGACGAGAATCCAAACATTGCGATACCTAAATACAGCTTAGATGCAGGCTTATTCTTTGAACGTGAATTTGAAGCCTTTAATAATGGCTATATTCAAACCTTAGAACCTAGAGTTATGCATTTACAAGTGCCTTATTATGATCAAAGTGAAATCCCTAACTTTGATAGCAGTGCTCTTACTTTTAATTCCAGCCAACTCTTCCGTGATTACCGCTTCAACGGTAACGACCGCATTGGTGACGCCAATCAAACGACTCTTGGCTTAACAACGCGCTTTTTACAAGACAGTGATGGTACAGAAACACTGAATGCCAGCATCGGCCGTATTTATTATCATCAAGATCGTCGTGTGCAATTATCCGGCACCACGGTCAGTGAAGCCGATAGCCGCAAAACGTCTTCCACTATGATCGAAAGTACTTGGAATCCCTTTGATGAATGGCGTTTATACAGCATGGTCGAGTGGGGCAAAGCGCCTAAAGTCGCTGGAGAAAAATTTGAAGATGAAATACTGCAGAAGCAATTCAGTATTGAATATAACGATAACTTAAATCATATGGCGAATATCGGCTTACGAGAAAACCAAGCCTCTAGCATCCGTCAGCTTGATATTGGAGTCTTTTGGGCGATTAACGACTCTTGGGCCTTAATTGGTAGCCGTAAAAAAGATTTATGGAATTATGAAGCCGACGAAATTAAACCCGTCGACCCTGTTATTGAAGCCCTCGCAGGGTTTGAATACCAAAGCTGTTGCTGGCGTGCTCAAATTCTTTATCAAGAACAAAGCAAACGCATAACCGATGAAGAAACCAATACCGATAAACAATACGGCTGGTTATTACGCATCGAACTTAAAGGGCTAGCCAACTTTGGTGCTAACCCAGACGACATTATGAATCAATCAATTCGCGGATATTCAACTCGCCGCTATTTTGATTTTGAAAGTGAATAAGTACAGGAATAAATCAGTAATATGAATAAAAAAGCACTTATCGGTTTAATCGCCTTTTGCTCAGCCTTTAGTCTTTCTTTGAACAGCCAAGCGGCACCGGTTGAAATTGATCGCATCGCGGCCATCGTCGACGACAGCATCATTATGCACAGCGAATTAGAGGCGCGTATGGATTCTGTTAAACGCCAAATGGGCGGCCAGATTCCACCGGATAGTTTATTACGCCCACAAGTATTAGAGCGTTTAATCTTAGAAAATATTCAACTGCAAATGGCTGATCGTGGTGGCGTGCAAATTTCTGATCAGCAGCTAACGGATACTGTAAAACGTATTGCCAAGCAAAATGGTATGACCATTGAACAGTTCAGTAAAGCCCTTGAGAAAGATGGTTTGTCGTATCGTGAAGCGGTAGAACAAATTCGCACTGAAATGATCATTAGTCGCGTACAAAAATTTCAAGTCAATAATCGCGTACAAATTTCACAACAAGATATTGATTATTTCTTAGCGTCAAAAGCCGGTCAAATGGCGGCCGAAGCTGAGTATCGCTTAAGCCACATTTTAATCTCGATTCCAAGCCAAGCCAGTGCCAAAGAAATTCAAAACGCGCGCGCAAAGGCAGATAAAATCATTGCGGATATCAAAGCCGGTAAAGATTTCCAACAACAAGCTATCGCAAAATCAAATGGCCGTAATGCCCTTAAAGGTGGCGACTTAGGCTGGCGTAAACACGCTCAATTACCTTCTCTATTTGCCGATGCGGTAACTGAATTAAAATTGGGTGAAGTCTCTGCCCCGATTAAAAGTGCCAGTGGTATTCACATCATCCAGCTTTCCGATAAGCGCGGTGGCTCAACGGTGATGGTTCTACAAAACAAGGTAAAACACATACTGGTAATGCCAAACGAGATTCGTTCTGATGACGACGCTCAAGCGCGCATTAAACAGGTACATCACAAGCTAGTGAACGGCGCGAAATTTGCCGAATTAGCCAAAGAATATTCTGATGACCCTGGCAGCGCAGCCAATGGTGGTGATCTTGGCTGGGTTAATCCTGGTGATATGGTACCGGCATTCGACCGTATCATGAGTGAAATTGAACCCGGTAAGCTAAGTAAGCCTTTCAAGAGTAAATTTGGCTGGCATATCCTACAAGTTGAAGAGCGCAAAGAAACCGACTTAGGTGAACAGGTACAGCGTAATCAAATTCATCAAATGCTGCAGTCGCGTCAATTTGAAGAAGAGCTCCCTATTTGGTTACGTAAAATTCGCTCTGAAGCTTATGTCGATATCAAAGAGTCATAATTGATGACCTTTACTATTAACCAGTCAAACGCATCAAGCTCTACGACAATACCCGTTCTTGCAATCACCGCCGGTGAGCCTGCGGGAATTGGCCCGGACTTATGCGTTCAAATTGCTCAGCAAACTTGGGATTATCAGATTCTGGTAATTTGCGATAAGCAGCTGCTACTCGATCGCGCTCAGCAATTAGGTTTACCGCTAAGAGTGAGCGACTTTGACGAAACAGCCATAGTCGCTCATCAACCAGGCCACCTTTGGGTTAAACATGTTCCTTTAGCCCAGCCATCCGTCGCCGGTGAATTAAATACCGCCAATGGCACGTATGTTTTGAAAACCTTAGATATCGCAACTCAAGGATGCCTTGATAATCATTGGCATGCCATGGTGACAGCCCCTTTGCATAAAGGCGTCATTAACGATTCTAACGAAGTAAAAACCGGCTCGTTTACTGGCCATACCGAATATCTGCGCGACTTTTGTGGCCGCGATGAAGTTGTCATGATGCTTGCGACTGAAGATCTTCGCGTCGCATTAGTAACGACTCACTTACCGCTAAGAGATGTAGCAGATGCCATCACCCCTGATCGCATCAGCCGTGTCGCACGTATTTTACACAACGATTTACAACAGTTTTTTGCTATAGAACAGCCACGAGTACTCGTGGCAGGGCTCAATCCTCACGCCGGTGAAGGTGGCCACCTTGGCATGGAAGAGATCGAAATTATTGAGCCAACATTAAAAGCGCTTAATGAAGAAGGCCTCAACCTGATCGGTCCGCTACCCGCCGATACCTTATATACCCCAAAACACCTTGAACACGCTGATGCTACATTAGCCATGTATCATGATCAGGGATTACCGGTATTAAAATTTCACGGATTTGGCCGAGCCGCTAATATTACTTTAGGCCTCCCCATTATTCGCACCTCTGTGGACCATGGCACGGCGTTAGATCTTGCCGGCACAGGTACCGCAGATGCTGGCAGTTTAGAAACTGCTTTAAAAGTTGCCGCCCAAATGGCCGCCGCTTATTCGACCCAACAATAAGTACACTGCTAATCGTAAAGAATTGAGTAAAGAGAAAAACATGAGTGATTTTAATGCCCCTCGTTCAACGGGCAATAAGCGTAAAAATGCTGGCAGACCGAAGTCTGAGGCACAAAAAGTATTAGCCGCGAATGCAGGCCATAAAGCTCGTAAACGGTTTGGTCAAAACTTCCTGCACGACGGCAATATCATCAATAAAATTGTACGTGCGATTAACCCCAAAGAAGGCCAAAACCTAGTTGAAATTGGACCGGGAATGGGAGCGATTACAGAGCCTGTCCTAGAAGCCGCTGGCGCATTAAACGTTGTTGAAATCGATCGTGATTTAATTCCTCGTTTACGCACTCAATTCTTTAACTACCCTAATTTTAAAGTCTATGAGGGTGATGCCTTACAATACGACTTTACCCAGTTAATCGATAAAGAAGCGGAAAACCCTGCGCCACTACGTATTATTGGTAACCTGCCATATAACATTTCAACGCCGCTTATTTTTCATCTTTTGAGTTATACCGAACAGCATCTAGTACAAGACATGCACTTTATGCTGCAAAAAGAGGTGGTCGATCGTTTGGCTGCAGGTCCAGGAACATCAGACTATGGTCGCCTAGGCATCATGGCCCAATATTGGTGTCGTGTAGAGCCGCTTTTCATTGTTGGCCCCGGTGCGTTTAATCCACCCCCTAAGGTTGATTCTGCGATTGTACGCTTAGTCCCCCATGAAACGTTGCCCTTCCCAACCAAAGACCATAACATTCTGCAGCACGTTGTCCGTCAAGCGTTCAGTATGCGCCGAAAGACCTTGCGTAATACCTTAAAAACGTTAATTTCGGCTGAAAATATCGAGCGCTTAGGTATTGATGCAGGTTTACGTCCAGAACGCTTAACGTTAGAAGAGTACGTTAAAATTGCTGATTTTGTTGCGGAAAACCCATTAAAAGCAGATGACCAATAACATGACGGATATAGACGCGAATACAATTATTCCCGCTCACCAGATGCCAGAAGTACAGGTGACTGTTGAGCCGCAATATATTGAAGGTCAATCTATCCCTGACGAGCAAAAATACGTATTCGCTTATCATGTTGATATCTACAACCCCAGCCATCACGCCGTACAGGTTTTAACCCGACACTGGTTAATTACCGATGGTAATGGCAAATTACAAGAAGTTCAGGGAGAAGGTGTTGTCGGCGAAACACCGATCATTGGCCCTGGAGATAGCTATCAATATTCCAGTGGTGCTGTGCTCAGTACCGTAGTCGGTAGTATGAGCGGCCATTATGGCATGCGCTTGATTCTTGAAGCCGAAGAGGAAACAGAAGGTGACGCGTTAATGTTTAATGCTCAGGTTCCTGTCTTCACTCTCGCTGTGCCTTCTGCATTGAACTAGAGGTTATACGTGGCAACCTACGCAATTGGTGATGTTCAAGGCTGTTATGATTCGCTAATGGCTTTATTAGACAAGCTCGATTACGACGATAATCAAGATACGCTTTGGTTTGCCGGTGACCTTGTTAACCGTGGCCCGAAATCACTCAAAACTCTTCGCTTTATTAAAGGACTAGGAGATAAGGCGATTTCGGTACTCGGTAATCACGACCTGCATTTATTGGCGATTTATTTTAACGATAAAAACCCAAGAAAATCTGATACTTTAACTGCAACTCTGAATGCCAGTGATAGTGAAGAATTAATGCACTGGTTAAGACACCAGCCACTCGTGCACCATGATGAAAACTTAAATGCGCTAATGGTTCATGCGGGTATTCCCCCTAAGTGGAGTGCAAAAAAAGCCGTTAAGCGCTCGCTAGAATTTGAAACCTTTATTCAATCTCCGGATTTTAAAGAGTTCTTTAAAGTCATGTACGGCAATCATCCAGACCAATGGGATAAATCTCTTGTCGGAATGGAACGCTTGCGAATCATCGTTAACTATTTTACTCGTATGCGTTTTTGCACACAGAAAGGTCAGCTCGATTTATTGACCAAAGAAGGATTAGACAACAAACCGACAGGCTTTTCACCTTGGTTTGAACTCGAACGCAAAGCTCAATATACACGAATCTTTTTTGGCCACTGGGCGGCTCTAGAAGGTAAAGCTGATGTTGATAATGTGTTTGCCCTAGATACCGGCTGCGTTTGGGGTGGCAAACTCAGCGCAATTCGTTTAGAGGATGAAACCTGGTTTCGCACTCCTGCTGTCGATAAGTATAAATAACCCCTTTTATAAATAATAATCATAGGATTTACTCATGAGCGCAAACTTTACTCGCATCAATGCCAATGACGCTAAGACGTTAATCGAACAAGGCACTAGCCAAATTATCGATATTCGTGATGCCATGAGCTTCCAAGCTGGACACATTAAAAATGCAGCTCACATCGATAACCAAAGTATTGAGCCGTTTATTGCTCAAGCTGATCAGCAAGCGCCCTTAATTGTGTGTTGTTATCACGGAAACTCTAGCCAGAATGCCGCGCACTATTTTGGCGAGCAAGGCTTTAAAGAAGTTTATAGTTTGGATGGTGGTTTTGAGCAGTGGAAGGTAGTTTATCCTGAGCTTTGTGAACGCTAGGCTAGTGCTTTCTTCATGATTAACTCCCCTTCTTGTTTTCATATAAAAACAAGAAGGGGTCATTTTATTTAATACGTTATTTGACGTTTTATTCAATTATTTACTCAACAATTTCTTCCACGACTTCCTCAACAATAACATCAGTCACTAATACCGTCACCGGTGTAGACACCTCATTCAGACCATCTGAAATAACAATACTCAATTGATAAAAGTTATCACCAGCAACGGCATTTCTATTCGTTGCTTCGTCAATGGTGGCATCTCCAACACTATCTTCAGGCAACTCAAAATCTAACAAGGTTATAATTGATAAAGCTCCAGTTAATTCATCAATCGCAAATAATTGGCTATCTGGACCATTTAGACTAAAGCGAACTGTTGAGTCCACATCATCAGCACTGAAAGTCGTAAGCACAGTATTTATTTCTGTATTTTCAGGCACGACTAAATCATAGCTTGGGGTATTCTGCCAAATATCCAAACACCAGTTACACGTTTGCATCGAATCGTTTTTATCACTACCACGACCCAGTGCCGAGACAACTTCATTTAACCCATCACCATTTAAATCAGCAATCGATATTCCTTGGGATAATTCAGCTTGGTCATTCGTTCTCAAATGCGAACGGTCAAACTTAGTAAAACCACCACTACCATCACCCTTGTACCAAGCTGAATAGGTTAAGGTTTTAAAAGCGAAATCATTTATGGTATCGCCATCCAGATCACCCGCACCTAAGGTGCCATTGGAGCTAGGCACATCGGTGAAATCCGTAGTAGCAAAAGTAATAGTGCTCTTTCCAGCGGCATTAATAGTTGTGGTATTTATTAACAGCGTCAAACTATTGGTATTTTCCACAACCTCCGAACCTAGTTCAGTACGAGTACCTGGAATTAAAACATCCACGAAGTTGTCACCATTGACATCCAAGTGAATTGATTTTTTACCCATTGCATCAATATTAAACATTAAACCGTGTTCTTCAAACTCTGGGGCTGTTGGGTCCTCAGTAATATTCTTAAATAGTTTTATCTCTTTTGCACCGCTTGCAGAAGTTGCAACAATGTCTAATAGACCATCACCATCTAGGTCAACAACACTTAACATACTACCATTTTCACTGAGATCAGTTCCCATGTAATGAACATTGGTTCGGGAAAACACATTATTACCATCATTCAGCACAATCAGAATTCGCTTGCCATAATCTTGCACTCCCTCTCCCAAGCCAAGGTCTTTACCATAATCTTTGCTCGCGCCAAGTCCGGTAGCAACCACGATGTCATCGAATTCATCGCCATTCATATCCGCAATTACTATATTACCTGCGGTAAAATCAGACGCAGGAAAGTCTAATTCTTGCTCTGCATATTCTCCTAACACGTTGGAAAGATGAATACTCATATTATCTATCGCTCTAGTGCCATTGGGTCTTTCACCACCTCTGACAATGACAATATCGGCGAATTTATCTCCATTAATATCTTTCGCATTAAGTGAGGCGTCTCTTGCATAAAATTCTTCACTACTACTTTGTAATTGATTTAGCTTCCCATCATTATTAATCAACCAATATGCATACTGCTGCTCTTGACTGATATATAAAATATCGAGGTCTTCATCATCATCTTTATCAATCAATACAGTATTAACGACACTTTGAGCTTTTTGATTATAGGCCCCCGCAGCAGGAACTATTTGTTTAAAGCGAGAGATTGCGTTTGAACTTAGTAATACAGGTGCAGAATTATCAATCTCCTGACTCGAATGATTGGATTCTTCAGCTAATGCTAAAGAAGCCGCTAATCCATCATTATTATTAACACTAATAATTGAGCCATTATTCAACGCTAATCCATTCTCGGCAATCGTTACTGCATCACGATCTTCAGCCACCACCATATAAGTAAAAGTTAAGACTTCTGTGCCTGTACCTGATAGATAATTTGCATGCTTGGTTTGACCACCAATATCTAAAATAACATAAGGTGAGCCTTCAACATCGACAGCTGAATCAAATGTAAGATTAATCGAGATAATTTCGTCATCTTGATAGATGTTATCTGCCAATGGAATCGAAGTAATTTCTGCCGTGACTATTTTCGGAATAATCTTAAAATCACGAACCTTAATCAATAACGCCTTAGTCGTGGTAAATGTCCCATCGGTAACACTTAGGTCAACTTCATAAACGTTATTTTCATCCGCATCCGCTGGATATTCAAAATCAGGAGATACTTTAAATGTTAAAACCCCAGAACTGCTATCAATATCAAATAAGGCAAAATCTTCACCTCCAACTAAAGCAAACATCAGCTGATCTGAAACGTCAACATCAACAGCTACTGCGGTATAACTTGTATCGCTATTCTCCGTTAGGTAGAAAAAACTACTCGAAGTAATTGCAGGAGCGCTTTGGCCATTACTACCCGCAGCACCATCATCGCCATCAGCACCTTTAGGACCTTGGGCACCCGGTGCTCCAGTATCTCCTTTAGTCCCTTCACCGCCACTTTGACCAACTAAACTGGCAAGAAAATCGACTTCCGTTCCACGATTCCCTGCTGCTAACCAAATATCATAAGCTGATGAACCGTCATCACCATTTGTTCCGTTATTACCGTCCGCGCCATTCGCACCCGACGTTCCAACCAAGCTAGCTAAGAAATCGGCTTCTGTGCCCTCATTACCCGCCATAGACCAAATTTGAAAAGCAGAATAACCCACCTCTCCATCTTCACCATGACATAAGATTTTAGTACGTTCGCTATCAACCTCAGCATCATCTAGGGCGCCATTTTCATTAAAATCAAAACCAAATTCAAATACACTGCCGCCATTCTCACAACCATCATCTAATAGTGCAGAGCTCTGTACTTGACGTACAAGACTAGCTTCCGGATTTAGGTTATTTGGGTTTTGAGGTGAAAGATCCGTTATGCCTGAATCTGTTTTTCCACCATCACTACAAGCAACCATTAGAGCGCTCATAGTTAAAATTGATAATGATTTATTCATCATTCCTCCGTTGATTGATGACCAATAAGAACAAAGTATTTCTTTGATAAGATTTTTCGAAAAACTAGACTTCTGAAGTGCATAGGAAAATAGCATTAATATTAAAAAGTTTATGTAAGCTATTAATATTGTTACTAATTTTCCTACTATTAAAAAAATGGAAAGCTACATGATGTAATAACGGGGAGCCATATAATTCTTATAATCTTGGGTCGAACTCATAATATTTAATGACATTCTATAATTACCCTCTTTTTAAGGAACAAGAATTGCTCATATAACAACTAAGCCAATAGAAGTAATTTATTTGACGGTTTAATTTAGGTGCCATTAAAATTTAAAAAGGTTAAATAAATTATTCTTTTTGTGACTTTTTACTAAACTTACAAACTAAGGATGATAAATTAAGTCAAAACGTCATATATTGAATTAGGGGCTATCAATAGCCCATCCATTTACCAACCGTTTCACATTAACTTTACGAGCAGACATATGCAGTAGCCATTAAAAAATTGAGTACCAGCTAGGGGAACTATTATGAGCATTTTCAACCACTTCCAGTCGCGTTATCAATCGACCCAAGAGGAGGTGATTTCATTACAGGATTACCTCGAACTGTGTAAACAAGATCCTACAGCTTACGCATCATCCGCTGAACGTATGCTAATGGCCATTGGTGAGCCAGAATTAATCGATACCGCACAAGATACCCGCTTAAGTCGAATATTCTCTAATAAGGTGATTAAACGCTACCCTGCTTTCTCCGAATTCTACGGTATGGAGGAAGCTGTTGAACAAATTGTGGCTTTCTTTCGTCACGCGGCTCAAGGCTTAGAAGAAAAGAAACAAATCCTTTATTTATTAGGCCCTGTGGGTGGGGGTAAGTCCTCACTTGCCGAGCGATTAAAAGAGCTGATTCAACACGTTCCTTTTTATGCAATTGAAGGTTCTCCAGTATTTGAATCTCCGCTCAGTCTTTTTGATGCAAAAGAAGATGGTAAAATTTTACAAGAAGATTTTGGCATCCCTTCTCGATCACTCAATAAAATCATGTCACCTTGGGCAGTTAAACGTTTACATGAATTTGGCGGTGATATTAGCCAGTTTAAAGTCGTAAAACTCTACCCTTCGATACTGGACCAGATTGGCGTGGCCAAAACAGAGCCCGGTGACGAAAACAACCAAGATATCTCCTCTCTTGTGGGTAAGGTGGATATCCGCAAGCTTGAAGATTTCTCCCAGGATGATCCTGACGCCTATAGTTATTCAGGAGCGTTATGCCGAGCAAACCAAGGCTTGATGGAATTTGTTGAAATGTTTAAGGCCCCTATTAAGGTCTTACACCCATTGTTAACGGCAACACAAGAAGGTAATTATAACGGCACGGAAGGCACAGGCTCACTACCGTTTGAAGGCACTATTCTCGCCCACTCAAACGAATCAGAGTGGACGGCGTTTAGAAATAATAAAAATAATGAGGCCTTTTTAGATCGCGTTTATATCGTTAAAGTCCCTTATTGTTTACGAGTCAGTGAAGAAGTTAAGATTTATCAAAAATTGCTTGATCACAGCACCCTTGCAGAAGCGCATTGTGCTCCAGATACCTTGAATATGTTGGCAAAATTTACCGTATTATCTCGCTTAAAAGATCCCGACAATTCCAGTATCTATTCTAAGATGCGGGTTTATGATGGCGAGAATTTAAAGGACATCGACCCTAAAGCTAAATCATTACAAGAATATAAAGATGCCGCCGGTGTCGATGAAGGTATGCAAGGTTTATCCACCCGGTTTGCTTTTAAGATCCTATCACGGGTATTCAACTTCGATAGTACTGAAATTGCCGCTAATCCCATTCACTTATTATATGTGATTGAGCAAGCGATTGAGCAAGAACAGTTTCCTGCGGAAACTCATGACCGCTTATTGAATTTCATTAAAGAATACATTGCCGCTGAATATGTTGATTTTATTGGCAAGGAAATTCAAACCGCCTATTTAGAGTCTTATGCAGAGTATGGGCAAAACATTTTCGATCGCTATGTAACCTATGCCGATTTTTGGATTCAGGATCAGGAATATCGCGACCCTGAAACCGGTGAGATTTTAGATCGCAGTGCGATAAATGAAGAACTAGAGAAAATTGAAAAGCCTGCGGGCATTAGCAACCCCAAAGACTTCCGTAATGAGAGTGTGAATTTCATTCTTCGTGCTAGAGCCAATAATAATGGTAAAAATCCTTCTTGGCAGAGCTATGAAAAAATGCGCTCTGTTATTGAGAAGAAAATGTTTTCCAATACCGAAGATTTATTGCCCGTTATTTCATTCAGTGCCAAGTCCTCTAACGAAGAGAAAACAAAACATGATGACTTTGTAAATCGAATGATTGATCGTGGTTATACCGAGAAGCAAGTCCGCCTATTGGCAGACTGGTACTTACGCGTACGAAAATCTCAATAAAGTAGCCCTGTGACAAACAGAGCATTGATAAGGAGGTACCTATGTCATACTTTATTGATCGTCGCTTAAACGGTAAAAATAAAAGCATGGTTAACCGCCAGCGATTTATGCAGCGTTATAAAAAGCATATTAAGCAAGCGGTTTCCGATGCGGTTAATAAGCGCTCAATTACAGATATGGAGCGCGGAGAGAATATTAGTATTCCTAGTAGGGATACCCATGAGCCTGTTATTAGCCATGGCCAAGGAGGACAGCAGCATAGAATCTACCCCGGTAATAAACAGTTCGATGCCGGTGATCGCATTGATAAGCCCAAATCGGGAGGTGGCGGTGCGGGTTCGGGGCAAGCCAGCAATCAGGGCAGCGGCGAAGATGAATTTAGCTTTTATATCAGTAAAGAAGAATTCTTAAACTATATTTTCGAAGACTTAGCCTTGCCCAACATGGTAAAGAAAACCCTCTCTACTCAAGATGACTTTGAAACGCGTCATGCTGGCTTTGTGACTGAAGGCACAGCGAATAATTTATCCATAATACGCTCGATGCGCAATGCTCATGCTCGTCGCATTGCACTTTCTGCGGGAAAGAAGCGCAAGCTTAAAGAATTACAGCAAGAACAAAAAGAACTCGAAGAAAATCCCGACGGCTTTAAACAACAAGCGCGTTTATTAGCGATTAATGAAGAAATCGCTATTCTCAAATCTCGAATCAAGAAAGTTCCTTACCTAGATACTTTTGATTTACGATACCGCAGTCAGGTTAAATATCCGGTCCCCACCAGCAAAGCTGTTATGTTTTGTCTAATGGATGTATCGGGGTCTATGACTCAAGACATTAAGGAAATCGCCAAACGCTTTTATATTTTGCTCTACCTTTTCCTACAAAAAAGCTATGACAAAATTGAATTGGTTTTTATTCGTCACCATACCAGTGCGAAAGAAGTCACAGAAGAAGAGTTCTTTTATTCTCGCGAAACCGGTGGCACTATCGTATCTAGCGCCCTTAAGTTAATGCATGAAATTGTTCAAGACCGTTACTCTGCAAGCGAATGGAATATTTATGCCGCCCAAGCGTCTGATGGGGATAACTGGGATGACGATAGCCCTCATTGCGCGAGTCTGCTATCCAATCAGATTCTACCGCAAGTACAATATTTTTCTTATATCGAAATTACCCCTCAAAATCACCAAGCCTTATGGCATGCTTATGAAAAACTCAGTACCGATTGGCCCCATGAGTTTGCCATGGCACAAATTAAAGATCCTGGGGATATCTATAGCGTTTTCCGCAAGTTATTTGCAAAACAAAATGCCAGTGAATCTCAGCGTTCAAGCCCGCAAGGAGAGAGTGCATGAGCTATATCTCAACAGACTCCGAATGGACCTTTGAATTATTAGAAGCCTACGATACTGAAATCAAGCGTATTGCTGAAGGCTATGGCCTTGATACCTATCCTAATCAAATTGAAGTCATCAGTGCCGAACAAATGATGGATGCCTATGCGTCAGTAGGTATGCCATTAGGCTATCATCATTGGTCGTATGGCAAACACTTTTTAGCGACTCAAAAGAATTATCAGCGTGGTGCTATGGGTCTTGCTTATGAGATCGTCATCAATTCTAGCCCCTGCATTGCTTATTTAATGGAAGAAAATACCTTACCGATGCAAGCCTTGGTCATTGCTCATGCTTGCTATGGCCATAACTCCTTCTTTAAAGGCAACTATCTTTTTAAGACCTGGACCGATGCCAGCGCTATTGTGGATTACCTCGTATTCGCTCGCAGCTATATTAAGAAATGTGAGGAGCGGCATGGTATAGAAGAAGTCGAAAAAGTACTCGACTCTTGTCACGCACTAATGAATTATGGCGTTGACCGTTATAAGCGACCAAAACCCATATCCACAGAAGAAGAAGCCCTACGCCAAGAAGAGCGAGAAAAGATCTTACAGCAGCAGGTGAATGATTTATGGAGAACAATACCTAAGGGCCATGAAGAAGAGGCAGAAAAGAAAAAACGCAGCTTCCCTTCAGAGCCACAAGAAAACTTACTGTATTTTATTGAAAAAAATGCACCACTATTAAAACCTTGGCAACGAGAAATCATTCGTATAGTACGTAAACTCGCCCAATACTTTTATCCACAACGGCAAACTCAAGTCATGAACGAGGGCTGGGCGACTTTTTGGCACTATACCTTACTCCACACCCTCTATGATGAAGGCTTAGTCAATGAAGGCTTTATGCTTGAATTTCTGACCTCCCATACCAACGTCGTCGCCCAACCAGGTTTTGATTCACCCTATTACAGTGGTATTAACCCCTATGCTTTGGGGTTTAATATGTTTCAAGATATTAAGCGCATCTGTCAAAACCCTAGCGAAGAAGATCGAGAATGGTTCCCTGAGATTGCTGGATCAGACTGGCTTGAGACACTTCACTTTGCGATGAAGAACTTTAAAGATGAAAGTTTTATTCAACAGTTTTTATCGCCCAAGTTGATTCGAGATTTTAAACTGTTCAGTTTGTATGACGATGAGCGCTCTCCTAAATACCTAGTCGATGCCATCCATAATGATAAAGGCTATCGCACTATACGAGATAATCTCTCTCGCCAATACGACCTCTCTTATCGCGAACCGAATATACAGGTTTGGTCTGTCGATCTAACAGGGGATCGTTCTTTAACCTTACGCCATACCATGCAAAATAATATTCCGCTCTCCAGTGACTGTACTGAAGTCATGAAACACCTCCATACATTATGGGGCTTTGATATACATTTAGAGACTTATAGCGAAGGTAAGAAAATCAATACTCAAGCCTGCCCAGACCACACTAAGGAATAATCAAGCAGCGTAGAAATGAAAAAAGAGAGCACATGCTCTCTTTAATTGAATACTATTATCGATAATCAAATAATTTATCGCCGTTTAAAACTACCAAGCAATCACAATGTCATCACGCTGTATCGATAATTGCTGAGCCGACATAGCAAGGTCAGCTACAATGAATTGAGGTTGTACTTGTTTTACTGTCGCCTTCATATCCGTATTGGTTAGCTCTACTCTTGGTTCTAAGTCCAAATTATAGAACGTACCACTACGGTAAATGCTGAACTTATCCCCAGGACGAATACCTGCTCCCGCTAACGCTTCAATATGCAGGCGCTTACCTTCGGTTTTAATTATTTTAGCCATAAAAGGCTGACAGCGTAACGACATAGAAACATCATCAATAGCATTAGCAAGCAGGTCTTTTACCGAATGACCATAATGACTTTGCCAAAAGGCTGGGCTAGCAAAGCGTACGTTCGCCATGCGATCCAAGTTCCATTTTCCTTGCGTCGCATAACTATTACTGAAAATTAAGGCACCACTGAAACCATCATGCACAAACACATCAATAGCAAATTGACGCTTTGCCGGCTCGTCAGTTAATCCCGTTAGGGTTAACCAACTATCTTCACTATGCGCTTTATCGGATACCGAAGACAGTGTATCTAATCCTCGAACAATCCCTGATACAATATATTGCGCGCCTAAGTTCTGCGCTAATGTCATTGATGTGGTTAGGTGTCGCTGCTGGTTTTGTGAGGAAGGCGCATAAGCGGGATTAGCATATAAACCAATATGGCTCGCATCTAAGGCATGCATTTGGCCACCATCATTTAACGTATTAATAAATACCCTTGCGAGGTCTTGCTCAATATTCTGTAGCTGCCCTAACGATGTTTGCTTTGCAGAAACTAAACCAAAGCCAGTCACCGCAACGGCCTTACGGAAGTGATTACCTTGGTTCTGACACATTTGAACAGGTTTAACATCCGCCCGAATTGCCACACTATAAAGGCCACCTTGGCTATCTTCCCAGAGAACTTCTACATCTTTTATTTTAGCCTGACTTTTAATTTCAACTTGATCTTGCTCCATCGCCCCTTTACTCATTAGCTGAGTACTCACCACATGAGCTTCTGCGCGTAGACTTGCTTGACGCATCGCATCTTCTAACGCTTGCTGACGGGCCTGGTTTATCGAACCATTGATCGGTGCTTGTCCTTCGACTTCTACAACAAAGGCATTTGCGAATGAAACCCAACTAAGTAATAAAATTAGAATAATCTTCATAACAAATACCTTCTCTACTTAATGAATATCGAATCAGTCTATGAAGTAATAACCGGTTTCAGGAATAGCAGATTCTTTTTGAATGCGCTTACGCTGGCTTTGAGCGAAGTTAGTGGCATTACTTCCAAGTGGCGCACGGCAATCAATATTGTATCGCTGGTTGTCCATTGTCTGTAAGCAATTGCGGAAACCTTGGTCGATGACCATTTCCAAAATTGTTTCAACGCTGCCATCAGGCATTGCATCACTTGAAACAACACGAGCTCCGTGAATATAAGTATCAACATAAGTACGGAAGCGATCATTCTGCACCGCTAAATCTCGCACAGTCGTACTACCTTGCAAAGCAGTACCATAGACTCGCTCGACCATCGCACGATAAGCATCTAGCTTTGACGCACGAATTGCCATCAATTTACTCTGTGCTGTCGTCAAAGTTTTGCTTTTAATCATCGCGCCATAGCCCATGACTCGTAATACCATAGGAGCAATAGGATCGACTTCTTGTTCAACAGGTTGAAAAAAAGCTTCCGGCTCTTCAGAGATAGAATCCTCATCAACAAACATACTCGAGCATGCCGTTAATAAAATACTGCTGCATACCAATGCAACATAACCCATCTTCAATTTTTTCATACCCACTCCATCAGCCACCAGCACGCATCTTGGTCAAAGCCCCGTGCTGGTACACTCTTTAAATACATGATTACTTCATTAATCTAGAAAGTGTATCGGCCTTAATACAGAAATGTTTAGCTTTTTTTCTGTTTGAATTTACCTTGTTTTTGACCTAACCATAATCGTCCAAGTAAGCCATCTAAGCCTTGGTGCCATTGATAAAGCCCCAGCGCTAGTAGCAGGCCAATACAACCCAGTATTGAAGCCTGCGACATAACTTCGCCGTTTAAAAGATTTCCCCAAATCATTGCTAATACTGGAGCGATTAATGTAATCAAGGCTACCCGCGCAGTGGGTAAATGTTTCAATATATAAAAATACAAAATGAAACCAAGCAGTGAACCACAACTGGTCAAGTACCCAAGGCTAATCCAACTGCTAACCGATACTTGGGGTGGAATTTGAAGTCCAAAAAATGGGAGAGACAGAACAAAGCCCAACGATGATACCCATAAGGTGCCACTGGTTTGTACCAAAGGATGCAAACCCGCATTCACTTGCTTCACTGCAACGGCGCTAATTGAAAAACACAGTACCGCGATTAAAGTACCCAATATTCCTCGCCATACCTGCCCTCCTAACGTTAGCTGGCCTGCGATAACCACATACAAGCCAACAATACCTAATACCAATGCGATTAACCTTGCCGGTGTCAGTTCTCGCTCTTTCAGCCACAAGTACCCTAAAACACCACTCAACATAGGGCTCAGACCAAAGATAACGGAAATCAAACCGGAAGGAATATAAGCCGCTCCCCAATAAACAAAGACCATTGCTCCATAGACGCCAATGGCACCAGAGAGGTAACTCTTCAGCGCTTTTGGTGTAAAAATTAGAGATTGGCGCAATACCATCAATAATGGCATAGACAGAATCGCACTGCCCCACATACGCAAACTCAACGCGGTATAGAAGGGTAATTCTTGCTGGCTTATTTGAATCGCCAAAGGTGTACTGGACCATATTAAGATCACAGCGAGGTATGCGATGAGCACCGGCATTTTCTTGCTTCCTATTTTACAAACTAGCTATCAGTATTTAGGAGGGAAAAGCGGCTTTTTAATTAATAGTAAGAAAACACTAGAAACAAAAAAGGCCGCGAATCCGCAGCCTTTAAAGTTTTTATCTTGTTAAGAGTATTACTTTTTAATGAACCACGAAAAACAATCGACTGCTCGACAGGCAATCATATGCCAAGAGCATCGAATAGAGGCGGGTTTGACCAGCATCAGATGTTTTTCGATTTTCAGTAGTTTAGCAAACACGTTTAACAATCTCGTATGGTAATACTTTTTTCTAACTCTGCTCTAAAGCTGTTCAGTAAAACAGAAATGAATGTCTGTTCTATTTACATAAGTTAGCAAAAAGAAATCTAAAATAATAAAATTCATCATAGTATTAGCCAATCTATCATGCAAGTAACATCTTTATTTACTATGCTTTTTAAAAGCTCTGTTATTTAATAGTTACATGCTGTGTGGCTAAGTAATTCTCTACGTTCTTCTGAACGGGGTATCAATATGATTAAACGCGTCTTATTTGTAACCACTATCACACTGATGTCTAGCCAATATTCATTCGCAACGCCGTTATTACCGATTGATGCAAGAGGTCTGGCGATGGGCAGCACAGGGGTTGCCAGCGCTAAACTTGCCCATGCTCCTCAGTACAATCCAGCACTTTTATCCACTGCAGCCGAAGATGAAGATTTTGCCATCATCATTCCGCAAATAGGCGTTGTTGTTGCCGATGAAGAAAAGCTGGTTGAATCCTTTGATGATTTGGCCAATGAAGATTACGCCGATGATGGAAATGGTAATCAAGAACCGATTATTGATCACTTCGATACGATTCTAACCAATCTAGATAATATTCTAGTTAACGGCCCAAACCCAGTTGAACAGCAAATCAAAGATTTAGAATTACTATTGCCCAATAATATTAATACCAGTGATCCAAATCTATTAACCATTGCTAACGACCTAGATACCGCAGCCACAACTCTCGACAACTCCATTTCCGGTGTGCAGGCACAAACTAGTGATCTTCAACAAACAACATTCGACCTTACTACTGAACTTGATAGCCTATCGGGTAACCCATTAAGAGGTACACTTGGTATCAACGGCGCGATCGCCATTCCCAGTAAAACCTTTGCTGCCGCCGTGTCTGTATCCGGTTCCGCCTATTTTTCTGGTCGTATGTTCTTTACTGATAACGATCAACAGTTATTTAATGATTACGCAGGTGCCATCGATGATTATGCAGGTGAAGTTAAAGACTATACTGGCGAAACAGCCAGTCTTGCACAGACCCTGCAAACATTCGCCGACTTATGTGATCCTAGCAGCCCAAATTTTGTAAACTCACCTGCTCGACTTGCTCAATGCCAAACCCTCACAACTCAAGCTGATGCTAAACTAACCAGTACTAATAATGAACTGGACGATTTAAGTTCTTTTTCTCGTACCAGTGGCGATACCGTCATCATCACCACCGATGCTAATGGCAACATTGTCATCGCAGAAGATCCTGACTTAACCTCAAATGTTCAAATAATAGCCGTCGCAATTACTGAGATTGGCCTTACCCTTTCTCGTAGCTTTAATATTGCCGGAGAAAATATTGCCATCGGTATTACCCCTAAGCTACAAACCATTAAAACGTTCAATTTTGTGACTACCATCGAAGATGAAGAGATCGATGAAGAAGACGTCACAGATACTGAGCAAGATTTTTCTGACTTTAATATCGATTTAGGCGCCGCCTACCAATTCGGTGCAGATAAACAGTGGCAAGTCGGCTTAGTGGCCAGAAACTTACTCAGCAAAGAATACCAAACCGTCAGCAATGAATATGGCTCTACAGGAAATACTCTAACCTCCGAAACGCTTATTAGCCTCGATACACAATTCCGCGGAGGCGTTTCACATACAACTGAATGGACCGTTATCGCCATTGATATAGATTTAATGGAAAACGATCCTGTCGCATTTGAATCCCCTACTCAATACGCTTCAATTGGCGCAGAATTCGACCTGTTTGATACTCTGCAATTACGCGCAGGTTATCGCACTAACTTAAGCGCATCTGATGCTTCTGTAGCCTCTGTCGGGCTGGGCCTATCTCCATTCGGCTTGCATTTGGATATTGCTGCGATGGCAAACCCTAATGACCCAGAAAAAGAAATCGGCGCAGCCATAGAATTTGGTCTATATTTTTAAAACCTAGAAATTTGAACACGTTGTTAAATTAAGAATATTCCTGATATTCAGGCAACAAACGTTCTTAACAGAACCCCAGCAATTTGGCGTAGTTTTATGTACTCCAATGGGGTTTTCAGATAAATTACACAGCATTAACTCAATACCGTCTCAAGGATTTGTGACTCTATGAATAAATACCTCCCCTTAGCGGCTGCTTGCCTACTTCCAACCTTGGCTCAAGCTGCCCCTGTGATGAGCCAGCCAGGTTCACTCATGACAACAGGCACAGGGTCAACTACCCAAACCGGACTATCCGTTTTATATAACCCTGCGGCAGGCGAAATGGTAATTGAAGAAGGCGAAAGCTTTCGTTGGGGATATATCAGCTCATTAGGTTTTTCATACGAAGTCGGTGACGCCAATAACTTTGTTGATGAAGTTAACGACCTTACTGATATTTTAGATTCGGATAACGTTACCGCAGAAGAAGGTAATGAGGTCATTAATGATTATAATGACAATTTGCGTCAAACGTTGGGTGAAGAAGGCTATTTGAAAATCGGCGCGCACATCGTTGCTCCTCTAGCGCCTTTTTCAATTCGCTCAGAATTATTAGGTGGTGTAATCTCCTTAGATGCGATGGCGGGCGTTACCGCAAAAGTCTCTATTCTAGATGACGATATCACCGTAAATACCTTTACCAATCAGTTTGAAACCAATACTGCGGTCTATTTAAAAAGTGTTGAATATACTAACCTGGGGCTAACCTATAGCCGAGAAATCAACCATGACTTAGTGAAAGGGTTCGCTGATAAACTGGGGGGCCGACTATTAGCCGGTGTTCGCGGTAATTTGTACAGCATGAATCTTTCTAAACAAGTTGTCGGCCTATTAAATATTGATGAAGACGACGAGCTAGGTGATGTAATCCAAGATGATCTTAGTGCTAACAAAGTCACTACATCAAACGTCGGACTGGACCTAGGTCTCATTTGGGAAGCTCCAAACTATCATGTTGGCTTTAACTGGCGCAATATTAATGAACCTGAGTTCGACTATGGATCTTTAGGTGAAAACTGTTCCTCAAAAGACACCTCAACGTCTATGAGCAACTGTTTTACCGCTCAGTATTTTGCTGCGCAAAACCGTATTACTCTCGATGAGAGTTATACCATGACAGCTCAAACGACCGTTGACGCGGCTCTTAATACTGAAAATAAGCGCTGGCGCTTAGCAACGTCTTACGACCTGCAACCTATGCGCGACCCGATTGGTGATGAATACCAATGGGCATCGGTTTCAGCGGCCTATGTTGGCTCAACAATCCTTGGCGCCCGTCTTGGTTTAAGTAAGAACCAAACAGGCACAAACCTAACAATGCTTAACGCAGGGTTATCATTATTTGGTGGTATGAACCTTGACCTTCGCTATAGCCTACAGAAGATTGAAGTCGACGGAGCCTCAGCACCCCGTGCTTTTGCGGTAAACTTAGGATTTGAAAACAGCTTTTAAAACTTGAATTCGACCAAGTAAAAAAGTTATTCATTTATTATTTAGAGATTAGAAAATATGAAACTCAATAAAAATTTATTAGCTGTTGCCATTACTTCAATTACTGCACTAACACTATACGGCTGTGGTACCGAGAAACAAGACGGCGGCAGTGGTTCCTCTAATGCAGACATAAGCTCTGGTGTTGC
>CAJVZR010000018.1 GCA_913019965.1 uncultured Oleispira sp.
GTTTTAATGTTAGGATTAATCGCTGCCATCATGTTTAGGGCTTGTACGACATCCGGGCAATTCTGACAGCTAAGAGAAATAAATATCTCAAAGTTCATGTCATTATTCAGACCTGCAATTTGTTCAATAACGTCAGGCTCTAATTTCATTGGGTGGCCACCGCTGTGAAGCAGTGCTAATACCAATGACGTAAATTCGTGACCCATTGGCAAACCGGCAAAGCCTATCGCGGTTTGTTTCGTCGGGTTAACTACTTGCATAATCGGCTTACGCTGGCTGGCACTTTGATCTTCGATCACTTTCACTTTATCGTTTAGTGATGCGATGTCATTGGCTAGGCCGTGAAGTTTCTGTGCGGTGCCAGTATCATCTAGACTTAGAACCAGATGAACCTCGGTTTTTAAATTTTCTAAATACGCTTTTAATTGAGCTTTCATCGCTTGGTCTAACATAATGATACCTTTTGCATCTGTAACAGTTTTTAAAACTGCCCCATCACCTTCAATGGTCATGGGGCATTTTATTATTTAGATCTTGCCTACTAGATCTAAAGAAGGAGCTAGAGTCTCTTCACCTTCTTTCCATTTAGCTGGGCAAACTTCACCTGGGTGAGCTGCAACATACTGAGCGGCTTTTACTTTGCGCAGTAGATCTTCAGCGTCACGGCCAATGCCTTCTGCCGTGATTTCCATGGCTTGGATCACACCTTCTGGATCAACCAAGAAGGTAGCGCGATCTGCAAGGCCTTGACCTTCACGCATCACATTGAAGTTGTTGGTGATGTTGCCAGTCTGGTCGCCTACCATGAAATAGTTGATCTTGCCGATGGTTTCAGAGCTGTCGTGCCATGCTTTGTGGGTGAAGTGTGTATCGGTAGAAACAGAGAATACTTCTACGCCACGCTTTTGCAGTTCTTCGTAATGGTCAGCAACGTCGCCTAGCTCAGTTGGGCATACGAAGGTGAAATCCGCTGGGTAGAAGAAGAAAACCGCCCACTTACCTAGCACGTCTTTTTCAGAGATTTCTACGAACTCGCCTTGTTTAAAAGCGGTAGCATTGAAGGGTTTGATTTCTGTATTGATCATTTTGTATTCCTACTTATGAGTAATGGTGCTGTTTGTGTTTCGCTTGGCTTCTTGTGAATCCATGAGATGTATATTGGGGTAAATGATTAAATAGGCATAATTGTTTGTTTTAATTCAATCGATAGTTAAAAACTATTATTAAGGTGATAAGGAAAATTCTCGCCACGAGTTGAAGAAGATGGCGCATTTAAAGAAAATACTATTGGATTAACCGCTTTATACTTTCTGCCGATCCATCTGGATTCCAATAATAAAAACGATTCAGGAATGAACATGAAAGCTAACAAACTAATTCTCACCTTTTCACTCATGCTGGTATGGCCGGCATTGGCTCTGGAACCTAGGCCGATACCGAACCCCAATGTCGGCCTTGATGGCGCAGCAACTATGCACAGTGATACTTATTCTTCGGATACCACGCCTTTAGTTGGCCCTTTAGGCGGAGATAGTCAGCGAGTTAAATCCAAGTCTATTTCTTTGGCGGCGGCGTGCCCGACCAGCTTGATCCGCAAAGATGGTCACCCCTTGGTATTGTGTACCAATATGTTTGGTCTAAACCCTGTGGTGCATATATTGAATAAAGACTCTGGCTTATCGATGGCCAAACTCAATTTACCAGCAGGCAGTTTATTAGGCGGTGTTTATGCCTATTTGGACAACCAAGATCGCTTGGTGATGGTTGATGGCAAGCATAACTTGGTAAGAGTGAAGGCGTGGCGAGATACCAGCCGGATTATTAAGCGTTGGAAGGTAACGATTGATGAGTCGGTTTCTTTAACGGAAGCCGTGAATAGTCACTGTGCTACTGCTTCCGTTCAGGACTGTGATTCGGTGGTGAGCATTAACGCCGGTGGTTTAAATGATGTTTGGTTTGTGACTAAGCAGGGGTTAGTCGGCAGCTATGATACTGAAAGCCGCGATATTAAAACCCTTAAACTAGCGGCTGGGGAAGAGGTGCATAATTCTTTTTCCAATACTCTAGATGGCAAGGCGGGCATTGCGACCAATGAAGCGCTGTATTTAATTGAGCTAGATGCACAAGGGGGGCTGAATATTCAATGGCGCGCTCAATACGATTCCGGTAGCCATCGTAAGCCCGGGCAATTAAGTAAAGGCACGGGGGCAACGCCGACCTTCTTTGGCCCAGAAACGGGAGCCGAGTATTTAATGATTACCGATAATAATGACTATCAAACCTCATTATTAGTTTATAAAACCGATGCACAGCAAGCTGAGCTTATTTGTAAATACCCATTATTTAATGAAGGTACGTCAGGTACTGAAAACTCGGCGATTGGTATTGGCCGCACTGTGATTGTGGCGTCGACTTATGGCTATCCGTATCCAAAAGTACCGGATGGTGTACCGGCAGCGGTACCTGCGAAAGCGGACTTTGCGGGTGGCATGATGCGCATTGACTTGTATGATGATGAATCCGGTTGCAGTGAAATCTGGCAGAATACCTTACGTTCATCAGCGGTGCCTAAGTTATCGACTGTGGATAATTTGGTTTACACGGTTGAGCGTCGTAATGTAATGAACTCTGGCAAAGCCAAGCTGGTGGATAGTTTTTATTTCACCGCTATCGACCCTGAGACGGGGATGACTCAGTATCAGAAATACATAGGGGGAGGCTTCTTCTCGGATACGTTGCAGATGGCTGGAAACATAGGGCCTAAGCAGGTGTATTGGCAAGGGACGGTAGGAGGTATGATTCGAATTAGCCCTAGGTGATTTCTGTTTAGTACACACTCAGATGGGAGAGGATCCTCTCCCATTTCTTCTACTGTTCCATTCTTGCAACAGACCTATTTACATCAAATAACCTTTTAGACCTTCCATTCCAAGACGATCGGTCATAAAGTAAAAGCATGAACAGACCCAGACGCAGTGAACAAACCAGAGAAGCCTTAATCGAAGCCGGAATCGAGCACTTATCGATGCACGGTTATCATGGTACGGGCATTAAACAGATATTGGATGAAGTGAGTGTGCCGAAAGGTTCTTTTTATAACTTCTTCGCCAGTAAAGAAGCCTTTGTAGCGGAGTTGATTGGTCATTACAGCCAAGATTTATTAGGTCAGCTTGATGAGTTTATGAAGGGCGCGGGTAAAAAATTGACTCCTGTTGAGCAGCTTAGGGCGATCTATCGATATAGCCTACAGCGTTATGCGATTAATGATTTTAAGAAGTCGTGCTTGGTCGGTTCTATGGCCAGTGAGATTTCTTCAGAAAGCGAAATGTGTCGAATTGAATTAGAGCGTTCTATGAAGCAGTGGTTAAGCTTTTTTAGCGGTGTATTTGCAGAAGGGCAAAAACAAGGGCTGATCCGAGACGATATGAGTCCAAATGATATTGCAGGACTGTATTGGGCGGCTTGGGAAGGCGCACTGATTAAAATGAAGATGTCGGCAGATACTCAGCCAGTAAAGAAAATTATGGAATTGATGATCGAGACGCTGCTAAAGCGTTCTTAGATCACCACGAATACATAAGCACAGCCTATTTAAAGGGCTGTGCTTTTTTTAAAATCAGTTAAAAGACGATCGGTCTAAAAGCCGATTATTTTAAAGATAATAAGAGCGAGGAAAATAACATGACAACATCTACTTCAGCACAACTGGGTTCTAGCTTTACCTTAAAGAATGGCCAAGTAGTTAAAAACCGATTATTTAAATCAGCGATGAGTGAGCAACTAGGTACTCGCGCTCATAATCCTAAGCCAGGTTTAGCCAATCTTTATGGCCGCTGGGCAGATGGTGGTATTGGCTTATCGATCACTGGCAATATCATGGTTGATCGTGGTGCGTTAGGCGAGCCCAAGAACGTGGTATTAGATGAGAAAAGTGATTTAACAGAATTTAAAAAATGGGCCGCTGCAGGTAAGAAAAATGGGTCACAAATTTGGCCTCAGCTAAATCATCCGGGAAAACAGATCCCGAACTTTATTGTGAAAGAGCCTGTCGCCCCTTCGGCAATTGCTTTAACCCGTGGCTTGGAAAAGGGCTTTAATAAGCCCCGTGCACTAACGGAAGCTGAAATTTTAGTTATTATTAAAAAATTCGCCACCAGTGCTCAGTTGGCTAAAGAAGCGGGTTTTACTGGAGTACAGATTCATGGTGCCCACGGTTATTTGGTGAGTCAGTTTTTATCCCCTCGCCATAATCAACGTGATGATCAATGGGGTGGTTCGTTAGAAAACCGCATGCGTTTTGTTTTATCAGTATATAACGCCATTCGTGAACAAGTCGGTAACGATTTCCCGATCGGAATCAAGTTGAATTCTGCTGATTTTATGAAGGGTGGTTTTAGTGAAGAGGATTCGATGCAAGTGGTTAAAACGTTAGCCGATGCGGGAATTGATCTGATCGAAATCTCTGGTGGTACCTATGAAAGTCCATCGATGATGGGGGCTGACGTTAAAGAATCGACGATTCAACGTGAAGCGTATTTCCTAGATTACGCCGAGAAAGTGCGTGCTCTTGTTGATACCCCTTTGGTAGTAACCGGTGGCTTCCGTTCGTCTAAAGCGATGCAGGCTGCATTAGATACTGGTGCGACAGACTTTATTGGAGTAGCGCGTACGACTGCGGTTGACCCTGACTTCCCAAATAAATTGATTGCCAATGAAGCACATCAACAGCAGTTGAAAAAGTTAACCACTGGTAAACCTGCGATTGATAAAATGGCCATGCTGGATATCACTTGGTACGAAGCACAACTTGCTCGTATGTCGAAAGGTAAGCAGCCTAAGACTAACTTGAGTGAATGGGGCGTATTCTTTGGAACATTATTAAATGCCGGTATTTATGCGTTTAGAAGTCGTCGAGCGTAATGCTAATGAGAATGCGAGTCTCAATTTAACGTTATTATCTTAAGAAAATTATATTCTTAAGTGGTTGTTTTTAATATGATTTTTTATTGCATATTGATAAGTTGAGATTTGCATAATGCAAACGCATGATGTCTTCTAGATTAATGATGTCTGAGTGCAGAAAAACCATATTGATTTTTATGGCTTTTATTTTGTAGTAAAAAATTGATACTGTTTTTCTTGCGCTAATTTAATATTCGAAAATGATGGTGGGTATTTATTTTTAATAATTATTTTTTATAGCGAATAGTTTTAGATTTTTGTTCAGTGTTAGGCTTGCTCTTTAGATAGATAAAGTAAAATTTGAAGGCTAATATTATAGTTATAATTAGCTTTCATCTTATCTAATAAAGAGGTCGCGATGAATATTAATCTATCTCCTGAAGATGTTCTGAAAAAAAATATATGCTTGATTATGATTTTGCTAGCTGCAAACTTGATCGGAGTTATATTGAAGATATTTTTTAATCATGATTTTATTTATGGTCTTGGCCCCATGTTTAATTTCAACACAGAAATGAATGTCCCTACACTTTATTCTTCATTTGCATTGATATGCGCTAGTATTTTACTTTTTATCGTAGGTTATCTGCATAAGAAAATTAATTTATCTTATATCCCTTGGTTTGGACTTTCTTTTATATTCCTATTTCTTTCAATTGACGAAACTTCGTCCATTCATGAACGATTGACCACTCCGGTAAAAGAAACCTTTAATACTTCTGGTTTGTTATTTTACGCATGGGTTATACCTTATGGCATTGGATTATTAGTATTCTTGCTTATTTACTCTAAATTTCTATTAAGTTTACCTCGGCAGACCATGATTCTATTCATTGTATCAGGTAGTATCTATGTTGCCGGGGCAATCGGCTTTGAACTATTAGGTGGTCAACAAGCAGAGTTAACAGGGCCTAATGATCTTTTATATTCATTATTCTATACCTGTGAAGAGCTGTTAGAAATGCTGGGGATTGCATTATTTATATACACTTTGCTTACCTACATAGTCACAGAATTTAATACGATGAAAATTAATATTGTCAACAGACCGCAGGAATAACTCTATGTATTTGGAGTTATTGTGCTGATTCAATTTCTGTACGAGTTTTAGATAAGAACTCCAAACCAGATTTTATTCCTGCACGATAATCTTCATGTATTGATTCCTTACGGCTACCTATTAGGCCACTGGATAACGGCTGTTGTGGAAAGATTTGTATGATATCGATTCCTTGAGGTGGATTGGCTATAAACTCAATGGTCCTTTGATAAGAGTTTTCATGATGAGTTAAAAGTTCTAATGCTTTTGGGCAGCGATTATTTGTGCACAACCAGGATTTCAACTTGTGCGCCCAAGGAGATTTCACTGCTGCTTCTTTGTCTACCGTGCGAATGATGACAATTTTTTTAGCACCACGATTATAAGCTTCTTCTACTGGAATTGGAGCCGACAAACCGCCATCCACATAATAATGATTCCCGATTTTTACGCCTTTTTTATATAGTAGCGGCAAGGCACTGGATGCTTTTAAGATGGTTAACCAGTTTTCCCTTGTCGGGGCAAAAAACTCGGCACTGTAATCTTCTTTCTTTGTTGCAGAAAATAGTAACTGCCTCTTTTTTAATCGTTCTTCACCACAGCCAATATTGAGGGGGGTCTCACTCTTTTCGACTTGCTCAAAATACCAGTCAAGGTCAACTGCATGCTTTCCAATCAAGGCCCTGTGAAGCTTATAGAAATGGGGATCACTCGAAAGAGAGGTGATCGAACGTTGAGCAAAGCCTTGTTGGCAGGTCATGTAGCTGGATAAGTTTTGTGCCCCAGCAGAAGTCCCAATTAATAAATCGAATGGGTTAAAACCTGCATGCAGCCAACTGTCTAATACTCCAGCGGTGAAAACTCCTCTTTGGCCACCGCCTTCTGTGATTAGAGCGGTATTATTTACCGGTTTGGTTGGTAAGCATGGATTGGATTGATTCAGTTTGGTTGCGGAATTAGGCATGAGATATTCACATGGATTAAGTAAGGAATATGACTAACTTATATCCCTCCAATCGATATTTAAAATTAATTTAATCTCTCTAGATGATAGTTAATAGCTATTAACTATTGATCTTTAAATAACGCATCTTGCTATTACTAAATACTATCGGATTGATAAATATTATTAACTTTAGCTAAAGTTAGGTGGCCAGTATGCTTTTATCGATACATTCAGTTGATTGTTTTTTGATCACAACTTAACTGTATAAATATGGATGAACATAGGGTAATGAAGATGAGCAAAAAAACAGTTTTAACCACGTCTAGTGGAGCACCTGTTGCAGACGACAATAACAGCATCTCTGCGGGTAAGCGCGGGCCACTCACTTACGATAATCACTACTTATTTGAAAAACTCGCACACTTTAATCGCGAGCGCTTGCCTGAGCGAGTAGTTCATGCCCGAGGTACTGGAGCTTATGGGACTTTCACTTTAAACAAGAGTTTGAGTGATTACAGTATTGCTTCCTTCTTGCAAACACCGGGTGATAAAACAGAAGTATTTCTGCGTTTTTCTACGGTAGGTGGTGGTCAAGATTCAAGTGACTATGCTCGAGATCCTAGAGGCTTTGCAGTTAAGTTTTATACCGAGCAAGGTAACTTTGATCTAGTGGGGAATAATACTCCAGTTTTCTTTTTGAACGACCCGATTAAATTCCCCGACTTTGTTCACTCACAAAAGAAAGATCCAAGAACGAATATTCCTAACCCAGGGCGTATGTTTGAGTTTTGGGCGAACCATCCCCAATCCCTACACCAGATGACGATCTTGATGTCAGATCGTGGTATTCCTTTTTCATTACGCCACATGCATGGCTTTGGTTCCCATACCTTGAGCTTTTGGAACAAGGCCGGTGAGCGCTTTTGGGTGAAGTGGCACTTTAAAACCGATCAAGGGATTAAAACCCTAACGGGAGAGGAAGCGGATAAGATGAGCCCGTTTGGTGCTCAGCAAGATTTAGTGGATTCAATCGATAACGGTGACTTTCCAAGCTGGACGGTTAAGGTTCAGATCATGCCGGAAAGTGAGGCGTTGAATTATAAAATCAATCCTTTTGACCTTACTAAAATTTGGCCACACAAAGATTACCCATTGATTGAAGTGGGCAGTTTAGAGCTAAACCGGAATGTGGATAATTATTTTGCTGAAACTGAACAATCTGCTTTTGCGCCCAGCAATTTAGTGCCGGGGATTGGCGCTTCGCCGGATAAAATGCTGCAGGCGCGCTTATTAGCCTATCAAGATGCTCATCGCTATCGCGTTGGGGCGAATGTGAATCAGATTCCGGTTAACGCGCCTAAGTGCCCGATGAATCATTATCAGCGTGACGGCGCTTTTGCAGGATCCTTTGCGACGAATAGCGGTTGCCCTGCTCATGGGGGGGAAGTGAATTTCTACCCAAATGATCAAGGGGCCAACGGTGCTCCTGTTCCTGACAGTCAGTTAATGGCTCCGCCTATGCCTGTATTGGAGGATGCTTGGATTGGCCATCATGATCAAGGGGATGAAGACTATTACAGCCAGGCGGGGGATTTATTCCGCTTAATGTCTGAAGATCAGAAACAGCAGTTAGTGGGCAATATTGCCGGTGGATTGTCACAGGCGAGTGATTCAGTACAAGCGCGGATGATTGAGCAATTTACTAAAGCCGATTCGGATTATGGCGTACGTATTAAGGCCGCGTTAAGCTAGCCTTATTTATTTGTAATCAAGTCGTTTTAATGGTCGGCTACCGATAAATTTAAATTATAGGATGCTGAATCAGGCTGTGTTAATAATACGTATTAACACAGCCTGATACTGTTATAATTTCAATTAATTTCTCTTTATAAGGTGTGGTATGAAGCGATTAAAAAGAATCATTTTCACCCTTCTTTGTTTCTTTGCCGCAATTGCCTGTTATGTCTTTGGCATACCGGCAGGTGGAATTGTATTTTTGGCACTCGGGATGAGTTTTGAAGTTTTATTCTGGTTTGGCCTATTGGGCAAAAAGAAAAAATAAATTGTCGGTATTTTCCATTAACGATCGAAAACGCATTGTCCGAAGATCACCTCCTTTGCATTACTTACCTGTAATACTATGTATGATATTTTATTGTGAGTAGTATTAGCGTGACGAGTTTTCAGCAAATCGATATTCAACTTTTGAAATGGATTTATCAACGCCCATTTAAGAGAAGTTGGTTTATTAAAGTCTTAATCTTTGTCGGAGATGGGCCTTTTTGGATGTTGGTCGTTTTCTTTGCTGCCTTAATTTCTCAAGTATCCGTATTACCTAGCGCCGCCGAGCAGAGCTTTGCACTGATTGCTAACTTGCTGATTATTGGTCTAGTGATCGGAAATTTCATTTTTGTACCGATGAAAGAAAAAATCCACCGTCGCAGGCCTTATGCAAATCCTGAGCTGCAGAAAAAGTTAAATATAGAGATTGTGAATCGGGACCCAGGACATGGCTCTAAAGAATTAGAAAGCTTTCCCTCTGGGCATGCTATGTGGACAACTTTATGTGTAGGGATTATTTGTTCACAGTTTGGCTGGCCTGCCGTTATTACGCTTGGCTGGCTAGTGCCAGTGATGATTTTGTTGCGCCCTTATTTGGGCGTCCATTACCCCAGTGATGCTTTATTAGGTTTTGTATTGGGTATTATAATAGCGGCCTTGGTTGTTAATATAGCACCTTATGTTGCCGAGCTTGTAGTAACTCTACAGCAACATTTAGGTGCATTTTATTTATTAGGCTATTGGATGTTCATTGCTTTATTTCTGTACAAGGGAATGAAATCTTGGTTGAAGCGGGTATAGCTTATACGCAGGTAGAAAATTAAGCTTCGTCATTTTTATATGGATCTTCAAAGCCAAGCTCGCTCATTACGGCTCGCTCAATACCTTCCATTTCTTCAGCTTCTTCATCTTCAAGATGATCATAACCCAGTAAATGCAAGCAGCCGTGAATGATCATGTGTGCCCAGTGTGCGGTTAAGGTTTTATCTTGTTCAACCGCTTCTCGTTCAACCACTTGTTTGCAAACGATTAGATCCCCTAATAAGGGAATAGGCACATGAGCAGGGGCTTCGAATGGGAAAGATAAAACGTTGGTTGGTTTGTCTTTACCGCGATATTCACTATTCAGTTCTTGGCTTTCCGCTTCATCAACGATGCGAATCGTTAGCTCAGGTTCTTCATGCTCTGTCCGTAATGCTAATGCCGCGCTTGCCCATTTAATGAGTTCGTCTTCGCTAGGAAGGTCATTCTCTTTATCGACCGCGAGCTGCATGTCTAATTGGAGCTCTAGCTCTGTTGGAAATCGTTGTTCAGTCATTTTGTATTTTGATCGCTTTGGTTTTCTGTTTCTGGCGAGCCTGTAAGGATCGCGTGAGTCGCTTGAAGTTGTGCACTTTGTTCTAGAGCGATGCGTTTTTGTTCTGCATGCTTCGCTTCTTTGCGTTTTTTCTCGGCGCTTTCGAATTTATCGTAAGCGTCGACGACTTTCTGGACTAATGGGTGACGTACAACATCGGAGTTAGCAAAGCGCGTTAAACCGATACCATCGACTCCATCTAGAACATCGAGTACATGGCGTAAGCCGGATTGCACACCACGAGGTAAATCGACTTGAGTAATATCCCCAGTTACCACCGCTTTAGAGCCAAAGCCAATACGGGTTAAAAACATCTTCATTTGTTCGCGGGTAGTATTTTGGCTTTCGTCCAATATCACGTAGCTATGGCTCAGAGTACGACCACGCATATAGGCTAGGGGGGCGACTTCGATGACGTTACGTTCGATGAGTTTTTCAACTTGTTCACTGCCCATCATGTCATTCAATGCGTCATACAGTGGGCGTAAATATGGGTCAATTTTCTGAGATAAATCACCGGGTAAGAAACCGAGTTTTTCACCGGCTTCTACCGCAGGGCGTACCAGTAAGATTCGGCTGACTTCGTCTTTCATCAAGGCTTCAACAGCACAAGCTACCGCTAGGTAAGTTTTACCAGTACCCGCTGGGCCGACACCAAAATTAATCACGTTTTCACGGATGGTTTTTAGATAGCCTTGTTGGTGGTCGCCGCGGGCCTGAATAACCATACGAGGAGTGGTTATGATGTCTGCATCGTTAGCTTTGCTGGTATTTCTTTTACGCTTATTACCGTTATTGGCTTTTGCTTCACGCAATAGTAGATGAATTAGGTCAGGGGTAATCTGAGTGCCGTTATGGGTTTCTTTATACAAGCGAAGCAATATGTCTTTGGCGACTTGGGCTTTGTCGAGGTTGCCTTCTATTTGGAAGCGCGCGCCACGGTTATACACTTTTAGTTTGAAGTGTTCGGCGATTTGTTTGATGTGGCAATCAAGTTGTCCACAAAGGTTAGCGAGGCGCTTAACATCTTCCGGCTCTACGCGGAAAGTTAGGCCATGTTTGGCGCTCTTGCTGATTGCTGGGCTATCAGCATTGGTTTGTTGTTCGTTTTGCTCTTCGTTTAGGACTGCTAGTTCTTCGCTCAACTGGGGTCTCGCTCCCGATAAGTATGGTATGTCTTAAGCTTATGCTGAATGGTAGTGGCTTCGCAAGCACTGGCTCTTGTCTTAATACCGTAATTCTGAAGTTTTCAAGTGACGTATTAGGTAGTTCCTTTCAGGGTACGCTGTGAATACATCCTTGTAAGCTCGACCCCCGCATCCTTGCGGCGTGAACGCCCCGGAAATAAACTACCTAATACATCACCCAGTGCAGTTCTTCAGATTTGAAATTTCATAGAGTTAATAAGGGTAAACTTGAGCAAATAAGGTAGGCAAAAGCACTTCGCGTATCGGTATTAGGTGTGCCGTTAAAGACCGTAGGCAGCAGGGGGCGGCATCCGAGCCCCCATGGCAAGCGAGGTGCGGTTAGAAAGCCAACATCTCAAATGCCCGACCCCGCCTCAATAAACCCGCTTTTTAGTAGGCAAGCTCTGGATCAACCACAGTACCCATCAAGCTATTCGGTAGGGCCTTGTCGATATGAACCTTAACGAACTTGTTGATTAGGCTATGATCGTCGCTGGTGAAGTTCACTACGCGGTTATTCTCAGTGCGGCCTTGCAGACGGTCTTCATCTTTGCGAGAAACCCCTGTTACTAAGATCGTCTCAGTATTACCTACCATGCGACGAGCGATGGCTTGGGCTTGCTGATTGATACGATCTTGTAAAATGTGCAGGCGCTGCTTCTTCACATCTTCAGGTGTATCGTCTTCTAAATCAGACGCAGGCGTACCAGGACGTGCACTGTAGATAAAGCTGAAGGATAGATCGAAGCCGATTTCACCAATCAAATCCATCGTATCTTGGAAATCTTGCTCAGTTTCCCCAGGGAAGCCGATAATGAAGTCTGAAGACATACATAGGTCAGGGCGAATATCTAGAATGCGCTTAACCTTCGCAATGTACTCATCACGGCCATGGCCACGCTTCATCGCACTTAAAATTTTGTCAGAACCACTTTGTACCGGCAGGTGTAAGTGGCTTACCAATTCGGGGACTTCGGCATAGACGTCGATCAGGCTATCGCTGAATTCCATTGGGTGCGAGGTGGTAAAGCGAATACGGTCGATGCCATCGATATCGGCAACACGAGAGATCAATTCGGCTAAATCAGCGTAGTCTTCTGCATCACCGGTATTATTGATGTCGTTACCTTGAGCGTCAGAGATGATTACACCAAGGCCATTATTTGAGCTATTGGCAGCAACAGCACCGCTAAACACTGCACCGCGGTAGGCATTTACGTTTTGGCCCAATAAGTTGACTTCACGTACCCCTTGGGCAGCAATTTCTTCTACCTCTTTCAATACGTCGTGTAACGGGCGGCTAACTTCTTCACCTCGAGTATAAGGTACAACGCAGAAGGTGCAGTATTTTGAACAACCTTCCATGATAGAAACAAACGCGCTGGCGCCTTCTACTTTAGGGGCTGGCAGGTGGTCGAATTTTTCGATCTCAGGGAACGAGATATCAACGACCTTTTCATTATTTTCTGACTTATTTACCATTTCAGGTAAGCGGTGCAAGGTTTGAGGACCAAATACCATATCCACTACAGGGGCGCGATGCATAATGGCCTTGCCTTCTTGGCTGGCTACACAACCGCCAACACCGACGATCAGATCAGGGTTCTTCTCTTTCAGGTGCTTCCAGCGACCTAGCTGGTGGAATACCTTTTCTTGCGCTTTTTCACGAATAGAGCAGGTATTAAGCAAGATAACATCGGCTTCTGACTCATTCTCTGTGATTTCCATTTCATGGCTTTCACCCAACATATCGGCCATACGGGATGAATCGTATTCGTTCATCTGACAACCGTGGGTTTTAATAAACAGCTTCTTCGCCATGACAGAGCGACCTCGTTAATCTGGTTTTGCGTATGCTTAGATACAATTGCGCGGCATTATACTGCTCAATGGCTGAACAATCTAATATTAGTGGGTAGGCTATACTGATTTATCAGACTTGACTGGTAATTCCAGTTGCCAATGGATTTTAGGTAGCATGAATGAAAACCTTAATAATACTATGGACTCTATTGTTGAGTATTATGGCCCCTTATTCTCGAGCGGAGACGATTGTATTAACGTTAGGTGAATACCCTCCTTTGGATTCTAAGCAACTTCCTCATTATGGTCTGGTTCCTCGTATTGTCACAGAAGCATTTGGCTTGGAAGGTATTACCGTCGAGTATGAATTCTTTCCTTGGGCTCGGGCTTATTCTGAATCGAAAGAAGGGCAAGTTAATGGCACGCTACAATGGTTTCACTCTGAGAAGAGAGAGAAGGACCATTATTACAGTGATGTGATTATGGAGGAGTCTAATGTTTGGTTTTCTTTGAAAGAGACTAATTTTCATTGGGATACTTTAGAAAGCCTTAAGGGAAAGGTGGTTGGGGCAAGGATTGGCTTTACCTATACTCCTGAGTTTTATCAAGCAATAGAGGATGGGGTATTCGAAGCGATCTTTCTAGAGACTAATCTGCAAAATTTCAAAATGCTGCACAGTAAAAGAATTGATGCGTTTATCGAAAACCTGGATGTCGGCTATTACGGTTTGAAACAGATTGATGATTTTGATAAAGCGAGCCTAGTGACTCATCATCCTAAGCCAGTGGTCGTGGATACGACTCATTTATTATTGTCTAAAAAACATGTAAACAGTCCATATTATTTACAGAAATTTAATCGTGGACTGCAGAGCTTGAAAGCCAGTGGTCGATATCAGCAATTTATTGATGAATCTCGTCAGTTAAATAGCGTGAATGACGATGTACCGCGTGAATCGTGATAGAGTGCCTTCTTTTCATTATGAGTTAGAGCCTAATGGCCGAGAAACCCACTGCTGAGCCTATTTATCGCGTTATCTTTAATAACCAAGGTGAAGTCTACGAGCTGTATACCCGCTATATTTACCAATCTGAAATGTATGGCTTTATTGAAGTTGAAGAGTTGCTATTCGACGATAGCCAAATGAGTGACGAAAGTGCTGAGTCTGATACAAAAAGTAATTTTGAAAAATTGAAACTAGAATTTAACGGCGTCAAACGCAGCTTTATTCCATTGCCGTCAGTAATTCGTATTGATGAAATGGAAAAGCCTGGGGTCGTGAAGGTTACTCCGTCTCAGGATGACTCAAAGGGTAATGTTCGTCACTTTCCTAGTACCGCTTTCAAACGCCCACCAATCGAGCCAACGGATAGTTCAGTCGATGACTAACTCTTCCTATTTATTCTTATAGAGTGTAACGGATGGCAGCTCACCAAAGAGCTGCTTATAATCTTGGGTAAACTGGCTTAAGTGCCAAAACCCCCAGTGAGCTGCAATATCAGCAATCGTTTTTTTCTGATTAGAAATTAACTCTCGGCGAGCACCATTGAGACGGCTTAAGCGTAAATAGCGCAGAGGACTAATTCCTAAGATGGTTTCAAAACTGTATTGCAGTGTGCGACGGCTGACATGACACAGTGAGCATAAGTCGCTAATGGTCACTGCGCTATCTTGGTGAATGCGTAAGTACTCTTTGACTTGCTCGACGATGTGCTGGCGGCGCAAAAAACTGATTGCTTCAGTTTTTACCGGCTGTGAATTTTGTAAGCTTTCTAATAGCGCCATCATAATGACATCGTGTTGAAGTTTGGTTGGGCTTTGATTGCTATTATTTTCAGTGACTAAATTATTTAATACAAAGCGTAATGCTGTGATTGTTTTTTCTGGCAAGGTGAGGCGGCCTTGCTGATGCAACTGAGCCCAGTCAATTTTTATATGCTGGTTTTCAGCCATTGCTTGTATTTTTTCTTGTTCTACCACCAAACCATAGATATCAAATTGGTTGGGGGTTATTAATTCAAACTCACAATTACCCGGCCGACACATGATGTGATTTTTATCGACTGTTAGGCCATTAATTTTACTGCTTTTATTTTCATCGACAGGAATCCCTAACCATAAAGATTGGTCCCAGGTATTGCAGGTTTGGCGCAAGGCTTGACTCGTATGTTCTTGAAAAATCTGTAAACCATCAAATTGTACTTCTGTTAACTGGCCAAAAAATTTCCCCGCACTCACCTGATCATACTGCTGTTGCCAATTGGTTAAATTGTGCGCGTGCTGGTCGGCATCCGTTGCTTCAACGTGTATTCGTCCATGATGAGAAAATTTATTGCTCTGATTTGGTGCAATCATTGAGGTGGGTGATTTCATATTGAGCATTCTCTATCGTCTTGAATCAACTTCTGCATTAAATTCCATTAAAACAGCGCTAAAACTTTGCCAAAACTCGATAACGATTAACCATTCTGCTTGTTATCGTATTACTAACATTTAACACAGCAAGAAGTATTCCTCTTGCTCACTTTTAGTTTGCTGGAGAAGGTTAGTGCAAAGGCAGTCTGCAAGTTATAAATATATTTTGGGTCAACGAACGTTTGAGTTTAACGACTTAAAAGACCTAATGGCAAAAGCAACGCCTGCCCGTTCTGGTGATCGTTTAGCGGGTGTTGCCGCAGAAAATTCTGAGCAGCGCGCTGTTGCACAAATGTTATTAGCCGACCTACCGCTAAAAACATTTTTACAGGATTTATTAATTCCTTATGAGGAAGATGAAGTCACACGTCTGATAGTAGATGAACACGATCTTGTTGCATTTTCATTAATCTCGCATCTTACCGTTGGGGATTTTCGCAACTGGCTATTAAGCGATCTTGCAACGCCAAAGGTACTTGCGCAAGTAAGGCCGGGTATTACCCCAGAAATGGCGGCGGCAGTGAGTAAGATTATGCGCAATCAAGATCTTATATTAGTGGCGAAGAAGTGCCATGTGATCACCGCCTTTCGTAATACCGTAGGTTTGCCCGGCCACATGTCTACGCGCTTACAGCCCAACCATCCTACCGATGATGTGACGGGGATTGCCGCTAGCTTATTAGACGGTTTGTTATACGGCAGTGGTGATGCGGTATTAGGAATAAACCCTGCTACTGATAATGTGGCGCAAGCAACTAAGCTGATGCAGTTAATGGATGAGGTGATTGATAAATATAAAATTCCTACCCAGTCCTGTGTATTAACTCACGTTACTAATACTTTAGAGGCAATTGAATTGGGGGCTCCTGTCGATTTGGTTTTTCAATCCATTGGCGGAACTCAAGCAACCAATTCAAGTTTTGGCTTTGACCTATCAATTTTGGCTGAGGCAGAGCAGGCGGCGTTATCGTTAAATCGCGGAACTATAGGCAATAACGTGATGTATTTCGAAACGGGTCAAGGCAGTGCGCTATCGGCGAATGCCCATCATGGTTTGGATTTGCAAACTTGTGAAACCCGAGCTTACGCGGTGGCGAGAAAATTCAATCCATTATTGGTGAATACGGTGGTGGGGTTTATCGGTCCGGAATATTTATTTGATGGTAAAGAAATTATTCGCGCAGGGCTTGAGGATCATTTTTGTGGCAAGTTATTAGGCCTGCCGATGGGGTGTGATGTTTGTTATACCAATCACGCTGATGCCGATCAGAACGATATGGATAATTTATTAACCTTATTAGGGGTGGCAGGTTGCACCTTTATTATGGGTATTCCTGGCTCGGATGACATTATGCTGAATTATCAAACCACTTCTTTCCACGATGCCCTTTACGCGCGCAAAGTCTTAGGCCTAGATCCTGCTCCAGAATTTAAACATTGGTTAGATCAGATGAACATTTTTGATGATGTGCATAACTTTGTATTAAACGACTCTTTGCCGAATGCTTTTTCTGCCTCTCTTAATAATATTTTGGAGCAATAAATTATGTCTGAATTATTGTTGCAAGAAGAGCTTGTTGTAAAGCATACGGTGGATAATTCCTGGCATGTATTGCGTCAATATACTGCAGCACGGATCGGTTTAGGCCGTGCCGGTATTAGTGTACCCACAAAGCATTTATTAGATTTTCAACTGGCTCATGCGCAGGCGCAGGATGCGGTACATCTGCCGCTAAATATCGAGCAGTTAAAGGATGATATTGAGCGACTAAAGACTGATATTGAACAGCCATATAAAGCTGATGATGCTTCAGCGATACATTCTTTAGCTGTGCATAGCCAGGTAAATGATCGTGCGCATTACCTGCAGCGTCCTGATTTAGGCCGTCGATTAGATGCTGATTCGGCCGATCTATTGAAGAGATCTGCTGCGCCAGCTGAAGAGCCTTATGATTTAGCCATAGTAATTATTGATGGTTTATCGTCTTTTGCTATTCAAAAAAATGCTCCGCCTTTATTACAGTTATTAACTCAGCGTCTAACTCAGCAGCCCTTATCAGATGATAAAGATGAAACTTGTCGTTTGGCTCCTATCGTGATTGTGCAGCAAGGTCGTGTCGCTATTGGTGATGAGGTGGGAGAGTTATTAAATGCAAAATTGGTATTGGTTTTTGTTGGCGAACGTCCTGGGCTAAGTTCCCCTGATAGCTTAGGTTTGTATTTAACTTGGGGGCCTAAAGTAGGATTAACCGATGAATCCCGTAATTGCATTTCAAATGTACGCCCACAAGGATTGGTTTATCAGGAGGCCGTTAACAAGGTGTATTACCTGTTAAGCCAAGCGCATCAGCGGAAACTCACGGGAGTAAATTTAAAAGAACGATCACAACAAATAGAAGGTTCGTTATTAGAAGATGGAAAAGAACAGAGGAATAAAAATTTTCTAATTTCATAATTCATTAATGACGAGTTAAAAAAAATTAAATATTAAAAACTAATTTGAATAGCTAATTTAAAAAACTATATTTTTATAACTGAAGCAGGGTACTTGTATGACTGATAATACGATAGATAAAGACTATCTGGCTAAGCGCCAGTTGAAAAAAGGCAGTGCAGGCTGGCTATTATTAACAGGCTTAGGGATATCCTATGTGATATCTGGCGATTTTGCCGGTTGGAACTTTGGTATAGCCGAAGCGGGCTGGGGTGGTTTTGCCATTGCCGCCTGCTTAATGGCGGTCATGTATTTTGCTCTAGTTTTATCACTAGCTGAAATGTCGTCGGCCATTCCTGCCGCAGGTGGCGGTTATAGTTTTGCCCGTCAAGTTATGGGGCCAGCGGGTGGTTTTTTGACTGGCCTAGCGATATTAATCGAATATGCTCTAGCGCCAGCGGCCATCGTTATTTTTATTGGCTCGGCAGTGGAAGCATTAATTGGTATTAATGGGCCTTGGGTCTATGCCGCTTTTTATGCTTGTTTTATTGGTATGCATTTAATCGGTGCCGGAGAAGCGCTTAAGGTAATGATGGTTATTACAGGTTTGGCTATCTTCGCAATTCTTGCGACCGCGGTAGCGTTAATAGCAGATTTTGATGCCTCGCTATTGTTTGATATTGCAGTGACGGATGCGCAAGGTGCTTCGACCTTTATGCCGATGGGTTGGTATGGTATTTGGGCAGCTCTGCCTTTTGCTATGTGGTTATTCTTAGCCGTTGAAGGTGTACCTCTTGCTGCAGAAGAAGCAAAGAACCCTGAAAAAGATGTGCCTAAAGGAATCATTGCGGCTATGTTATTTTTATTATTCACGGCAGTTCTAGTGGTTGTGCTAGTAGCAGGAACAGGTGGTGCCGCGGCTATGGGAGCCAGTGCTGTGCCTTTAGTGGATGCATTGAATGCTACTGGTAATAATAATCTAGCGGTCATGGTTAATGTATTAGGTTTGGCAGGGTTAGTCGCGTCTTTCTTCTCGATTATTTATGGTTATAGCCGTTTGGTTTTTGCCTTGTCTCGTGCGGGTTATTTACCTCAGTTTTTATCCTTAACCAGCAAGCGTAAAGCACCGACTTGGGCTTTAGTTGTTCCTGGGGTAATTGGCTTTATCGCTTCGTTAAGTGGTGAGGGAGACTTTATGTTAGCGATGGCGGTTGTCGGCGCGACGATCTCTTATGCCTTAATGTCCTTGAGCCATATTCTATTACGCATTAAAGAGCCTAATATGCCACGCCCGTATAAAACTCCGGGTGGCATAGTGACTTCTGCAACGGCTCTTATTTTATCTCTCGTCGCATTAACAGGTGTCTATGCGTTTGATCCTCGTGCTTTTGGCTTTACTCTCGTTTTATATGCCGTAGGCGCTTGTTACTTCTTTTTCTACAGTAAGAATAAGTTGGTGGCGAAGACGGCGGAAGAAGAGTTTGCCTTGTTAGCGGCGGCGGAACAGGACTTGCAATTGGATGATATAGAAGAACAGAAGCCTGAAGCTCAACTTGTTTAGGGCATAGGTAATCTTTTTCATTTAAGCAGGGCTTATAGTAATAAGTCCTGCTTTAAGTTGTTAGGTGTTCTGCCACTCCAACGTTTAAAGGCCCTACGGTAATTTGGCATGTCATTGAAATTTAAATAATCCGCAACCTGATTGTTTGAGTAGTCATTGCATTGATAGAGGTATAGCGCAGTGGCTAAGCGTCCTTGGTCTTGCAGCTGTTGATAGCGACTATGATGTTTTTTGAGTTTACGCTTAAACGTAGCGCTACTCATGGCGAGCCGAGTTGCGCTATCTTCAAGAGGCAGGGGCTGGCGAATGTGAATTTGGATGTCATTAAAAACCTGCTCAATAAAACCGATGTGATTACTTTTATGTGATTGGCAGTATTGGAGGGCAGTATTATAACTTGCTTGGTTTTTAGGCCTTTGCCAATTCTTATGTAAATAACGTTTATCGATGGCCATCACATCAACCCCTAAATCAAAATAAACCTGCTTGCCCAAATTGACCTCATATTGCTCTTGATATTTAGGCTTGCCATGACTGAAGCCAAAATGCCAAGGCAGTCTTTGCCCTGAACGTAAGCGACACAGTGCTGCAAGCCCTGTCATCAATGCTTCAATGATAAATTTTTTGTGCGCCCCTAGGCCGATGGCATCTCGCCATTGAATAAAACAATACTGGCTGTCTTCAGTAATGATAGGAGTCATTAATGGCGAAAGTTGAAAGCGATAATCATGTAATACTTGTAATGTTTGCTGGAGGTTTGGGCAATTGCCGAGCAGTTGGCTGAAACTATCGTAATGGCCTGGCCATAAAGTATGCCCCCAACGAAAACTTAAATCAGCTTGTTTGTATTGCTGCTGGCAGTTATGAATTAATCGCAGTACTTGTGAGGCACTGATTTTTTTATTACCGCTTAGAATATCGTCATAAAATAGACCTGTTCCTGCTAATAATTTATGACTGTTAACATTGCGACTGCGAACAATATCAATTAATAACGCACTATGATGATGGGCGACCAATATTGGATCGTCATTTTCGTAATAATTATTGCACGACATAATCTATTAAGCCGCTTGCAAAGGCTTGTCTTTTAATAAAGCGTAATTCGCTCGCGCTATTAAATCTTCTATTGAGGTATCTTGTTGCTGATTCAAATGATCTGTATCCCAGTGGACGCAGCCAATACTTAATTGTTGAAATTGTGATTCTGATGATTGCGCGACTTTGAAGGCAAAATGGTTGACTGCACGTTTCAGCTCGGCTGCGATTTGTCGACCCTGTGTAAAGGTGGTATTGGGTAAGATAACCGCGAATCGATCGCCTGCGTAACGGCAGATTAAATCCTGCTGGCGTAAGTTCAATAATATTAACTCACAGGTTTCTAATAACAGACGATCTCCTTCTGCATTACCGAAGCGACGGTTGAATTGAGAAAAGTCATTTATGTCGAGCATTAAGAAAACCAATGATTGTTTCTGGCTGGAGCGATGATGCGTTTCTAACTGTTTGTAAAGATAATCGACTTGACCCGTTAGAGTGAGTTGATCGAAGGCTTTGTGTTCGCGAAAAACTTGTTCACGTTTGCGCAGTTGTTGATTCAGGGCTAATTGTTCTTGATGCCAATGATACAGGCCATAAGTGAGTAGCAAGATGCCAATTGGCATGGCAATGGACTCTAGGTATTGATCCCATAATAGGGAATTAGGGAGTTGAATAAATTCATCGAGTGCATCTTGCCAAAATGCTAAGAACATAAAGCCTAAGCCGAGGCTTAAGAGATCGGTGACTCGTCCTTGAGGACGACTGCCAAGAATGAAAATCATCCAAATCGCAAGGGCCAAAGCACTTCCCCCCTCACCTACAACATCTAGCCAATCGATTTGGGTCCAATATTTTACATCGCCAAACGATAAGCTACCAAAAATGGATAATGCCAATAAACAAAAAATCAGGAGTAATTTGTTTTTGTGTAATTTCAGCAAATTAAACATGACGCTGATTCTCACTCAATAAAAAGGTTGAGTAGGGAATAACAGATTCATGTGACATTTTTTTTACAGGCGATTGTTTGTTGTGCTTTTTTATTTCGGGGGTCATATCAGCTCAGGGCAGTCGAATGCATGTCACATAACTGTCATTTAAGTTTTCTATTGTCGCGTCAAATCAAATAATTAAGTCAAATAGATAACTGAAAGAGAATCAATTATGAACTCTATTTTAAAACCTTTAGTCGTCGCTATGGCGCTGGCATCTGCGACCGTCGCAGCAGAAGGAACGTTAGAAGGTCGCATCACTGATGCGAGTAGCAGCGCCAATGTTTCTGGGGCGGTTTTGAAAATCCAAGCTCAAGGGGGCGCGCAGGCTAAGCGAGAAATACTCATTGAAGGTGGGCGTTATCGAGTATCGAACTTACCGGCGGGCAAATATGATGTCACGCTTACCTTGAGTAATGAAGTGCTGCATCAAAGCAGTATTGAAATAAAAGATGATCAAAACTTAGAAAATACTATCGAAATTAATACCGATAATCAGCCCGTCGAAGAAGTACTGGTAGTCGGTCAGGCAGCGCAAATGCAGCGCGCTCTCGATCGTCAGCGTTATGCCGACAATATGATCAGCGCCATTAATGCCGATGCAATTGGTCAATTACCCGATAATAACGCCGCAGAAGCGCTACAGCGAGTTCCTGGTTTATCGATTGAGCGAGATCAAGGGGAAGGCCGTTTTGTTCGTGTGCGAGGCATTAGCCCTGACTTAAACAGTGTATCGGTGAATGGCACTCAGGTTCCGGCGCCAGAGTCGGGCCGTCGCGCTGTTGCGTTAGATGTCGTACCTGCGGATTTATTAAGCAGCTTGGTGGTGACGAAAACCTTAACCCCAGATATGGATGCAAATTCGATTGGTGGCAGTATTGATGTTAAAAGCCTATCGGCATTCGAACGCGATGGTGCTTTTTATACCCTGCGTGCCGAAGGTGCCTATGACGAACACAGTGAAGAATCGAGTCCTGCTTTAGCGGTGACGGGTGGGGATACCTTTCAGCTCTCAGAAGAAAATCGCTTAGGTATTGCTGGTGCATTAAGTTGGCAGAATCGTAAATTCGGTTCCGATAATGTTGAAACCGGTGGCGCTTGGGATTTTGATAATGGAGCAGCATTAGAGGAAGTCGAACAGCGGGATTATGCCATCGAGCGTGAGCGCATCGGTGCGGCATTAAACTTTGATTTAGAGTTGGGCCTAGATACTTCCTTATATCTAAGAACGCTTTATAGTGAATTCAGAGATGATGAGCAGCGCCAAGCCGCAGTGATTGAATTTGGCGAAGAAGAATTAAATGATGAAAACGAACTTGAGTTTGGCGGCAACGGTCGTAACGCGGGTGAAACAGGCTTAGCTGAAGTGAAGCGTGAGCTAAAAGACCGTGAAGAAACACAGCGCATTTTATCGACAACCTTTGGTGGCCAGCATTATGTTAATGATTGGACTCTAGATTTTGCCGCAGGCTATAGCAAGGCCAGTGAAGATGAACCCGGTGGTATTGGTGGCGCAACATTTAAAGCGAATGCTTTTAACGATATGGGTTTCAGCAACAGTAAAAAGCCCAATGTAATTGCTTCTGCTGAGTCTTTAGATGCGAGCAATTATGAGCTGGATGACATTGAATATGAAACTGCAGAAGCCCACGATATTCAAAATAGTATCAAATTCGATTTCACTCATGACTTATACATCGATGATAACCCTGCCTTAGTTAAGTTCGGGGTGAAAGCCAGTCAGCGCGAAAAGAAACAAGATATCAATGAATACGTGTTTGAAGATTTAGACGAACATGGCTTCACCGATGAACAGTTATCAATGGCAAATTTTGCCGATGGCCAAGTCGATTATGGCTTAGGTGATTTTGGTCCTAAAATCTCGGCGGATAAAGTTAATCAGTTAGTGGATAGCCTAAATCGTGATGACTTTATTGATACTGAAAAATCTCGTATCGCGGATTATACCATTAACGAGAATATTCAAGCCGCTTACGCTATGGGTCGAATTGATCTTGATGAGCTGCGTCTTTTAGCTGGGGTTCGCTATGAAGGGACTGAGCATGAGTTAACCGGAGTCAGTTCTGATGGTGATGGAAATTTTCAGGATATCGATGAGAACAATGATTACTCTCATGTATTACCTGCGGTGCACGGACGTTATCAGCTAAGTGATGCTACTCAACTACGAGCGGCTTGGACGAACTCCGTTGTCCGCCCTAGTTTTGAACAACTAGCTCCCAGTTTTGTTGATGATGGCGAAGAAGCTGAATTTGGTAATACTCAACTGAAAGCTCTGGAATCAGCGAACTACGATTTTGGTGTCGAGCACTTTACCGGTACTGCGGGTACGGTATCGGCCTTTGTATTTCATAAAGATATTAAAAACTTTGTTTATGAAACAGATATCGCCGGTTCTGCAGGTTGGGAAGATTACGATGAAGTGATCACTTTTGAAAATGGTGAAAGCGCTAGCCTAACGGGTTTGGAACTCGCTTATTCGCAAAAAATGAGTATGTTACCAGCCCCTTTCAGCGGCTTGGTTGTTAGTACCAATGCAACCTTCAGTGAAAGTGATGCACGCATTAGTACGTTTGATGATGGTGAAAAAGTAAATCGTGATATCACCATGCCGAATCAATCGGACCTAACCGGTAACTTGGTAATTGGTTATGAAGGTCAAGGTTTGATGTTACGAATTGCAGCCAACTATAAGTCTGAATACTTATTAGAAGTCGATGACGTGACGGATGAAAAATTCGATGTGTATCAAGCGGCACAAACACAGCTCGACTTCAGTGCGAATTATGAAATTCAACAGAACCTTAAAGTGAATTTCGAAATCGCTAATATTACCGACGAACCTTATTACACTTATAGCAATAATGATAAATACAATACTCAATTTGAAGATTATGGCCCGACCTATCGTCTTGGTTTGAGCTATAGCAACTTTTAATAATTGGATAATTAAACATGAATAAAATTTCAAAATTGGCACAGTTAATCGTTTTAGTGCCGAGTGTATTAACGGGCTGTAGTTCATTGCTAGATAATGATGCTCAAGCAGATATGAAATCACTGAGTAGTAACGTTGTAAATAATACGGTTAAGTTTGAACAAGCTGAATATACACTTGATAAGTTTGCTGCCAAGGTTGGCTACCCGCTTGAAGGCTTATGCTTTTATAAGCCTGCGGGGAAAAACCATGAACAACAGGTATTTTTATTAGATGAGTCGTCAATGGCGCATCAAATGCTGATACAGCAAGATAAAAATGATTTTAGCCTGCAAGAAATTCGTCAGTTTCCTCTGCCGCCGAAAGCAGAGTACTGTGTGGTTGATGATGCGCGTCAGCAATTTTTTGTGAGTGAAGAGAATGTTGGGGTTTGGGTGTACTCTGCTCGCGCTGAAAGTGAAGTGAGTCGTTCTGTAGTTGATCTGGTTAAGCCCTATGGTAACTTGATTGAAAACAGTGGCCCTTTGCAGATCGTAAATCAGCAATTATTCATTGCAGAAAAAGACAGCCATTTTATTCATCAGTATGTAATCGACATGGGTAGTACTGATTTACTGGCGAGTTTCCAGTTAGATACTGAAGTGAAACTGGATGGTCTAACAGTTAGTCATGATGCTGACCAGCTGGTATTAACCTATTTGGACGATCATAGTGAAAGCGCTTATCAAACTAAGCTGCAATCGAATGCACAGGTTGCGAAGGACAATAGTCCAAATCTTAGCTCTGATAATAAATACTATATTAAAGGCATTGCTGCCGATGGTGAAACTCAGCCGGTAAAAGATCGAGGGGATGCGGCGGATGATCCTGCTATTTGGTTGCACTCTGAGGTAGCTGAAAAAAGCTTGGTGATCGGCACGAATAAAAAACGCGGATTATTAGTGTATAACCTTGAAGGGAAGTTGATTCAGCAATTGGATGTCGGCCGTGTGAATAATGTTGATGTTCGCCAAGGCTTTACTCACAAAGGTTTGCCCGCAGATATTGCCGCTGCGAGCCAGCGTGATAACCGCAGCATTGCTCTATTCTATATTTCGCCAGTTAATGGTGAAGTAGCTGCGATGAACGAAATCGTAACTGGTCTGGATGACGTTTATGGCTTGTGTATGTACCGTGGTTTAGAAAGTAAAGTGTATGTATTTATTAATGACCAAGATGGGCGTTATGAACAGTATGAAATTAACGACAGTGCTTATGGTTGGAGCGGAAAGCGTGTACGTGAATTCAGTGTAGGTTCTCAACCAGAGGGCTGCGCTGGAGATGATAAGCATCAGCGTTTATTCGTCGGTGAAGAAAATGTCGCGCTATGGACATTAGGGGCTGAGCCTAATGCGAGCACAGCGATGGAAAAAATATCGAGCATCACGGATTATTTGCATATCGATATCGAAGGGATGGATTTATATCAAACAGAAACTGAAAATTATTTATTGGTTTCAAGCCAAGGAAATGACAGTTATGTATTGTTTCAAGCTCAAGCCCCTTATGATTATGTCGGTCGCTTCCGCATTGGCTTGAATGCTGAAAAGGGCATTGATGGCGCTTCAGAAACTGATGGTCTAACGGTATCGAGTGCTTATCTTGGTGAAAAATATCCTCAAGGTTTGGTGGTTGTGCAAGACGGACGTAATTTATTACCGCATGAGCCGCAAAACTTCAAATTGGTTTCTTGGCAGAAAATTGATCAGGAAATTATACAGTGAGTCTAGTTTTGACATTAAATCTTAAATCAATCTCACAGGTTAGTTTGGTCGCTTTTATAGCGGCCAACTTAACGGCTTGCTTTTCAGTAACGGATTCTTCCGTAGAGAAAAATTATGTTGCACAGCCTTTGGCTTATCAACAGTTATTACCCCGCCAGCAAGTGAGTAATCCTTGGTTTCAGCAGGGAGTGATGAGTTTGCAGAAAAAAATGCAAAACCCAGCATTGAGACATTCACTCAGTAAAGCACGCAATGTGATTTTATTTGTTGGAGATGGTATGGGGGTGAGTACGGTTTCTGCTGCGCGTATTTTGCAAGGGCAAATTGCCGGTGGTGCCGGCGAAGAAAATTTATTAAGTTTCGAAAAATTTCCATTTTCAGGATTTTCTAAAACCTATAATGTGAATCAGCAAACTCCGGATTCCGCAGGCACAATGACGGCCATGATGGCGGGAATTAAAACCGACGCTGGGGTATTGTCAGTCGATGAGCACGGGAATCGTGGAGATTGTACTTCGGCTAAAAAACGAGGGGTGACCACGCTATTAGAGCTGGCAAAGCAAGCGGGAAAAGCAGCGGGCATTGTGACAACGGCGCGTATTACCCATGCAACACCTGCGGCCGCTTATGCAAAATCTCCTGAGCGTGATTGGGAAAATGATGGAGAATTAAGCCCAGAGGCAAAAGCGGCGGGCTGCATTGATATTGCTCAACAGTTGGTTGATTTTGATGGTGGGATTGATCTTGTTCTAGGGGGCGGGCGTAAGCACTTTTTGCCTCATCAGCAATTACTCAAGAATCAACAAGGTACACGCCTAGATGGTAAAAACCTAATCAAGCAATGGCAGGCAAGTTATCCGCAAGGTCAGTATCTTGATTCTAAACAAGGCTTATTAGCGCTAAAGAAGACTGAAAATACTCCGGTCTTGGGCTTGTTTAATGATTCTCATATGAGCTACGGTGCGCAAAAAAGTGATGAACCTAGCTTGGTTGAAATGACCGATGTGGCGGTGACAAGATTGAAAAATGATACTGATGGATTTTTCTTAATCGTTGAAGCGGGACGTATCGATCACGGTCACCATGGGGGTAATGCTTATAATGCTTTGCATGAAACGATTAATTTGTCAGATGCGGTCGCGTCGACGTTAGCCCAGGTTGATTTGTCTGAGACTCTGGTTGTCGTGACCGCAGATCATAGTCATGTGATGACGTTTGGTGGTTACCCTAAGCGCGGTAATCCGATCTTAGGCAAGGTGATCGCCAGTGGTGAGGATTCTCCTAAGCTAGCGGGTGATGGCTTACCCTATACGACACTCTCGTATATGAACGGTCGTGGCATGCATGATTTAGGTATGGAAGGAAATGCGGATGCGGTTAAAAAACGTGAAATCAATGTAGGGCGTAAAGATATTTCCGCGCTCAATACGCAATTACCTGGATATCATCAAGAAGCGCTGATTCCACGGCATTCTGAAACTCATGGTGGGGAAGATGTGGGGATTTATGCCACTGGCCCAGGAGCGCAGTGGCTAACAGGGGTGAATGAGCAACAGATGATCTTTCATGTGATGGCTCATTCCCTGTTGAACTAACGATATAGTTATATATCGCCTAGCGGTCTTTTTATATATCGCCTAGCGGCTCTTGCGCATTATTTTTTCAACTTCAGTCGCTAAAGTTGCAGCTTGCTCATCGAATGGGCGGTGACGAATGTCGTCGTGTTTAAGGGCAACGGATACACGGTATAACCAGCGCTCTACCTTAAGGGCGATGGCTTCAGCGTTATCGCTATTCGCATCGTTCAATTCATTAGAAAAATCCGTGATGATATTTGAGTGATCTGCGGCGCGTTGTGCGTCGTGGGTCACTTGCATGATCTGTTTCTTAGCGCGCGGTGTTTTACCAATCAGTGCTTGAGCTTTTAACAAGCTGCGTTGAGCAACGGCCCAGCTGCTTGGTGCGATGCTATCGCCGCCTTTGCCTTGAATATTGCTTAACTGATCTTTGATTGGTTGTAATTGAATGAATTCAATCGTTTCAACTTCGTTTGCATGCATGCGTACCAACAGCTCTTTTTGACCCAGCTGGGCTTCGGTGACCTTGCCGTCTTCAATGAGATCGATCAGCTCAACGATTGTCGCTGCAATCCCGGTGTAATTTTCTGGGTAGTACTTGTCAGCCTTAATCTCTAATAGCTTTGCTTTGTGCTTAAGGGATGGGCGTAGTGTGGTAATAACCAACTTTTTTGTTGCTAAGCCTGCTTCAATGGTCTTTTTAGAGGCCATGGCAATCGGTTTAACTTCACCATCAGGATCGCCCGAAATATGCATGTTACGGGCTTCTAGTAGCTTTTCTTGGGCAATTATTAGGTGGCGAGGTGCATAGAAAGATAGATCTTCAGTTTTTCCTAGTTCTATGTTCATCTGTGCGCGTTGAATACTCTTAGCGGCAGATTCATCGGCCATGGCAGCATCTTTTTGCGCATCCAGTTCGATGTATTCAAGGTTCACAACTTTAGTTGCACAACCCGTCATTAAACCAGCGGTTAGTAGGGCGGTTAGAGGTAGTAAGCGCAAGGTTTGCATGGACTGTCCTTAATAATTTTTTCTGAATAGTATCACTTTTCGCAAACAAGTGAACTTTTTGGCTATTCTTGACTAAATGAACATTGGCTACGATATTTAAGAAAGGGAATGTCACTAATGACTTAATGACAGCTATTCTGTAAAGATTAGCCCTAAAGGTCGGTAGATTTTGAACGATAACAAGATAATAAGACCCAAAGCTTAGATTGAATTATCTTGCATGCGCTTTTTGGCCCTGCTAATAATAAGTTAGAAGAGAGCGATACTAGAGGAGTGAACGACATGAATGCCGTATTACAACCCTTGTTTTGGCGTTTAGCCAATGAACAGAACTCTGATTTAGACGTAGTTAGTGTTCTTATGCCTCGTGGCAAAGAAGCCGATAAAGTCGCGATAGAATATGCGATTGATGTTTCTTTCAAGCCATCTACTCACCACCAAAACCCCATTGATTTACGCTGGTCGGAAGAAGACAGTGAGCTTTTCATGAGCCTTTTACAGAAGGTGATGAATGTTAGCGATAAAGATATTGAGCTGGATATCGAAGATGGCATGGTACAGGGCTTAATTCATCTCGTTGCTACCGCTCGCTTTCATACTCCTTGGCCGGGGGATGAATTAGAAGGGGAAGACTTCATTACTTACCGCAAAGAAATTGAGGTCGGTGATTTGGTTTCTATCAATACAAAATATGGTTTTTACAGTGCAGTGATTGTGGCCTTGGATTCCATTGATGCAACGGTTGTCTTGTTGGATGACATTATTACCCTTGAATCTGCGGCTATGCCAGAAGAGGAGCAAGAGGTGATTATGCCAAGCCATAGCTTACTGATGTTGAATCGTGTTTGTGTATTACCGGCGGAGTTTGCTGAGGACGTTGATGCAAGCGTCTTGCATTAATATCTGAGTGGAATGGTTTTAGTTTTTAATCTATCGATAGTAAGCAAAAGCAATTAATTACCTAAGCTTACTATCGGACTTTTTATCTAGCTGTCTTGCTTTGGCGAAGGCTTCTTTTTCTTAATCGGTGCAAAACCTTCGTTATCCATCAAGTTACTTGGCTTAGGACGACTTGGACGAGGTCCATTCGCTTTCTTAGCACTGACTTTCTTATTCGCTGGACCCGCGCCTTTCTTGCCTGGACGCTTATCGCGACCTGGACCGGCTTTTTTCTTCTTACTACCAGCGGCCTTACCAGAGGCTTTCAAGCGTTTAGGACCGCTGTATGCGCCTTTCAACTCTTTAATGACACGCGGTTCAAGGTCTTGCTTAAGGTAGCGTTCAATTGCCGCCTTAAGGTTCCATTCGGTATGGTCGATCAAAGAGATCGCGGTGCCGGTTTCACCAGCACGGCCAGTACGACCAATACGGTGAACATAGTCATCGCCTTTGCGCGCCATGTTGTAGTTAATAACTAGGTCGATGCCTTTGACATCTAAGCCACGAGAAGCAACGTCGGTTGCAACGAGCACGTTAATCTTGCCATCGCGGAATATCTGCATGGTAGCGTTACGCTGATCTTGGCTCAGTTCACCGTGCAATACCGCACAACGGCAGCTGTGCTGACGCAAGAACACATTTAAGCGCTCAGATTCAATACGGGTATTGGTGAAAATAATGGCTTTTTCGAACTTATCATTGGATAGCAACCAGCTTAAAATGCGATCTTTATGAGCGTCATCGTCGGCTAGGATTGCTTGCTGACGAATATTGTCGTGCTTATCGCGTACCGTTGCGGTGGTGATTTCTACAGGTTCTTTTAAAACTTTGGCAGCAACGCGGGCGATGCCCTTGTGGTGCAAAGTCGCAGAGAACAATAACGTCTGGCGGCTAGCTTCGTTGCATTCTTCCGAGATGATTTCCATATCTTCAGCAAAGCCCATGTCGAGCATGCGGTCGGCTTCATCTAGCACCAGCACTTCAAGATCTACTAAATCAGTCGAACGACGTTTAATGTGATCAACTAAGCGACCCGGCGTTGCAACGATGAATTCAGGGTTCTTACGCAACATAGCGGCTTGGTATTTAAAGTCGTCGCCCCCAGTGAGCAAGCCAACAGACATGCCATTCATGTCTGTAAATTGTTGGGTTGCTTTATAAACTTGGCGTGCAAGTTCACGGGTTGGTACTAAAACTAATCCACGAGTACCTTGGATCTTAGATTTAGATTCTAAAAATTTCTGCATCATAGGCAGTAGATAGGCCAGTGTTTTACCACTGCCTGTTTCTGCACAAACCTGAAGATCTTTACCGTCTAACGCATGGGGAATCGAGGTTTTCTGCACGTCGGTTGGGATATTGAGCTTGAGTTTCTCAAGGGTTTTTCCAATACGGTCGTGAATGAAAAAGTCAGAGAAGGAAGTAATTTCAGCAGACAAGGGAAAGCCTCGGGTTGGAATCGGTAATGATTGATCAAAATCGTTGATCACAAGAATAGGTTACATTCTAACAGAATGGCTGATTTTTGCTGCTTCTTTCAAATGTTTCTATTTGATTTCAATATGATTAAATAAGCGGTCAATTTTTTGCTTATTTTTCAATGATTAGGGAGTCATAGTGCAATGACCACGGCGCTCACACGATATGCATCTTTGCAGCATACAGATAATCATATCCATATTGAGTTTAGTCAGCCTCATTCGATATTGAGCTCTGCAGTTTTAAATGGTGGCTTGGTAGATGCACAGCATTTGTTAAATATGAAAGTCCCTAAGCAGAGTTCAGTTGATGAGTTACCAGCCTCAACCCTAACAAATTATTGCACTGCTGAAGGTTGGCAGGGTAAAGCCGTAGGCATGATGACTGCGGCATCGATGAAGTCATTTCGCATGGCCAAGGTTACTGAGCAAGGTATCGACATTATTGTTCTAGTGACCTCAGGTTTGTCGAATGCGAGGCGCACTGGTGATTTGGCCGAATGTCGAAGCATGACAAGTGACCCTACAGACGTAGGCACCATCAATATTATCGTTTTAACCTCAGCGCAATTAACCGCCTCGGCCAGTGTAGAGGCTATTCTTGTGATTACTGAAGCTAAGGCCGCAGCGCTGCAAGAAGCTAATATACTCAGCCCTATTTCAAATAAGATCGCGACGGGAACGGGAACCGACTCCGTTGCGGTGATCAGTGGGCAGGGCCCTGAAGTCGTCCACTATTGTGGTAAACATGTTCTATTTGGTGAACTTCTGGGGCGTTTAGTCATGGATACGGTTGCGTCTTCGATAGCCTGGGAACTAAAGCGCTAATCTTTAGCGGCTTCTTTTAATAGCTTTGCCAATAATAAAGCGGCAGGGCCTGTATTGGCTTTGTCGGCAAAAATTAAGTTCATGTTTGAGGTCAAGCGGCCACTACCATCAATATCCAGCTCTTTCAGTTCACCTGCATCGATTGCAGGCTGAGCGAGATGACGGGCTAATACTCCAGAACCAAAGCCTAATTTAAGCAAGCCAAAAGCTTCGCGCATATTTGATACCGTCCAGCGCTGATCTGAGCCTAAAAAACCTCGGTTTTCACGGCGATAACTCCCTGAATCACGAATAACAATTTGGCGGTGTAATTTCATATCACTGTGATAAATAGCACGGCCGATATGATGCAGCGGGTGGTCTGGATGGGCGACACGGACAAATTCCATCTGAATGATCGGCTCACCGACCATACCACTGGGGATCATGTGGTTGATGGCGATCTGAGCTTCGCCATTACGCAGCTTATCGTCTACTCCGGAAAGAACTTCAACATAAATTTCTAAGCGAGTTTGCGGGCACTGTTCGCCAAACTTTTTAAGTGCGGTATGCAAAATATGCTCGGGAAACATGTCATTGAGCACGAGGCCAATTTGAGGTTCCCAACCCTCAGAGAAATCAGCGGCGACTTTTTCAGCGGCACTGGCGGCATGAATCAGGTCTTTTGCTCGCTGCAGCATTAGCTGGCCGGCATCGGTAAGCTCAGCTTTACGCCCCTTATGTTCAAAGACATTGACCCCTAAGCCTTGCTGCATCTTTTGCATCGCGTAGCTGATGCTGCTTTGGCTTTTTAGCAATTTATCGGCGGCGGCTTGGAAGCTTCCTTCTTCTACCACCGTGATAAACATAGACCATTGCTCAAGAGAGACCTTAGGAACGGAGGTTTTGGCCGCTTGAATGGGAGTAATACTGGCTGTGGACATAGCAACCTTCTTTTCTAGGTAATTAACAACTCATCTAAAAAGTCGATTGATTAGATCGGGTTTTGCCGGTACCTAATCAAATTTATAGATATATACTACTTCCATCAACTCGAAACAACAACGAGAGAAACAAATTATGAAAATAGTACATATTGATTCCAGCATCGCCGGTCGAGAAGCTACTTCATCCGTATTAGCTAAGGCAGTCGTTGATCAGCTAGTAAGCGGCCAGCAAGCTCAGGTTCACTACCGTGACCTTAACCAAGAAGGTTTAGGCCATTTAACCGATGAAGTCTTTTCTGGTTTTCAGTTAGACGCTAATCAACGAAATGAAGCGCAACAAGCTGCGGCTAAGCGTTCTGAATCTTATATCGCTGAATTGAAAGATGCCGATGCCTTAGTATTAGCAGTGCCTATGTATAACTTCAGCACACCGTCTACTGTCAAAGCTTGGATCGATCATGTTGCCCGTGCAGGAGTAAGTTTTACTTATGGCGAAAATGGCCCAGTGGGTTTACTGAATGTGAAAAAAGCGTACGTGGTTTCAACCCGTGGTGGCCAGTATGCGGGTAGTGCATTTGATCATCAGTCTCCTTGGATCGAACAAGTTTTGAAATTTGTTGGGGTGCAGGAGGTTGAGTTTATTTATGCCGAAGGCATGGCGGGTGGTAATGCAGAGCAAGCGGTTCAAGCTGCCAATCAACAAATTGCTGAACTAGCTTAAGTTAATATATTTTAGATTATTAGACCTTGGAGAAAAGTCATGAGTGCATTTGAATTACAAAGCGCAATGAGCGATACCTTATTAGAAATGGTTTTACAGCAAAAAGCGCAAGCTAAAAAGCAACGTGAGCAGTTAGCGGTGCAAGCGGCTGCTAATTCAGTTGCGGCATCTAAGGTTTATGCTAAAGCGGCTTAATACGGCCTATGCTAAAGCGGCTTGCTAGCAAGTACTTTAGTTTTTGATAGAACCTTTAAACCGACTAAGCCAATGAGTGCGCAACTTGCCATTACCCAAGCCATAGGGCTTAGGGTATGTTGTGCGGTGGCGATGAACTGAAGCTCGTGTAAATAAGACCAAAATATGCCGACGATAGCACCTAAGGTAAATTCAGTTACTCCGATTACGGCGGTCGCTGTACCACTAATATCAGGAAAGTAATTGAGAGCCCCTGCCGTGGCATTCGCTGCAATTAGACCCAGTGAGCCGACAAATAGCATATTGAGTGCGACGATAAAATAGAGGTTTGGCTGGTTGTAACTCGCAATGACTAAACCGATACCACAGATCAACTGAATAAGCAGACCCACGGTTAATATATTCGCCGACGCATAATGATTCAGTGCCCAGACATTGATTCGGTTCATTAACATCATCACTAATACATTGGCCCCGAATAAGAAGGGGAACAATTGCACACTCACCGAGAAATATTCCAGATACGTAAAGGCCGATGAAGTAATAAAGACGAACATGCCGCTAAAACCGAAACTGATGGCGATGATGTAACCCATGGCTTGGCGGTGACTTAAAACCCGTTTATACGATTGCCAAAGCGATGGTTTATCTTCTTCATCTTTAGTGCGATTTGAATTTTTTGGATTAGTTTCCGGTAGACGCCAAAGTAATAACAGCATTACCAGGACAGAATAAATAGATAGACAAAGAAAGATGGCTTGCCAGTTCAAAAGCTCAACCACTAAAGCACCAAGCATGGGAGCGATAAGTGGCGCCGACATCATAACGATAGCCACCATGGATAATACTTTGGCCATTTCATCACCGGCAAATAAATCTCGAATCATCGCTGATGAATTAACGGTCGCCATACCACCACCTATGGCTTGCAGGGCGCGTAGTATTAATAACTGATCGATTGACTCGGTTTGCGTTAGCATTAAGCTCGTTATAGCAAATAAAATCAGCCCTATTGCAATCATTGGCTTCCGGCCAAAATGATCGGAAGCAGGGCCGCCGATGAGTTGGCCGATAGCAAAGCCCAATAAGAAAGTACTGACGCTAATTTCAACATAATGAATTGGCGTAGCCAGATCTTTTGCCATCGCTTGCATTGCCGGTAAATACATATCGACTGCAAACGGGGCGACTGCGGTGAGCATCGCGAGTAGTATAGCTAGAGAACGAATCGAGGGCGCCGACATAATAGAGCCTATAAGAAATGACGCTGATAAAAAGTTGAAGACAAGAATAAAGTATACTCTCATTCAGATGAGTATTTTGTATAAACATTGAAATTTTAATGTGACACACCATCTTTATAGCTTAAGTAAAAGAGCGTAACCGATGGACTTAATAAAAGAGGATTGAAAATGTTATTGTGGCTTTGGGGATTTGTCCGTCCATATCGTTTACGTTTAGTTATTGCAATTATCGCATTGGTCGCAACGGCGACATTAACTTTGTCGTTAGGCCAGGGTGTGAAGTTGATGATTGATGAAGGCTTCTCGAGTCAATCGACCTTAGGATTGGCTAATGCGTTAAGCGTCGTCGGCTTGATTATTTTTGCTATGTCGATTGGTGCTTATTTCCGTTTTTATATGGTGTCTTGGTTAGGGGAGCGGGTTGTCGCCGATGTGCGTAAGAAACTTTATAGCCACCTAGTCAGTTTACCACCCAGCTTTTTTGAAGATAATTTAGCTGGGGAGATTCAGAGTCGTGTGACAACGGATACAACCCTCTTACAAACCGTTATTGGTTCGTCTTTCTCTTTTGCTTTACGTAATGCGTTAACCTTTATTGGTGGTTTAAGTTTAATGTTTATTAGTAATATTAAACTGACTCTGATTGTTTTGCTGGTCGTGCCTTTTATTGTTTTCCCATTAATATATTTTGGCCGAAAGGTTAAAAAACTCTCCCGCGATAGCCAAGACAAAATAGCCACTGTTGGCGCTTGGGCCGGGGAAAGTCTGCAGCATATAAAAGTCGTACAAGCTTTTACCCGTGAAGATATGGTGAATGAACAATTTGGCCAAGCTGCTGAAAGTGCGTTTGATGTGGCGTTAAAACGCATTCGCCAGCGCGCGCTGTTAATTGCTTTGGTGATGATGTTGGTGATGGGCTCTGTGGCCGGCATGTTATTTGTGGGTGGCAGTGATGTGATAGCTGGGGAGTTATCCGCGGGTGATCTAGCCGCGTTTGTTTTCTATGCCATTATGGTAGCAGGATCATTAGCGGCGGTAACGGAAGTCTATGGTGAAGTGCAGCGAGCTGCGGGGGCAGCGGAGCGTATCCGGGAGTTATTAGCGACCAAGGCGGAAATTGAATCCCCTGAAATAACCGTCGCAGATACTTCTTCTGAATATGGTGTTCTCCAAGATCAGCCTTTAATCGAATTCAATAATATGAGCTATGCCTATCCTTCACGTCCGAACATGAATGCGTTAAACCAGCTAAACCTTGCGGTGAAAGCGGGAGAAAGTATTGCATTAGTTGGGCCGTCTGGGGCTGGTAAGTCGACGATTTTTGACTTGTTATTACGCTTTCGTGATCCACAAAATGGTGATATTAAAATCGCTGGGAAACCGTTAACCGAGTGGGACCTACAAGACTTACGCAGTCAGTTTGCTTTAGTTCCTCAGCAACCGGTTTTATTCAGTGCCAATGTTTGGGATAACTTAAAATACGGTCGCCCAGACGCTACCGAGGCTGAAGTGATGGCGGCGGCGAAAGCGGCTCATGCGGATGAATTTATTGAACAACTCCCCGACGGTTATCAATCCTTTTTAGGGGAGCAGGGGGTGAAACTCTCTGGTGGACAAAAGCAACGCTTAGCCATTGCTCGCGCGATTTTACGCGATCCTAAAATATTGTTATTGGATGAAGCGACCAGTGCGTTGGATGCCCAGAGCGAACATTATGTGCAGCAAGCGTTAGATGGATTAATGAAGGGGCGTACGACGTTTATTATTGCCCACCGTTTAGCGACGGTCCGTCATGTGGACCGTATTGCGGTATTTGATCATGGCCAGCTGGTGGATTTTGGTAACCATGATGAATTGCTTGAAAGTTCTGACTTGTATCGCAAGCTGGCGGAATTACAGTTTCAGGTGGAGGAGAAGGCTTAAATTGACAAGTCGGTAAATATCATTAGAATTCGCGCCCTTAGCATGGAAAGCTGGGTGCTTCGTGCTCAATATTACCAGTAATAAATAGACTCTCAAGGATGAAAATGAACAAAACACTTCTTGGCTTATTCTCTTTAGCCAGTATTTTATGTAGCCAAACTTCTTTAGCGGATAGTGATAACGGTTTCTTCCTTGGTCTAGGTTTAGATACCAGTATTCAAGCTGAAACCAGTAATGTTTATGACGACGATACTGAAACTAAGAAAAATTCTTTCAGCTCTTCCAGTTATGCACTTTCTGGTGGTTATAGAACAAAGAGCAATAATAGAATTAAATTATCGTATGTGAAAATTTCTGCTGATCATAAAACCTCTGATCTTACTTATAGCGGCTATGATCTTGATTGGCAGTTTGTTTATGGACAAAGCCTAGTTCAACCTTATTGGGGGATAGGCTTTGGCTCTTATGGCAAGGATGATTCTGCAAAGTTTAATGATGGTGAAGACTTAAAAGGTTTCTCATTCCAACTGATGACGGGGGCAAAGTTTGATATCAATGATCATCTTGAATTAAATGCCTCTTATCATATCAGAACCATCGTTTGGGAAGCCTTTGAGTATTACAATGGAATTTCAGATGTTTCAGTGACCTCGATTGACAGTATTACTTCGCTACAGGTCGGTGCTAGTTTTAAATTCTAGAAACAAAAATAGACTAAAAGTAGAGCTCTCTAAAAAGATCACTCTACTTTTAGTGATAGCTTCTGGTAAAAATATTGATCTAAATTAGACCATTTACCAAGACCGCAATAATTGCCAACGGTGCTAAGAAGCGTAACGTAAATAGCCATAGTTTGAATAAAACTGGGTAATCAATCCCAACTTCATCCATCATCTTAGTCGTTGAAACTTTCCAGCCAGCAAAAATCGCAATACATAAACCGCCTAACGGTAATAGAATATTGGTGGTTAGGAAGTCTAATAAATCAAACGGCGTTTTATCAAATAACTTCACATCCGACCAGATGTTGAATGAGAAAACTGTCGCTAAACCTAGAACCCAAGCACTCAAACCAATAATCGCAGCCGCTTTATATCGGCTAACTTGGAAACGTTCAACGATCCAAGCAACAATTGGTTCCGCTAGAGAAATCGCCGAACTCCAAGCAGCAAACGAAACCAAAACAAAGAATAGGGTGCCAAAAATAACACCGGCACTCATCTGGCCAAAAGCAATTGGTAATGTTTGGAATAATAAACCAGGACCAGCACTTGGCTCTAAGCCATTGGCAAATACGATAGGGAAAATGGCTAGACCTGCCATGATGGCAACGGCGGTATCTAAGAAAGCAACGATAACTACGGTTTTAGCAATCGACGTATTAGCTGGCATATATGCGCCATAAGCCATGATGGCACCTAGACCTAAGCTTAATGTGAAAAAGGCATGACCTAATGCCACCATAATACTTTCAGTGGTGAGCTTGCTAAAATCAAAGCTGAACATAAAGTTTACGCCTTGGCTGAAACCATCAGAGCTCAGTGCGTAACCAAACAGAATAAACAATAAGATAAATAATACTGGCATTAAAAACTTAATTGCGTTTTCTAAGCCTGCATTCACACCACGGGCTACAATGCCAATGGTGAGCAGCATAAATACGGTATGCCAGATGGTCAGTTGTGTTGGGCTGCCTAATAGCGCGCCAAAAATATTTCCTGATTCTTCCGCTGAAATTTTAACGAAATCTCCATTGGCCATATCGACAGTATAAGAAAGTGCCCAGCCTGCGATCACAGAATAGAAAGATAAGATTAAGAAACCCGCTAGGGCTCCCATCCAACCAATAATGGCCCAGTTAGGACTCGCATTAGAACGTTTCGCTAATGCTTTCATGGTATTGATTGGGCTTTGACGACCCATGCGACCTAAAGAGACTTCGGCGATCATTACCGGAATACCGATAATACAAATGCAGAGTAAATAGACGAGTACGAAAGCACCACCGCCATTCTCACCCGTGATGTAAGGAAACTTCCAAATATTTCCTAGGCCAACGGCCGAACCAGTAGCCGCTAAGATAAATAGCCAGCGGCTTTTCCAAAACCCGTGCATGCTTGTATTTTCAGACATTGAGCACCCTTTTTATTAGATTTTTACAATACGTTACAAAATTCTAACTGAGCGGTTAGAATTTAATTGGCGCGCAAGATAGCACAAACTTGAGATTGAATAAGCGTTCAATATGTGAAATCTGCATAAAAGTTGACTAGTGTTGCTCAATTGTTATGTCTTAACTGTCTGTTTTATAAGTGTATTATCCAATACTGTATTTTTCTTAAAGTCCTCTCCTAACTTTCGATATCGATTTACACACAAAGAAACAAAAAAATTTGATACTGATCAACTCATTGAATGTCCATTCAATCAACTTTCGTGTAATGTGTCGCTGTTAAATACTGGTTGGTTAAAAAACAACCAGTGCAGGCTGGTAAGTTTTTACTTATTGCGCGCCTGATAAAAATTGCAGAATTAAGGTTGTAAAAAATGTATAAAAAATCACTTTTAGCAATGGCGTTAACAGGTGTATCTCTTTCAAACATGACGATGGCTGCACCGACTGCAGATATCTATGGTTTTGTTGATATCGGTTTAGAACATTTCAATAACTCAGGCCTAGTGAATGGCGCAGATGTATACGCAGGCGGCGAAGCGCCTAATGGTAATAGCGATGCCCAAGAGTTTGCGCTGACCAATAATGTACAATCGCGTATTGGTATCAAGGGTGAAGAAGCGGTAGAAGGTGGCTGGAAAGGCACTTATAGAATGGAATTCCAAGCCAACGTTTTAGAAAGCGGTGGTGAAGCACTGAAAACTCGTTTGGGTTGGTTGGGTTTAGAAAAGGGTGACCATAGTTTCAAAATCGGTACCCAGTGGTCTACCTTTATGCAATACAGTGGTTGGAATACCGCTCGTGGTGAGTCGCAAGGTCTTGCATCTTATTTCTACGTAACCGATGAATTAAAAGGTTCTATGGCTTACGGTTTCCGTAATTCAAGTGTTATTAATTATACCTATGGCAATGGCGGCTGGGGTTCGGCTTCACCTGTCACTGCTACGATTGCTTTGCATGTAGGTGATGACTCTCGTACAACCGATGTAAATGGTGACGATGAATTAACCAACGATGCTGGTATCACTGGTATTTCTGTCGCGGGTGCAACAACGTTGGGTGATTTAACCCTTAACGCTGTGTATGTTAAAAATCTTGTTGCTGAAAGCGAAGCAGCTAAAGCGAACTTAGCGGCGGCTGAATTATCAGCGGATGCCGGTAAAATTGCAGCAGCGAAAGACCTAGTCACTGAACCGGCTATATTTGGTGCTGGTGCCAAACTACAAGCAACAAAAGAACTGGAGTTTGGTTTTGCTTATCGTGGTGCCGATCGTGATGCCGAAGAGAATAGTTATACCTATACCACTTCATTATCAACTCAGTATCAGTTTAATGAAAAAACTAATATCCATTTAGGTTTTGGTCAGGGTGAAGATGATGATTCTTCTGCTCGTCAGCTGAAAGCAAACTTTTATGGCCAAGTTTGGTATCAAGTAACGGATAGCCGTTCAGTACGTTTCGAATTTGATCACGCTGACTATGGTAACGACGGTGAAGTATTAGCAACGTTAGTGAGTATGCGTCAAAGCTTCTAATATCGATGCTCTACTATTAAAGCGGACCTAATTAGGTCCGTTTTTTTTGCCTGCAACAAATCGGATTTAAAAGCTTTTGAGAATTTCTGGGGTGTCGACATCGATTAAATTGTCACCCTCTAAGATATCTAAAGACTTTAAACTCTGGCTATGAAGCTTAATTAATTCTTTTGCTCCACGATCACCCTGTAATTGGCTGAGCTGATAGCCAAGATGGCGCGGAAAGTAGACTGGGTGGGCTGGTATTTTTTTATTTTCGCTTATTACATGAGGACGCACAATGACGTGCTTGTGTTGATTAATATTTTGAATGAGCTCTGTGACGAGTGCCTGTGATACCTTGGGCATATCAGCTAAGGCGATCACCCAACCATCCCATGTCTGATGGGTTTTTATGCCATGGGCTATGCTATGACCCATACCTTGGTGTGCATCAGGGCATAAGCTATAAGGAATGTTTTCAAGGGTGAGGTAATGAATTAATGAAATGTTATCTGGGCGTGTGATAACGCAGAGTTTAATTTTTTCTTCTCTAGATATGGCGAGCAATGGCGCTAAACTATGGGCGATAACAGGACGACCATCCGGCATATGCGCGAGCAGTTTATCACTACCAAATCGACTAGATTGGCCCGCGGCTAAGACTAATATCCCGAAATTATTCATGAACTCATACTACCTAGTTAGCGATTCGCACGAGCAGAAATTAAATGTGCCGCAATTGAAACTGCAATTTCATAAGGGGTTCTACTGTGAATATCTAATCCTATCGGGGCATGGAGTTTTGAAATTTGTTTTGGGTCAAGATCCAATTCAATTAAGCGTTCGCGGCGTTTAGTTGATGTGACAAAGGAGCCCATTGCGCCGACATAAAATGCCTCTGTTTTTAATGCTTCCATCATTGCCATATCATCGACTCTAGGGTCATGGGCTAGGGCAACGATAGCACAGTGATTATCATGAAAAGCCTCACTGATTAAGTCATCCGGCATGGTCTTGATAACTTGTACTCCTTCCACTTGCCAACCTTGTAAAAACTCATCGCGATAATCACAAAGAGTGACATCAAATTCTAAGTTTTTACAAATTTCAGCTAAGCAACGGGCGACTTCACCAGCACCGACTAAAAGCAGTTTATCGTGAGGTTTTAAGGCATGGATAAGAGTATTATTTTTTCTTTCGATATCCTTATCCACAATTTCATTAACGGTTTGTAAATGCCCAGTGGTTAAATCGACATGGCGAGTTATCCATCTTCGAGTCGCCAATGCATTTTCAATCACTAAGAAATGATCTTTTTGAGATTGCGAGATTTTTTCTAATAAAATATCGAGATGGCCACCACAAGGTAGAGCCAATCTTGACCTTTGCTCTGGGCTCTCGCCATAACGAATGATTTTAGGTCTCAATTCTGAGCTATTAAGCTGAGTGATTAATTCCTGCTCGATACAGCCCCCAGATAAGGAACCTATAATGCCTTTCTCTGGATGATAGATCATCATAGAACCCACAGGTCTTGGTGAAGATCCGTAGGTTTCTATAACAGTCGCTAACCAAGGTTCTAATCCTTGAGCTAGCCATTGGTTAAGCTGAGTTAAAACAAAACGATTACTGCCGTTCATAAATGATTTTTGCTCAACTTATGACAGCTTTAGAGGCAGCTTGTTAAATTTCTGACCCGTCTTAGCCGTAATAGCATTCGCAACGGCAGCGGCTAAAGGTGGAACTCCTGGTTCACCCACACCGGTTGGTTTTTCGTCACTTTCGATAATATGCACGTCGATTTGAGGTGCTTCGTTCATGCGTAAAAGTTGGTAGTCATGGAAATTAGTCTGTTGAGGGATGCCCTCTTTAATTGTAATTTCACCATATAACGCAGCGGTTAAAGCGAAGTTAATACCGCCTTCCATTTGAGCATTCACCATGTCAGGGTTCACCACTTGTCCACAATCAACCACGCAGACAATACGCTTAACTTGAATTTGGCCATTCTCAAGGGCGTCATTTGAAACATCGGCTACCTGTGCGACCCAAGTACCAAAAGATTTATGAATCGCGATACCTTGGCTGCAACCTTCTAGAGGCGTTCCCCAGTTGGCTTTTTCGGCTGCCATTTTTAAGACGGCTTGTGCTCTTGGGTGTTTATTGAGTAGCTGATAACGGAACTGATAAGAATCTTTACCTTGTTGCTTAACGATAGGGTTTTGAGCAAGCTGTTCGATAAAGCTTTCGACAATAAAGCCATTATGGGAATAACCTACGCTGCGCCAGTTGCCGACTAAAATACCACTGTCCGATTTTTTATAATCGACGTTGATATGGTCAAAATCATAAGGTAGAGCTTCAGCACCTTCAAAGATAGAGCCATCTGCTGGGGCAATAATACCTTCGCCAATTTTGCCTGCACTTTCTAAAAAGCCGTACATAAATTTAGGGGCAAATGGGTATTGAGCAGGTGCGGCTTCACCGACAAAATAATCGAATACTCCCGAGCCTGCCATTTGGTGGTTCCAGCCACTGATATTACCGTTTTTATCGATGCTAGCACTGAGTTTGTGATAACTAGAAGGGCGGTACCAATCACGTTGAGTATCTTCTTCTCGAGACCAGATAAGCTTAATAGGCTGCTGAGAAATTTCGCTGATAGCCGCGGCTTCGGCGACAAAATCTTGATTGATGCGACGACCAAATCCACCACCGATAAAGGTAGTATTAATTTTAATATCGCTTAATGAATAATCGGTGGCTTTTGCCGCGGCAACTTGGGCCATGTCGGGTGATTGAGTCGGGGCCCAGACTTCTAAGCTATCAGGTTTTGCCCAAGCAACGCAGTTCTGCGGCTCTAAGGTCGCGTGCGCTAAAAAGGGCATTTCAAATTCATCGCTAATAGTATGCGCTGCATTTTCTAAGGCGTATTCTATATCCCCTTCGCTGCGAACGTTTTTACCGTTATCTTCGGCTAGGTCTTTTTTATACTGAGCGAAGATGCTGGCATCATCGACTTTATCCAGTTCACTCTCATGCCATTGAACCTTTAATTGTTGTTGAGCTTTACGTGCCTGCCAATAACTTTTTGCTACGATCGCGATACCAATAGCACTGGGTTTATTGATTGCGAAAACTTGCTCGATGCCAGGCAGCGCTTTTAATTTGCTCGCATCGAAATTTTTAATCTGACTATCCCAGCGACCTGCGCGGGTGAAAACGGCGTACTTCATACCGGGTAATTCAGTATCAATACCATAATCGGCAGTGCCAGTGGCTTTTTTAAGTGCATCAAGGCGCTTATTGTATTTACCGATCACTTTGAAGTCGGCTTTATCTTTTAAGGGGATGTCACTTGGAACTGAGTAGGTAGAGGCTATACCTGCCAGTTGGCCATAACTTAGGTTTTGCCCTTGTTGTGGATGACCCTCAGCATTATTAATGATTTGTCCATTTTCTGCGCTACAATCATTGGGTTTAATTTCCCAAGTATTGGCGGCGGCTTGAATCAGCATCATTCGTGTAGCAGCGCCGGCTTCACGAACAATCTGCCAGCTGCTGGCGACACTGGTACTTCCGCCTGTGATTTGAATGCCATAAATCGTATTGCGGTAAATCGAATCCACACCTGCAAAGCTGACATCGATTTTCTCGGGATCGGCTTCTAGTTCTTCGGCTAAAAGTGAGGTCATACCGGTATAGGTACCTTGACCCATTTCGACACGGTCGAGTACAAAGTGAATACTATTATCACTATCGATGCGTAACCAAGCATTGGAATTCCATTGCTCTTGGCCATCGACTTGATTCATGCCACCATTTTTAAGGGCTGCACAGCCCGGTAAAGCGATGGATATCATCAAACCGCCGGTGCCGATACTGGTTGCTTTTAGAAAATTACGGCGTGAATGATTTTTAACGGAAGATAATGAAGTCATTATTTGCTCTCCATGCTTTTGATAACGGAAGCATTGGTGAATAAGTCACTATTTTGTGTTGCGCTTTTATTGGCTACGGAATGAATGGCGGCTTTGATACGCGGGTAGGTTCCACAGCGACAGATGTTGCCGCTCATAGCGTTATCAATATCTTGATCATTGGGTTTTGGATTGCTGGCTAATAAAGCCGTGGCCGACATGATTTGCCCTGACTGACAGTAACCACATTGAGGCACATTGTGTTCGACCCAAGCTTGTTGCACTGAGCTGAGTTTATCGGGGTTGCCAAGGCCCTCAATGGTGGTAATCGCTTGGCCTGCAACAGCACTCACCGGGGTGATGCAGGTACGAATTGGGTTGCCGTTAAGGTGCATGGTACAAGCACCGCATAAGCCAGCGCCACAGCCGAATTTACTGCCTTTTAAGTCTAAAAAATCACGCACGACCCATAAAAGAGGAGTATCGGCTTCTACATCGAGGGAGTGTTCGATGCCGTTTACGGTCAAATTAATCATATTGAACTAGCCACTGAGAGAATTTTTTATAGTGCAGGAAGGTTAGCAATCAAGTGAAAGCTAAGTAAAGGTCTAATTCTGCTAAATTCGCATGCAAAATAACTTCTAAACCACTTATCGTATTGTTATTTCTTAAATTGTAAATAACTGGGAAATAGTGGGATGACAGGGCATAATCACGCCTTAATATTTATCTATGAAAAGGAATTCACTATGTTTTTGGCTGATCGCCCGAAATCATTAATGATACTAATGACTCTGCTATGGGTATTTTTATCACCGCTATCTCATAGCGCTAGTTTTAATTGTGATAAAGCCGCCAGTAAAACTGAGAAATTAATCTGTTCTGATAGTGATTTATCAAACCAAGATTCTAAATTGGGTCAGCTTTATCAGCAGTTTGAAAAAACAGATCAACTTAAAACGTCACAACGACAATGGATGAAAGATCGTAATCTGTGTACTGATAACCAATGTTTACGAATGCACTATCAGCTGCGTATCTCCGAGTTTGAGAAGCAAGTCTTGACTCAGCAATATGCTGGACAAAAACAAAAGATCACCAGCATAAAAGAAGAAAGCTGGAATAATGGCGGCGCACTGGTTATTCGTTTGACGGTTCCTGTTGATATTGATCGCCACTGGCGTGAGTTATTAACTGTAACACTGGATGAGGAGCAACAGAGTCCTGACAACTGGGTATTAGATAGCAATGGGTTAGCGCTAATCTATCCTTTTATTGAGCCTAATAGAAAATACCAAGTATTAGTCAACCCTGGAATTAAGGGAATTAATGGAGCGACTTTAGCTCAACCATCAGATAAAACTATTCAAACGCGTCGTACTCAAGCCAGCGCCAGCTTTTCTGGCGACGGACATGTATTATCTAATAAAATTCGCCGAGCCTTGCCAGTAACTACACTTAATATTGATGAAGTTGATATTGAAATCTTTAGAATTCTTCCTCAGCACATAGGTAGGTGGGTACATTACACTTACCAAGAGCGAGAAAGTAGTTATAGTCTGAACCGTTTTGCGAATGAAACTGAAATGGTTTATAGCGGCCGTTTTCCGATTGTGAATCAGCGTAACCAGAGAACAACTACTAATTTAGATCTGTCAAAAATTTCAGGCATTGATAAACAAGGCGCTTATGTTGCGGTTTTGTCTGCTCCGGGCTTGTACAATAACCGTTATTCAACCAACTTTTTTACCATTAGTGATATCGGCATTCAGTTAAGAAAAAATGAACGAGTATTACGCATTAATACCCACTCTATTTCTACCGGTGATGTGCTTGAGGATGTCAAAGTCAAAATTTTTCAAGGTAAAAACCTAATTGGTCAGCAATCGAGCAATGCTTTAGGGGAAGCTGAATTCGAATCTTTTTATACCAAGGGGAATACACTGGTTGCTCAAAAGGATGATGAATATACGGTGATTAATTTTAAACGTAATGCCTTAAATTTATCGGCGTTTAAAAATCCAATCAGCCGCCACAGTGCAATGCAGGTATTCTCATGGGCTCCGAGAAATCTTTACCGTCCTGGTGAAACCTTGGATATTTATGCGTTATTAAAAGACTTTGATGGTGGTCAAGTTGCATCTATGCCTCTAGATGTCACTCTTTATGACCCAACAGGGAGTCGGGTTATTAAACGCACTTTGAATCTTAGTGATAGCCAGCGTTATGAATTTAATTATACGTTAGACGACGCAGCAAAAACCGGTAAGTGGCGTTTAGAGTACACCAGTCAGGGTATTAAGGACCTGCGTCATCGCTATGAAATTTCAGTCGAAGAATTTCTACCCGAGCGTTTAAAGCTTACTTTGTTTGAAGGTAATGAAAAAAAGTTTCGTCAAACAGCAGAAAGAAAATCAGTCAAAATCCCGCTGCTGGGGGAATATCTGTATGGTGCACCCGCTTCTAATAACAAAATAGATGGTTTTGTTATTGCCGAATTTGAAGCGCATCCATTTGAACAGTGGAAAAACTATTTTTTTGGTGACTTCCAAGAAAATATCACTCCTAAGCAGCAAAAATTACCGGCTATTAAACTAGATGCTAATGGACAGGCAGATTTCACAATACCTATGAATCAATGGTCAAGCATTGAATCGCCTCTTGCATTAATTACCAATGTAAGTTTATACGAAAGTGGCGGCAGACCGATTACGCGCAGTACGGTTGTGACAAATATTTTGAGTGAAAAACTAATCGGCATAGAGCCTCAATTTGATAAGCGTGCGGATGATAATTCGCAAGCAAGGTTTAAGGCTATATTAACTGATGCCGCAGGAAAGCTATTATCTGGAAAAGATTATCAGTTTAGCTTAGTACGTGAAAATCGTAATTATTATTGGCGTTATAGTGACTCCCGCGGCTGGACTTGGGAATATGATCCACTAAATTATGAAGTATTTTCTGGTACGTTAAACTTTAATGGCACATCTCCAGCGACATTTTCAGTACCTGTTGAATGGGGTGGTTACCGTTTACAAGTACAAGACAGTTCAGGAAACATAATAACTGCGATGCAGTTTTCGACACGCTGGAGTGGTTGGAGTAATAATAGCTCAGACAGCATGAAGCCTGATCAAGTCATGATGAGGTTGAACAAAGACCAATACCAAGCAGGGGATACTGCCAAACTGACATTGCTACCGGCGGTTGATGGAAAAGGCTTTATTACCCTAGAGTCAAATGAAGAAATTTTATGGCGTAAAAAACTAGATTTAAGTGATAAAGGAACTGAAGTAGAGGTTCTTATTGATACTAGCTGGAAGCGACATGATTTATATTTTACTGCTACGGTATTGAGTCCGGGTGATATGAAACATGCTGTGGCTCCTAAGCGAGCATTTGGTTTATTGCATTTACCTTTACGTCGAGCCGATGCCAGCTTTAACATTAATATTGATGTTCCTGATAAGGTTCAGCCGAAGCGTAGTGTGACAGCAAAATTAAACATTGATGGTGATTCCTTACCTAGCTCAGATGTTTGGGTGAGTATTGCGGCTGTTGATGTGGGTGTATTAAATATTAAACGCTTTGAAACTCCAGACCCTGTTAGCTACTTGTTCAGTCCGCGCCGTTATGATTACCAGTTATATGATGTCTACGGCAGTATTATCGAGAATGCAGGTTTTGATTATTCATCACAAAAATTTGGTGGTGGTCGTTTTAAAAAGAGTAATGCTGAATTAGTACGCGGTGGCAATAAAGCGAAAAGTGATGTTCAAATTGTGGCGATTCAAGTGCAGGCCGTTAAATTTGATGATAACGGGCAGGCTTCTATCACTATTGATGTTCCAGATTTCAACGGTACCTTACGTTGGATGGCAGTCGCTTGGAGTGATAACAGTTATGGCAGTAATGAAGCAGAAACTACCATTGCTGATGCGCTAGTAACTCAACTATCACGTCCACGATTTCTAGCATTGGGCGATAAATCTGAACTTGCATTTGATCTGTCTAATCTATCCGGAAGCGCACAAGAATTTAGTATTGAATTTTCTGTCTCAGGTGCTTTGAAAGGTCAACAATGGCAACAGAAATTAAGTCTTAAAGATACTGAGCGCCAAACATTGAAGTTTCCTATCGTAGCGGAAGCATTGGGTGAGGGTATTATTACTGCCAAAGTCAGTAATGTTGATGCAAGTATCCTCATTGAACGCAGCTGGAATTTAGGTACTCGCTCAGCTTATCCGTCGGTAACGCATAAAGAGCAAGCGGTTATTAAAGCAGGAAAGAATTGGCAGCCCAGTATTGATTTGGAGGGCTTGATTCCTGAGACAATTCAGGCGCGACTTGCCATTTCGTCGCAGCCTCCTATCGATGTAGCGAGCCACTTTGATGCATTATTGAAATACCCATATGGTTGTACTGAACAATCTACCAGCAGTGGTTATCCTTGGGTCCTAGTATCTCCTGAAATGGCAAAACAGTTTAAATTAACCGATAAACTTGAGAAAAAATTTGAGCAAACGTTCACAGAGAAATTTCGTCGTAGTCAAATGGAAGCGGCCATTGATCGAGTACTGCGTCGCCAAAATAGTTCCGGTGGTTTCGCGTTATGGCGTAACTCTGGTACGGAGTTAAACTGGTTGACCGTTTATGTCACCGACTTTGTCACGGCGGCGAGAGATGCTGGTGCACTGGTACCACATGATGCGTTAACAAAATCACTTGATCGTTTACAGCGTTATCTTAGCGGTACCACAAGTATTCATTATGCTTGGAGTGATAATGAAGATTATTACCGTTTTGCCACTAAGGCTTATGCTGCTTATGTCTTAGCCAGATCTAACCGCGCGCCGCTAGCACATTTAAGACGTTTATTTGATGCACAAGAAAAGGCCATTGCGCGTTCAGGTTTACCTTGGGCTCACCTAGGATTTGCGTTAAAGGTAGCCGGGGATACTGAACTTGCTCAGCAAGCATTCGATAAGGCGAAGCAAACAGTATATAGCCAAGGTTATTATGGCTATTATGGCAGTGAATTACGTGATGCGGCATTATTGTATGCGGTCTTAGCGAAATCAGGTCAGGCAGAAGGTAAGCAGTTATTAGATGTTTTTGATCTTGCTCGTCAACGCCGTTGGTTGAGTACGCAAGAGCGTAATGCATTATTTCAAGCCGCTGTTGCCAGTGCTAGTGATGGGCAGAGTACGACGGAAGCGTCTTTGATTACTTCTGATTTTACCCAAGAAATTAATGAGAAGGGTGTTTTCACTAGCCTGATTGATTATGCACAATTAGATTCTTTGAAAAGTATTAACGCGAATAACACAACAATTTATGCCTCTCTGGAATTAATTAGTGAACATGAAAACCCGCCCAAACCCTATCAAAATCAGATTGCTATCAGTCGTGATTATTTTGATCTTGAAGGTAACCCTACAGAGCTTAAAACCATGGCGAGTGGTGATTTAATTTTAGTGCGGCTAACGGCTTCTGCGGCGCGTAATTTACCCGATGCTCTGGTTGTCGATTTATTACCAGCGGGTTTAGAGATCGAAAATCAGAATTTAGCGGATACCAGTATCGATATGTCTAAACTGAGTATTGATGGGGTAGCGGTTGCAGATTGGCAGCAAAGGCAGCAGGTTGAGCATGTAGAATATCGTGATGATCGTTTTGTTGCGGCGTTACGTTTGGATGAATACCGATCACGTCAATTATTTTATTTAGCACGTGCGGTAACTCCAGGAGAATACTCTGTGCCAGCTCCTTATGCTGAAGATATGTATCGTCCTTTTTATCATGCTTTAGGAGCTGCTCCTAAAAAATTGGTGATTACACCTTAGAAGCACATAAACGTTAAAGGCACAGAAATTGTGCCTTGATAAAAGAAGTTATTATTTTTCATGCTGGTATTTCGTAATATCGTTTTGAGCCTGCTAGTACTGATTTTGTTAATGGTATTAGCAGATAACATTTGGTCTGTTGATCTTGCACCACGTCAAGGTGCACAGGTTGTGGTTGATAATCAAGGAGAGGTATTACGACGCTTTGCTGATGAAAGCGGCGTCTGGCGCTATCCGATAACTAGCACACAGGTTTCTGATTATTACATTCAAGCGCTTTTAAGCTATGAAGATCGTTGGTTTTATCAACACCCCGGTATTAATCCTTTGGCTATGGTACGCGCGTTGTATCAACTGCTGACTCATGGGCGAATTATCTCTGGTGGCTCAACGCTCACAATGCAAGTCGCTAGGTTGCGTTATCCAGAATCTTCTGGAGGACATAAAGGATTATTAGGAAAGGTTTCTCAACTTGTTAGAGCGCTACAGTTAGAGTGGCATTATTCCAAACCAGAAATTTTAAATTATTATCTCAATCATGCCCCTTTTGGTGGCACTCTTGAAGGTGTGGAAACGGCAAGCCGGCATTATTTTGGTCACTCAGCAAAAAGATTGACCTACGCTCAAGCGTCTTTATTGGCCGGTCTGCCGCAAGCTCCCAGTTATTACCGTCCTGATCGACACCCACAGCGAGCGCTAAGACAAAGAAATAAAGTACTGGCAAGAATGCATGATTTTGGTGTGCTATCAACGCTAGAATTGAAGCGAGCATTAATGGAAGGCCTTGCGCTACAGATTCGTCCAGCGCCTTTATCTGCTCCTTTACTTTCACGGCGATTGATTAATCAATACCCAGATCTAAATAGAATCAATACCTATATTGATCGAGATTTACAACTGACGGCAGAACAGTTGGCTCGTGATAATAAATCACTATTTCCTGCGGGTGCATCAATTGCCATGATGGTGATGAAGCATGGAAGTGGTGACGTGAATGCTTATGTGGGTTCAGCTGATTTTTCTGACAATAGCCGTTATGGGCATGTTGATATGGTAGCGGCCATGCGCTCACCAGGGTCAACACTGAAACCGTTCATTTATGGTTTGGCACTTGATCAAGGTCTTATTCATAGTGAAAGCTTATTAATGGATGTGCCATTAGCGTTTAACGATTACTTGCCGACGAATTTTAATGTTGGTTACAGTGGCCCCGTGAGTGTTAGTGAAGCATTGCAAAAATCACTCAATATCCCTGTAGTACAATTATTAGAGCAGTTAACCCCGCTAACGTTTTATGCCAAGCTGCAATCGGCAGGGGCTGATTTGGCCTTGCCAAATGCCGTGAAACCTTCGTTAGCGATGGGCTTGGGTGGTATTGATATACAGCTACAGCAATTACTATCACTTTATTCATCGTTAGCGAATAACGGCGAAATAATTACGCCAAAATTTATAAAGCAACAGGTAAGTAAAAAGCCAAGATCCTTATTGAGCAAGGAGGCAGCTTGGATTATTCGAGATATATTATTACAAGGTGATCGACCTCGCTCGGCTCAGCCTCTCGCTATAAAAACAGGCACGAGTTCAGGCTATCGAGATGCGTGGGCTTTGGCAGTGACTGGGCAATATACGATTGGGGTCTGGGTCGGAATGCCTGATAACGCGACCATGAGTGGTCATTATGGCGCACAATCCGCCGTTCCTTTATTACGTGCTTTAGCGGTGCGTTTACCGCAAACAAATGATAGTCGATTTATTCATACTCGCCCTGAAAGCGTTCAGGCAACGTCTATCTGCTGGCCAACTGGAGCGACAGAAAGCACTTATGCTCATTTATGTGATCAACAGCGTACGGCGTGGGTTATTAACGACAAGGCGCCATTAACACTTATGCATACGAAAGATAGTCAAGAGCAGGATGCCAAACCTTGGCTTAGTATTAAACTTGCAAAGGATACTGGCTTGCGGGTTGATCTAGGGTGTATTGAAGAGACGCAAGAGAAACTATATCCTCGCTGGCCTTCGCCATTGCAAAATTGGATAAATCCGAAATGGAAAACTAATCAGCGTATTCCTCCATTAGATAACCGTTGTAATAGTGCGACGGCATTATTGCCAGTAACGAATATTAAGATTCAAGGTATTGAAAATAATCAGCGTATTAAATACCACGCGATTACGGACCAGCGTCCTTTGCTTCGCGCTCAAGCTATTGGAGGTCAACCGGACTGGTACTGGTTTTTAAATGGTGAAATGTTGTCGAGTAAAACGAATAAAATAAGTCTTCTTTTACCAAATCCTGGTTATTATCAACTGAGCGTAGTTGATCAGAGTGGCCAAGGTGACCAAGTTGAGTTTGTGGTAGAACCGTAACTCAGCCATCTTGCTAGCTTTTCTGAAAAGAGAAAAATTCACGGCAAGAGAAATGCAGGTTAGAATATCAGAATTTACTTTGTTAGATTATTTTCTAAGGCGAACCAATGGCGAAAAAGTTCTATGTGATCTGGGTGGGGCGTGAACCAGGAATTTATACCGATTGGCCGACTGCGCAAAAGCAGGTGATGAAATTTCCAGGGGCTAAATATAAGTCTTTCACGTCTAAAGCTGAGGCAGATGCCGCTTTTTCGGGGGGATCCGTTTCCTCTTCTCCCTCATCAAGTTCTTCTTCGAGTTCTTCTAGTCGCAATAAAAAAAGCGGTAATAATCTTTCTGCACCGCCGATTAAAACTGATGTGGTGATTTATTGTGATGGTGGTTGTGATCCGAATCCGGGTAAAGCCGGTTCAGGGGTGGCAGTTTATCAGAACGATCAACTGATTCAGCTTTGGTACGGAATTTATAACCCTAATGGTACAAATAATTCTGCTGAATTAAATGCATTGTTTTATTCGTTACAGCTTGCGCAGCACGCGACTAAGCAAGGTTTGAGTGCACAAATATTGTGCGATTCTATGTATTCGATTCAGTGCATTCGTGATTGGGCGGCAGGCTGGGAAAAGAATGGCTGGAAGCGTAAGACGGGTGAAATTATGAATCTGGATATAATTAAACAAGCTTATGTTTTATATAACGAGATTAAGGATAAAGTCTTGTTATCTCATGTGAAGGCGCATGCGGGTACGGAAGGTAATGAGTTGGCCGATCGCATGACGATGGTGGCGGTTGATCGTAAAGATCCTACTTGGGTACAGTATGAAAAAGACCCTGGCGGTGCATTTGATATTGCGAGTTTGTTAAAGATGCGCGCTGGATAAGCATTATTCAATAATTATTCCCCATAGATGTCGATTGAATCAGTATCTATGGGGAGTAACGCTATTTTTGTTGCTGCTTTAGCATACCGTCAATGACTTTATTGGTCGCGGCATTGATCTCTAATGATTTGTCGGACATGGCCTTATTTTGAAATCTCGGTAATTCAGGATCATAAAGTTCCGCTAGCTCTCTCATACCGGCACGGTCGCGATGATAAAAAACATCAGCGATCTCATCCATTTTAGCGGCATCATGGCCTAATAGTTTCAGTGCCGTTTTACCTGCGCGGATACTGCTATCAAACGTTTCACGTACAATTTCGGTTGCCCCTGCTTTATAAAGATCAAATACGTGAAGGCGGTCATAAGCGCGCGCGAGTATGGGGAGGTTTGGATGCAGTTTGCGTGCATATTCAACAATATGAGTCGTACGCTCTTTATCGTCAATTGCAATAATCAACAGCTCAGCTTTATCAAGACCTGCAGAAGCGAGTAACTCCGGTCGCGTTGCATCACCAAAATACGTTTTAAACCCTAAACGACTAAAATTCTCAACGGCTTCCACATCGAGATCAATTACTGTCGGTTTATGGCCACAACTAATCAATAGCTTGTTTACCATTTGGCCGAAACGACCATTACCTGCCAAGATGATGTTTTCAGGGCTATCAATATTATCCATTTCACGTTCTTCTTCGGCTTCTAAGCGTGGGATAATAATTTTATCGAGTAGGATGAATAATAGCGGTGTTAGCAGCATAGAAAGTGCAACGACGAGCAGTAGCTTTTCAGCAATTGCATTGGGTATTACCGCACTTTGTACGGTAAGGGCTAATAGTACAAAGCCGAACTCACCGGCTTGAGATAAGCCAAAAGCTAATAACCAGCGATCGCTACCACGTAATTTAAACAGGGTGGCGAGAGTAAATAGTACGGTCATTTTTATACCGATAATTCCTAGGGTTAAAGCAATTATAAGCGGCAGCTCTGAGCTTAACAGGTGGAAGTTTATGCCTGCGCCGACAGTGATAAAGAAGATGCCTAAGAGTAGGCCTTTAAACGGTTCTATATTGGATTCTAGTTCATGACGATATTCACTATTGGCTAGTACAACCCCTGCTAAAAAGGTACCTAGGGCGGCGGATAAGCCTATGAATGACATTAATACCGAAATGCCAATAACCAGTAATAAGGCAAAAGCGGTAAACATTTCACGCAAACGGGATTGGGCAATAAAGCGGAAGATGGGTTGAGAGAGAAAGTGCCCAGCAAAAATGATGAAGCAAATGACTGCTAAGGTGATGATGGCCTGTAGCCAAGCCGGAAAATCGGCAATGAGATTGCTGCTATGACTGTCCGAGCTATGTTGTGAAGCCAGCTCGGGTAACGCTAATAAGGGGATCAGTGCGATCATCGGAATGACGGCAATGTCTTGAAATAATAAAACTGAAAAACTGGATTGCCCACCCTGAGTGCCCATCAAGCCTTTTTCTTCGAGGGTTTGTAAAACAATTGCGGTAGAAGAAAGAGAGAGCACTAAACCAATACTTAATGCGATTGACCATTGTAGATCGAAAGCAAGAGCGGCCATGAATATTATGAGGGTACTGAGTAATACCTGTAATCCTCCTAGGCCAATGAGTTTGTGGCGTAATGCCCACAGTTTTTCCGGCTCTAGTTCAAGACCGACTAAAAAGAGCATCATGACAACGCCAAACTCGGCGAAGTGCTGAATTTCTTTGGCCTCATCACCGACTAAACCTAAAGCAGGGCCAATAATTATCCCTGCTAGTAGGTAACCCAGCACAGAACCTAGGCCGAGCCTTTTTGAAATGGGAACTGCAATGACTGCAGCGAGTAGAAAGATAGCGGCCGTACTAAGAATATTATCCATTGATACTTTTAATCACCTAGCTCTTGCCAATCTTCAGCTTGTTTAGAATCGCTGACTTTGGCATCGACCCAGCGTTCTCCTGCTTCACCTTGTTGGGTTTTGGTACTTTCTTTTTTCCAGAAAGGCGCTTCGGTTTTAAGAATATCCATAATAAATTGAGAAGCTTCGTAAGCGGCAATACGGTGGGCGCTACTGACACCGACTAAGACTATTTGATCGGTGGCATGGAGTTCACCGACTCGGTGAATGATGCGGATGCCATCTAATGGCCAGCGCTGCCTAGCTTGCTCAGCAATGTTATTTAAAACATTTTCAGTCATTCCAGGGTAATGCTCTAAAGTCATGCTGCTGACTTGGGTGTTTTCGCTGAAATCTCGCACTAATCCGACGAACATCACGATGGCACCACTTTGTAAGCTGCGCTCTCGTAGTTGTTGGTATTCTAGAGGAAAATCAAAGTCTTCAGTTTGAACAGAAATCATAAGGTATCACATTCTAATAGCAGTGCTTGCAGTATGAGAGGATGGGGCAATCTATTCAATAAAAATGTAACGTTTTCAAAGCAAATCAGCCCATGATTAACCTTTATCATGGGCTGATCTCAGCAATTATTTCGCATTCTTCATTGCCGAGTTAGATACTTTCAGCATGATATTATCGGCACTCTTTTTATACGGAGGCCAAAATAATTTAACGTCGAAGAAGTTGGGGTTTTCATCGATCAAGGGGTTGCTGTCAGCGAGTGTTGAAGAGGCCACCATGCCGAGTTCATTAACCACAGTATTTTGTACTTTTTTACCAATGAAGTAGTTAGCAAAAATTTCAGCGGCTTCCAGTTTTCTGCCGGTTACTTTTTTATAGAAGTTAATGGTGTCGAGCCAAGCCGAGCTGCCTTCTTTAAATTTAACCAGCTGCCAATTACCGCCGGCTTTATTCGCCGCAGAGGCTGCAATGCCATATGACGCTAGTAACACAACATTGGGGTCGCTAAAGTCAGGGCTAGAGGTCCAGAATTGGCTAACCTGCCCATAAAGGCCGTTCATTTTAACTTGTATTTCGCTATCGGATTTAAACTGATCTTTTAGTCCTTTTCTATCTTTCGTCATATCATTTAAATAAAAAGGAGCGTTGCCCATTGCGAGAGAAGCAATGGCGATATTGGGCTGAATCTGACCACTGGATAAGCCGAGTTTTCCTTTCCATTTCTTGTCCCATAAATCATTAACTGATGTGGGTAGCTCATCGGCACTTAGTTTGTCCATATTGGCCCATATGCCATAGGCACCGCCACCCCAGGGGATATAAAGTGGCTTTCCGGCTTTAATGCCCATTGGTATTTGAGTGAGGCGAGAAGAGAGCTTGCTGTAGTTACTCAATCTAGGAGATTTAGGATTGATGGGCTGTAATAAATTGGCAATTTTATCATTTTGCATTTTTATATAATTTAGCGTGAGAAATGATATGTCAGCCTTATTATTCCTTAATACTTTAAACATTTGTTCCGGTCCTTCAGCGAAAGGTGCAATCACTTCTACTTTAAATTCTCCATATCCTTGCTGGGAGAGTAGTTGGTTGACGGCTTTAATGTCGGGCTCTGTCACATAGCCATCCCAAGTGAAGACTCTAAGCGGTTCAGCCTGAGCTTGTAGTGTGCAAACCAGTATGAAAGAAAGAGTTAATAAGGTTTTTTCCAATAAAGCTTTCATAGAATACTCACATCTTTGGTCTTGTTTATATCAGCTTAGTCATCTTCAATAGGTCGATTTTCTTAACCCTAACTGTTTGCCATATTAGTCAGGTGAAGAAGGTTTTTAGCGTTTATTGGTCTTTAAGATGTTACTGGATAGGTCAATTCTGCATTTATAGTGATTACTTTGAGCCATGCCCGTGTGCTTACATTTACCCCTAAAAATAATGGTGAGAGACTAACGTACTAGGTCAGGTTGTAGACAAAGGTCTTATCTGATTCATTATAAAAATAACACGTTCGTCAAAGGTGAATTATGAAATTATTAAAGCCACTTTCACTGACCTTAGGGGTCATGGCTTCAATGAGCTCTGTTGCAATGAGTTCTTCTCCCCAAACTGATCCGATTGGAGAGTTTACCAATAGTTGGGCGGGTAAGGCTTTACAATCTCAGCGTGATTTAGACCTGCATGAGCCGATGAGTACTAACAGTATTTTGGGCACTCACAATACTTATAACTCAGAAGTGTACCGTGATGTAGACAGCTATTTAGATCCACAACAAAAGCACTCGATTTACGACCAGCTGCGAATGGGGGCCCGCTTTATAGAGTTAGATGCTCACTGGACTTATGAGATAGATGGATTTGACTGGGGGAACGATATTCTGTTGTGCCATTCTGGTATTGGCAAAAACTTTGGTGAAGTTCACGTAGGGTGTAGCCTGACGGATCGTCCCTTCCGCGATGGTCTAGCGGAAGCACGTAATTGGTTGGATGAGAACCCAACAGAAGTGTTGATCATCATGATTGAAGATCACCTAGAAGGTCAATATGGGAAGTTATGGGAAGACTTGAGTAGTCGCTTAGGCGATAGAATGTACGCATCTGGTGGTGGCTGTAAGGGGATTCCAGCGGATCTGAGTAAAGCAGACGTATTATCGGCGGGCAAGCAAGCCATCGTATTCAAAAGTGGCGGAACCTGTTCGGCGGATTCACCGGTTGATCCGGTATTGTTTACCAGTTTGGGTGCTATCAGCCGTATCTGGGAAGACCGCACCAATGTAGCCAAGTTGGGTGAAGTATTTGGTGGTAAAGCTGTTGATCTTATCACGGCTGAAGACGTGGCTAATGAGTTCAAAAATGGTCGCAATATCGTCAATTTGGACGATATGAACATCACTGATGGCCGTTTAGCTGCTGCTGTTTGGTCCTGGGATAAGAATGAGCCTAACAACCACGGTGGTAATCAAGACTGTGCTGTGCAATGGGGTAATGGACGCTGGGATGACGCTAGCTGTGATAACAACCATTTCTTCGCTTGTGAAAATACTGACGATGGTTCTTGGAACTTGAGTTCATATGCCGGCAAATGGACAGAAGGTGAAGCGGCTTGTAATGCCTTAAGTGGTAACTATACGTTCTCTGTACCGACTAGCAGTAAAGATAACCAGGAATTGAAATCTGCGAAAGGCGGTAATACTCACGTTTGGTTGAACCTTAACGATCGCCAAGTTGAAAGTAACTGGCAATCTCCTAATGGAAAAGGTCTATTTCGTGAGTTGCGTGATGCCCGTGCTAACTTGTGTTTGGACATTGAAGGTGGCCATAATAACAATGGTCAAAATGTTCGCTTGTGGAACTGTAATGGCAGCAACGCGCAGAAATGGGCTTACGATGCGTCAACAGGTCAATTGCGCAATGTTATGGGTAAATGTTTAGACATCTCTGGTAATGATGATCGTGTAAACGAAGGTCAAACTATCCAGTTATGGGGCTGCAGCAGCAGTGCGAAAGATCAAACTTGGGATTTCTCTGGCGGCGTATTACGTAACCGCGTTAATACAGATATGGTCATGGATGCGTTTGGTTCAAGCAGTGGCGCTGATGCTGGATTGTGGAGTCATCATGGTGGCAATAACCAAAAGTGGAACTGGGGTAACTAAGAAACTTTAATCGCTTGAAAAAGAAGTAAATAAAGGGGCCGTGGCCCCTTTTTTATAACTTGAGGTTCTGCTTGAGCATTAAATTAGAACTGTTGAATAAGGTAAAATGGGCCATGTTTGTAACAGACATCATCATGGCCCTTATTGGCATATACTCAATAGATTTAGAATGTAAAACTAGCGTACTAGCTTGAACGGCGATAATAAATAAAACAATCACTGTCTTTGGTACCTAATATGAAGCTTCTATCAAACTTAAAATTCTCGGCATTAATGGCGACAGGTCTATTAATGTCAGCGGGTGTATCAGCAATGAGCTCTACTCCGCCATCAGATCCTATCGTAGATTTTCAAAACAGTTGGGCCGGTAAAGCTTTAGCTCAGCAGCGCAATCTCGATGTGAATTCCCCAATGATCGATAACAATATCTTAGGTTCTCACAATACCTATAATTCTGAAGTTTATCGTAATGCTTTCCGTTATATTGATCCTCAGCAAAAACACTCGATTTATGATCAGCTTCGTATCGGTGCACGTTTCATTGAATTGGATGCTCACTGGACGGCTCAGACTCATGGAGCTCCTTGGAATTGGGGGCCAGATTTATTGTTATGTCACTCCGGCATTGGTAAGTCGGTGGGCGACTTACATGTAGGTTGTAGTTTAACCGATCGATTTGTTAAAGACGGTATGCAGGAAGTGGCTAATTTCCTGAATGAAAATCCTGAAGAAGTCATCATCATGTATGTTGAAGATCATACTGATGGCCATCATCAAGAGTTATTAAACGTAATTAATGACAAGCTTGCGGGTAAGATTTATGCCAGTAATGGCTGTTCAAATATTCCTGATAGCTTAACTAAAGCTCAAGTTCGTGCTGCAGGTAAGCAAATTGTATTCTGGAAAGACGGTGGTTGCTCTGATAACTCTGGTATGAAAAACCTAGCCTTCACGGGCTTGGGTAAGGTTGATCGTATTTGGGAAGATCGCACGGGTGTTGGAGCCATTGGTGCTTTTTTCACTGGCGGATCTGTGGATAAAATTGAGAAAGCCGATGTGACACAAGCATTCAAGAACGGTGGCAATATCGTAAACTTAGATGACTTAACTTATAACGATGGTCGTATGGAAGCCGGTATTTGGTCTTGGGATGTGAATGAGCCAAATAACTGGGGTGGCAATCAAGATTGCGCGGTGCAGTGGGGCAATGGCCGTTGGGATGATGCAGGTTGTAATTCGCAATATCACTTTGCTTGTAAAGCGCAAGACGGTAGTTGGGAAATTAGCCGCACTAAAGGAACCTGGTTGGTTGGCCAAGCAGCTTGTGGTTTATTAGGCTGGGGTTATCAGTTTGCTGCACCAACGAACAGCAAAGATAATGAAGCCCTAAAAGCTGTGAAAGGTGGTATTTCTCATGTCTGGGTGAAGGCATCAGATCGTCAGTCTGAAGGAAATTGGACTGCTAATTAATACCTAATTTAATCGATTCTTGATCTAGATTAGAAAAGGCTCTGTTTATTATTAACAGGGCCTTTTTTGTGCCTTGCGCATTGTTAAAGGCAAGAGTAATCTGGATGAACAATAAAGATCATAGGAATCAATATGCCATATCACGA
>CAJVZR010000019.1 GCA_913019965.1 uncultured Oleispira sp.
AGTCTGCGTGGAAAAAAGAAAGTGGAAGCACAATGGCAGCTCTACTGTATGGTTCATAATATTGAGAAGTTAGCGAATTACGGGCAGCTAGCAGTTTAATAGGGCTGCTTGTAATGAGTTATAAGCATTTTTATCACTTATGTAATGATTTGAGTTGCAAGTTAGTAAAAATCTGGCAAATTGGTGCGTAAATAAATTTAGAAAGATGGTGTAAGGGATTACTGGCTTGAATGAGGTTTTCCTACAGCCTCGTTAGTTGCCAAGGATATTTATGCAATTTCCAATAGAAATAGTTACAGGTGTATTTGCTGGTATAGCAACAGCCATTATTATATTTGGCGCAAAATCGCTTTGGAGTAAGGCTATTTCTCCATGGTATACAGCATTACGTTACCAAGGGGCTGATATTTCAGGCAGTTGGTATTCTAAGGTTGATGACTCGAAATTAAATGAAGGTAAAGGTGAAAACGATAAGCCTGATGAAAATGCAGGTGTTTCAACCTTTTCAATGATTCTTAAACAGAGAGCTCATAACGTAACAGGTTCAATGCAATTTTCATTTGATGGTGAGATCAAGAAATTTAATATTGATTATGAGTTGTCAGGAGAATACTGGGAAGGATACTTATGCTTGTATTGTAAATCCAAAGACAAGCGAGCATTTAGTCAAGCCTCTATGTTTATGAAGCTCATAAGTAACGGAACAGGTTTGCTGGGTACATTCTCGTTTAGAAATGCAATCACTGATCAGGTGCATACTGTATGGCTTGGGCTAGATCGCAACTAACAAATAAAGGCATTGGACGCAAAAAAGCATGCGCCCATGCTTTAAAGCGTTATATGTTTTGAGTATTGAAAATATGGATATTGATAAGAAATTCATTTTAACAATTTTAGTCTCAATTATTATTGGGAGTATTGTTGGTTACCTAGCTACATATGTGGATTTTTTACAGGGAATCATTGTTTTGGTTTCTGTCATATCATATTTAATCATAGGTGCTATCGGTATACCGATAGATGAACCATCACCCCTAAGATATAATTTTACCGCTTTTTCCATATCAGGGATTCCAGCTGCATGGTTGGTTCTTATTTTTTGTTTAAAGTAATGTTCATGCATATAACAAAGCCAGCCAGTATCGCCAGCAAGCTGGCTGGACTCGTTTCACTCGCCTCTGCTGGCAGGCGTTAGTATCTTATTATGAGTGATTGGATAGAATTCGTAAGTGATCAGCCTTTGAAAACTGAGTTACTTTCTTGGAAGCGAGAGATTAAATATTGGGGTGAAGAGTCATTTCCTCAGACCGAGTTCGGCTATTTTTTAGATACCCCTCTTTGTAAGGTATTTGAAGAAGAGCAGGATGTTGTTCCTTTCCTTATAAGGAAAATACCATTCAAGAATTCTTGGGGAATAACAATAGATAGGCCGAACTCTTCTTCGAGTGCTTTGGCTGTGTATTATTTATTGACTTCGCTTACCTCGAAATCATGCAATTGGATATTGGCGGCAGATTCAGCAAGTAGGCGTGGGTTTTATATAGAAAGAAAAGACAATGTTCGAGTCGATGAGATACTTAAGGAATATTTGTTTTAAAATGATACTAACAAATACATGTTGTATCGCCACTTCGTGGCTAGGAAAGCTTTACGCTCGTTCCTCGCTTCGAGCTGCCCCAAATGTAAAGCGTTATACAAATAAGGGATTACGATGATAAATGGAAGTTGTCTGTGCGGAAAAGTTCGCTACCAATACAAAGGCGAGATTGAAGAAATCGCCATGTGTCATTGCTCACAATGCAGAAAGGCACAAGGTGGTGCCTTTGCCACAAATAGCCCAGTAGATACAGATAAATTAGAGTTTACTGGTGTTGAATACATTAAAGAATTTCAATCCAACGAATTTAAAGTAAGAGCTTTTTGTTCAAATTGCGGTAGTCCTCTTTATAGTGCGAGAAGTGACGTACCGGATAAACGAAGACTCCGCATGGGTAGTATCGAATCCCCTTTCTCATGTGAGAATAAATATCACATTTATGCAGATTCAAAAGCACAATGGCATGAGATTACTGACGAACATCCAAAATTCAAAGAAATGCCATAAATGTATAACAAAGCCAGCCAAATTCGCCAGCAAGCTGGCTGGACTCGTTACAAGGCATTATAAATATTCTTCAATAAGGCTATCAACATGAAAGTATTCATTATCAGTTTGCTGGGTGTCTATATCACCTACAAAAATATGGACCTATTCTCGGATTCAATATTTTTATCTTTGGTTATACCGCTATTTTTTTGCTTCTTCGTATTTTTAGCGTTAGCAAAAATATTAATAAAGCTTTACAAAGAGCCGCTATATACAGAACCTACTGAAGGTGAAAAGGCGGTTATACGAACTTTATTTAAAAAAGGAAGTCCTTTACGACATAGAATCGATGACTGACAAGGAAGAGAAAAAATATCAATGTCTCTCATGTGACTTTTAAATACATTAATTCTTAGCCCTAGTGATGTTCGACAGGTTCCACAAATTCTATCAAAGTAATGAGTGGCGGCATCAACTTTTCGTTTTATTTCTGTCTTTTCAATTTTGGTGTTAACCGTTGTTCACACCAGATTGATTTTGATTGACGATCGCAGAGGTGACATTCTCACGAAATTGCATTCTCTTGATAATGGACATTTTGATTTCGATGCGTTTGAAGGGGCATTAAATCGTAAATTTCAAGGAGATAATTTTATGCCTGAGCTAAAATTATTCGTAGAGAGTAACGAAGGGCAGTGTAGAACGCGAAACCTCTGTCATTTCAATTTAACATCGTCTGTTTGTGCATCAACTATTTCAAAAATCAGGGTGAATGAGCTTCTTCTACGTTACTCCTAAATACTGCCATATTGAAATAATTGGTATTGGTTACTTCTTAGCCTTGTATCCTGTAGAAATATTCAAGTAGGTGTTTATTCATCACTAATTAATGTGACAATTTGTCGTTCTATATCACCGTTTAACGGTTGAGCAGAAGACTTAAAGTATTGAATAGATTCCCTGTCTTTACTGATCAAAAACTTATTAAAATTCCATTTTGGTTCTTTACCAGTTTTATTGGTCAAAACTTTATAAAACGTATTTTGATTTTCTCCGGATACAACACTGGGAGCGATCATAGTAAAATTAACCCCAAAGTTCTTAAAGCACACAGTAGCAACGTCAGCTTCTGATTTATACTCTTGCCTAAAGTCATTAGAGGCAAATCCCACTACCTCGAAACCTTGACTTTTGTATTTCTGGTGAAGTTGCTCCAGCGCCTCAAACTGAGGTGTGAAGCCACATTTACTGGCTGTATTTACCACTAATAACACTTTATCTTTGAATGCCTTACAAAAATTAATCATCTTTTTGGAATGAAGTTTTTTTGCTTGATACTCCATGATTGGGTGGCAATCTGCTGATACTGGATTGGCAAAAAATAAACTAAATATAACAATCAGGCTGCATAACCCTTTGTGATATCTTTCAACCTGATTAGTAATATAAGAATCCATATTTTTACCCTGTAATAGGTTTATAAAAAGTATCATTATGGATGATACGATTTTAATTCCCCTCCAGATCACTTTTTCAATAATACCTACAAATCATCAAGGTTTTTTAGAAGTTCAGTTGCATGATTTAAGATGCTGGTTTTCTGTGCAGCCTCCATACGCTGCCACGTTTTATAGGGGAAGGCCATTCTTGAATTTTTTTTGAATTTATCTTTATGCTCATCTAAAAAGTGCCAATATAAACTGTTAAATGGGCAGGCTTTAGACCCTGTCTTTTCTTTTACAGAATAATGGCAATCTTTGCAGTAATCGCTCATTTTGTTGATGTAATTGCCGCTTGATGCATAAGGTTTGGTAGCAATCAAGCCTCCGTCAGCTGAGAGTGCCATGCCTCTTGTGTTGGGTAATTCAACCCATTCAATGGCATCGATATAAATTCCTAAATACCACTGCTCTACTTCATCTGGATGTAATCCCGTTAGTAGCGCGAAGTTTCCGGTTACCATCAAACGCTGAATGTGGTGTGCATAAGCGTAATCAAGTGATTGGGTCACCGCTTTACTCATACAATTCATATTTGTTTGGCCGTCCCAAAACCACTTTGGTAAAGGACGTTTGGCTTGCAGTGCATTTGTATTAGCAATATCGGGCATGTTTATCCAATACATGCCACGCACGTATTCACGCCACCCGAGAACCTGTCGAGTAAATCCTTCTACTTGCGCAATATCAACGGAGCTGCCTGCTTGCTTGTAATGGCCTATGGCTGTTTCGATCACTTCGAGTGGATGTAACATTTTAGCGTTTAAGGCAAAACTGATACGAGAATGATAAAGACTCCAAGCATATTTTGATTGCTCAGTCATCGCGTCTTGAAAGCGGCCAAAATTGGGCAAGCAGTAGTGACAAAAATACTGTAATAATTTTCGTGATTGAGCCCTGTTACAAGGCCACAGCAGCGTAGCCTCGATTTTTCCCAAGGTAGGTATATTATGGCGCTGCAAGCGACCGATTATTAACGATACATCGTTATCAAACATCAGTGGCTGTGGAATACTAGCAAGATCATTCTTCTTAAAATGCTTACGATTGTCTGAGTCAAAATTCCATTGCCCTCCAACGGGGGCAGATTCCTGCATTAAAATATTAAAGCGCTTTCGCATAGCGCGATAAAAGTTCTCCATGCGAACATGTTTATCTTTTGTAAAATACTTAGGTATGTCATCTTTTGGAAGTATAAAGTGTTCAGAATCAAAGCAAGTGACTTCAATATTCAGCTGTTGCTTCACGTCTTTTTGAAATGAAAGTAGTTGCTGTTGTAACCGGTATTCATCAGGTTGCTGAATATGAACTTCAGAGCATTGATACTGTTTACACAATGCAATTAAGCAATCACAAAGGGTTGCATACTCAGCAGTGTCGTCAAGGGTTAGATACTCAACTTTATGCCCTAATTGTTTCAACGCATTGGAAAAATTCTCCATAGCCTTAAAAAAAGCGCATATTTTTTGAATATGATGCTTAACGTAATACTGCTCTTGATGAAGTTCTAGCACTAAATTTAGTACGTTTTGGTCTTTGCTTTTAAACCAACTATGCTCAACATTTAGTTGATCACCAAGTATTAATCGCAGTGTTTTATAATGCTGCATCTATCATTTACTCTTATACTGAGTTGGACAATAGGCGCGTCCCACCAGAAATGTCCGCAGACTGAGGTGCTTGGTTTTTCGGCCACTAACGCGCTCGCGCCAATTTTTAAATGTTTTGCGTTTTAAGCAACGGCGCATGAAGGCAATAACATCAGGTTCAGTGAGACCATATTCTTGGAAAATAGCATCAAAAGGCGTTCTATCTTCCCACGCCATTTCAATGACTCTTGATTGATCAGCCTCAGATAACCGAGTTTTCATTTGAGTTAGCCTAGTAGGAGTATTACTTTACTTACTCATAAAATCTGATTTTGGATCAACTCACAGGGGATATATTTATAGGAATAGAGCGACAGCAACACGGGGACGTTTTAATCATTATTGAACGCAAAAGCAAAACAATTCTATAAATCTCAATAAGCACTTGCAATGCCCCTTCGCGCACACATTTATTTTCTATGAGCCTTGGCTTCACATAGGAACAAACCATAAATCTTTCTGCTCCAAAGGAGCCGTATCTGGCAACAACGGGTTACTAATTCGAAACAACTTCCTGTCTTTCAAATTTACACGGTCAATATCTTCTTTATGATATTTCAAGAATAGCGCTTCAAAAGATCCATCTTCAATCATCATTTTTAATCCTTGCTCAATACGCTGAGCAAGTTCGGGGGTTTTCAATGACGTAAAAAAATATTTCGGCCATGGATAATATAATAAGATGCTTTCTTCAATTGCTAGATTCGGGTACATATCTTTTCGAGATTCATACTCTGAAGGCGCTTCATTAATTCCTCTAGAAAAATAGTCAAAACGTCCTTTTAATAACATTCGAAATAAGCCTTCGTAGTTAGGCCCTGTCACTATACCAAAGTCATTTTCTTTGAAGACTTTTACATCATTCCAGATATGGCCTTGCCCGACTCTTAGCTGTTTTAGCTGCTCCACTGTTTGTATATTTGTAAACTTTTTCTGGTCTTCTTTTTTTATCAGAAATATTCGATAGCCTAATAGCCCCTTGCGAATAGGTATTCGAATCGGTAATAAAGAACTTTCACGTTCTTTAGATGAGGTGGTCCAAATCACGTTAACCGTATTTTCATCATTCTTTTTCAAAAATTCAATCGCTCGGCCTACATTCATGCCTTTCGCAGGCTGTATTTTGAAAGGCCCATGAGTCACTATTGTTTTATTAAGAACATGGGTTAATAGGCTTATTGCGTAAATAAACCGTGTATCATCTTTTGATACGGGTGATGGGGAGTAATTAACCGTTAACTCTTGGGCGAATACAGGGAGTGCTATGCAGTGTAAAATTAACCCTATAAGACTCGTTTTTAGTAATACCTTCATCGCTTATTTTTATATCTCTTTATTCTTATACTACATGTTAGTGAAATCAGCAGATAACGCCAAGTTTATTGGGTCTTGACGGAAATAAAGGTATTTTTAACTCAATTGTATTACCCAATATAAAATAATGACAAGTACCGTTTATAACAATGAGCGCAATGTTAGCCGTTGTAATAAACTGTCAAAATATAAACAATAATAAAGATACCGTCATGCCACACTCTCTTGTTTCATCAAACAATAAGCCCTGGATTCTATCTGGTTCTGAGCTCTCGCCCTTTCATTTAAAAGTGGCGGCCATTCTTAGGGCTAAGAAAATTCCTTTTCGTGATTTTCCAAGCGAAGGTAATACCTTTGAGAATGTCCGTATTCAACTACGTTTAAAATTACTTAAAGCGGGGTTATTGAAGCTTACTTACCCTGAGTTTACTGAATACGACGAATTTCCCTTGGTGCCTTTTTTATTCGGCCCGAATGGCGAGAATTTATACGACTCTTCAGCAATTGCCCATTGGTTAGATCGCAATACGGATACTGATAGCGTCGTGAATGCCGGTGACGATAAGCAGAACTTTCTGATTCAGCTTATCGATGAGTACTTCGATGAGTTTGGCTTATACATGGTCCACCACAGTCGTTGGAAAACGTCTGCAACCAATAATACGGCCGGGCGACGCTTAGCCAATGAAATGCCGGCGATTGCTGCCCCCTTCCGTTCAATGATCGATGACTTTTTTAGTCACCGTCAGATTCGGCGCTTGCCTTATTTGTTCAGTGTCGCACCAAAAAACTTTCAGATTGAAGGGCTGTCAAAGAAAAAGCAGCCTCCCAGCCATCATGACTGCCCTGCAACACATAACCTGATTGAAAGCAGCTATCTGAATATTCTCAATGCGTTAGAACCCATTTTTGAAACGCGCCCCTACCTCTTTGGGCAGTACTTTACGCTGGCGGACGCCAGCCTTTATGGACAATTGGGTATGAATTTAACCGACCCGAGCGCTGCACAATGGATAAAAACGACTGCTCCACATGTGTTTGCTTGGTTAAATCGAGTTCATCAAGGAGACTTCTCGGACCATAAGCCGGACAGTACGTTAGTGATTGATGATTTGTTGAAACCGTTGTTAACAGAAATCATTCGAATATTTTATCCTTTAATGAAACAAAACGAAGTTGCTTACGAACAATATAAACGAGCGGGTGAAACCCAATTCAATGAACCCGCTTTTTGGCGAGAGAAATGTCTTTATCAAGGTGCGCTAGATGGGCAAGCCTTCTCTAGTGTGGCAAAAAGTTTTCAGGTGAAAACTTGGCGTCAAATTAAGCAACATTGGCAACAGCTTCCCCCTCAATCACAAACCGAGTTGGCTGAGCTGTTTTCGGGTATCGACACGTTAGCCGCAATCGATTAGGTTTTATCTCTTCGATCATAGATCTTTTCATAGACGAACTTTCTGAACCAAGTATGCAGAGGTTCGTGATGCATTCGCGCATGCCAAAACATTGAGACGTCAAACGTCGGAATCTCGAAAGGTGGATCTATAATGGCAAACTTTTGATTATCGACATAACGCCTGACAAAGTGCTCTGGTAATAGAATCATAAAGTCCGTCGTTGCGATAATTTCAAGGGCGGCAAAAAAATGCGGCATTCTAAGCGCTACATTTCGCTCTAATCCCATGCTTTTCAGTATCTCATCCACTTCGCTCGGCCCCGAGCCTTTTGGGCTTATCATCACATGATTTTGCTCTACATACTGCTCCAGTGTCATTCCAGCAGCGAGGGGGTGCTCTTTACGAACTAAGCCTTTAAAGCCATCACTGGCGACTACGCGCTGATAAATATTGTGTGCGGGTGCGGTCACGCCGCCAATAATCAGATCCACTTGGTTTTCTTCAAGTTCATCTAAAACGTTGGAGCGCCAGTCAAGGGCCGTCACTCGAATCCCGGGAGCGGCCTCGTTCAGCAAAGGGATTAATCGAGGTAATAACGCATGAGAGCCATAATCATTGGTCGCAATTCGAATGCTGCCTTTCGCCGTAAGCGGATCAAATACTTCCGGTAAGAGCAAGCCATTAACTTGTTCTAACAGCTGTGTCAGCGGCATGTACAGACGCTCAGCTTTTGCCGTTAAATTTAGATGCTTACCTGATTTCACCAACAAAGGGTCATCAAAGTCCTGCCTGAGCTTAGCTAATATGCGGCTTACAGCAGATTGAGTCAGGTGTAACTTCTCTCCTGCGCGGGTGACATGACGCTCGTCTAATAAAACCTTTAACGTAACGAGGGTATTGAGATCAAACCGGTTCAACGCCTGTAAATCCATGATATTGCCTTATAACCATCAACTTCATGATTATTAGTCATACCAATAATTACTACAATGAATTTCACGCATCAATATTAATGACGCATTATGACTATCAGCAGTTAAAACCAACACCCTCTAAGGCTATATAGGATTTTGTTCATGACTCAAGCAACAGACGTATTATATAAAAAAGTAATCGAAGTGCGCTGGGCTGATTGTGATGCCAATCGACATATGCGACACACGGCTTATTCCGACATGTGCGCACATACGCGTATTAGCTTTTTACAGAATATCGGTATGGACGATGCTTGGTTTAAAGAATCTGGTTTAAGCCCTGTTATGTTTAAAGAACAGACCGAATATTTTGCTGAAATGCTCATGGGCGAAGAAGTGACGATCACTATCGAGCTCGGCGAAGACACGGGTTCAGAGAAGTCTGTTTGTTGGGTAAATAACCTGTATAAAAAAGACGGCACTCTAGCAGCTAAGCATCAAGTCGTTGTTGGCTGGATGGATTTGAAGCAACGTAAGATTGCGAAGCTTCCGCTTCTTGCGACCGATAAGTATTTGAAGAACCTCTTTAACGAGCCCGCTTAAGTATCCACAAAGCAGTAACCCCTCTGCGATGACTCACAACGTTTAAAGTAATAGGGGTTACTTGGCAGTAAATCATCTCTCCTGCCATCAAGATATATTTTATATAAATCAATAACTTGCCAGCATTCGTTATTTATATGCTAATTCTTTAGTCGCATAGTCTATACTTAGCTCAGCTCAACTATTTACAATTTTTATACCCTTGACTCAATGGTGACCTTGATTAAGTTACTTTTATCAACGCTACTTTTCTTATTGCTGTCGCCACTAATGCATGCGAATGAAGTATCGATTCATTTAAAGTGGTACCACAAGTTTCAGTTCGCTGGTTATTATGCAGCGGAACTGCAAGGGTATTTTGAAGATGAAGGTCATAGTGTCGAATTGATTGAGGGTGGGCCCCATAAAAATCATCTACATCAATTAATTAATCACGCTAGTGAATATGCTGTATTAGGCAGTGAGTCGCTCAATTCATTGGCGGTTGATTCTCCTATTATTATCGTCGCTTCTATCTTTCAACATGCCCCAGAAGTATTGATGTCTCTTAAATCTAGTGGTGCTAAAGACATTTCAGACTTAAAAGATAAGATGCTAATGCTGGCCGACCCCAGCATATCGGGCCATATTGAAGCTATGTTATTAATGAATAACCTGAAAGTAGGGGATTATCAAAAGTTCAGCTATGACGGTGATGTGAATAAGCTAATCGATGGCCGAGTTTTTGCTATGTATGGTTATATCAGCAATGAACCCTTTCAATTGAAACAACTGGGGCACGAGGTCGACATATTTCGCCCACAAAAATTCAACATTGATTTCTATGGTGACAATTTAGCTACAACCCAATATGAGCTCGATAATCACCCCGAACGGGTCGCTTCAATTCGACGAGCCGTTATTCGTGGCTGGAACTATGCCATTGAACACCCCGAAGAAATTATTAACCATATTTTAAACCGGCAAACGAAAAATCCCATGCCGTTTAATCTAGAACACCAAAGATACGAAGCGCAAGAAACCATAAAGCTTATTGATGCGAACAACATACCATTAGGTCTATCCAGCCCAGATCGATGGGCCGCAATGATCGATACCTATAATCAAGCGACAGGCGGACAAGCCGTCTTTAAACAGCACAGTATTTACAACGAATTCCATCGTGATCGCAGCTGGATTCAATACCTTTTATTATCGATAATTATTGCCGCTGTTCTCATTACCGTTCTATATTTTTGGAATCGAACATTAAGGAATCGGCTCGACCATGCAGTAAAAGGATTGGAGAAAGCGGTTTTCGAAGATAGCTTAACCAATATGAAAAACCGCTCGTCGCTGATGTTATTTATTGAAGAATGCCGATTAAAGCACCGCCATGACGAGTTTTTAGCGATTCTCGACATCAATGGCTTACAAAAAATCAATAAAGAAAAAGGGTTTCGCAAAGCTGATCAACTGATTCGCAATGTTGCGCAAACTTTATTGGACTGTAAATTCAAAACCAGCAAAGTCTATAGTTTATATGGCGGCAAGTTTGCGGTTATTGCTAAAGCCTCAAAATACGAAGAATTTGAACGGAAAATTAATGCCTTGATCGAGCGCATTGTTGACGAAAATGATCCTGTATCATTACGCTCTGGAGCCGTGAAATTAGATTTAGATCTAGACAATTCCAGTTTAACAACGCGGGCTGAATTAGCGCTTCAACACGCAAAAGATACCCATACTCATCACCTCGTGCATTTTGATCATTCTTTTTCTGAGCGGATTGAGAAAAAAGAAGCGCTATTAAAAGAAGTTATTCGAGGTATTAAAAAGCAAGAGTTCATTCCCTATTACCAACCTAAGCTAAATTATCAAAGCGGCCAGATTCAAGGTGTTGAGGCTCTCGTACGCTGGAATCATCCAACCAAAGGCATCTTATTACCCGGTAAATTCTTACCCATCGTCGAAGCGGCTCCTGAGGTGATGAATAAACTTGAAGCCGCTATCTTCGAAGCCATCATGGCAGAAGCGTCTGAACTCATTGAATATTTTTCAGAAAATCCGAATTTCAGAATATCGATTAACTTATCGCCGATACAGTTTAACCGTGAATCATTAGTCATTGATTTATTAGCAGCCTGTAAACGCTATAACATTCATCCAAGTCGACTTGAGTTTGAATTAACAGAAAGCTCGATGCTAGAAGATTTGGACACTGCAATTGATGTTAGTAATCAGTTACAAGCAGCGGAATTTAAAGTTGCGTTAGACGACTTTGGTACAGGTTATTCTTCACTTTCTTATATTCAAAACTTGCCCGTTAACGTTATCAAGTTAGATTATTCTTTCGTTAAGAAAATTCCTAAAGATGAACGCTCAGGCTTTGTGGTTGAACATATAATTTCATTAGCACATAAATTAGAACTGGAAATTGTGGCTGAAGGTGTCGAAGAAAAAGAACAACTGGATTATTTGGGCGACTTACACGTTGACATCATCCAAGGATTTTATTTTTACAAACCTATGTCTCTAGAAAAACTATGCCAACTAGAACTGAGCGTAAGTAATTATAAAAAATAAATCATTACGCCCAATAGAACTAGTCGTCACTCAATAACTACCCTGTTTTTTTATCACTGCGTGCTCGCGCGCATTGCTGACGGAAGTTTTCATCCATAGGGTCTACCGTATCAAAATGCTGTTCAAACCGATTTAAAGCATAACGCCCTTCATTCACAAAGGGCTTTTGCGCTAGCACTTGCTCACTCAATAAGCGACCTATCCCTCCACTCCAAGCTATCCCCGCCCCTGAACAACCGGTAGCAAAAAACAAATTACGCCACTGATCACAAGGGCCTAACAGTGGTAAACCGTCTGGGGTATAAGAAGAAATACCATTGATATAATGATTTAACTGAGCCGTTTCTAAAAGAGGGCAGATATCAATTAAGCTTTGCCAGTTTTCCTCCAGGGCTAACCAGCCCTTTTCGTCTTGTTCGAAACGGTGATTATGAATATCTTGCTGCGACAGGGGTAATTCTTTGGGATCAGCAATACAGGTTTGACTATCACGCACACCAAATAATAGGCCTTTATTTTCACTGCGAAAATACGCTTTGCTCGTAGGAGAAATGGCCATAGCATGGTCCGGCTGTAAGAGATTATGATTATCCGTAATCCAGTAATGGCTTCTTATTGGCGCCATGGCTAATTTTACTTGATGTTGAGCAGCCAATATTGAAGACCAAGGTCCCGCGGCAATAATGACTGCGTCCGCTAGCCAATCATGATTACTTTCACTGCGCACACCTACAACTCGATTTCCGGATTCCAGTAGCTGTTTGACTCTAATTCCTTGATGTAATGCCGCCCCTGCTTGTTTTGCCGCTTGTCGATAAAAATTGGCTAATAAATAAGGGTCAGCGTGACCATCGTCTGGGTAAAACAAGGCTAAGCTTTCATTCTTTATGTGTAACCAAGGAAGTTGCTGCTGAATCTCTTTGGCATTCAGCCAATAACTCTCGATTCCCCTCTGCTTCCCTTGCTGTTGATGCATCTGCAATGCCGCGAGTTCTTGCTGAAAGCTATCTCCTTGATTTGCAATATGAATGCAGCCATTGCGATGCATAAAGGTTTGCTGAAAAGTGTGTTCAAAATGTTTAATCATGCGGTGGCTTTCATCCACCATCAAACCATCATTCACATCTGAGCGCGCCCGAGTTAATAACGCCGCCGCTTGACTGGTCGTGGCTGCGGCAAAGGTACCTGCTTCTAATAGCGTCACATGAGCTGAACCCGAGGTTTGCAAATAATACGTACAAGAAAGGCCGAGAATTCCGCCTCCCACTATGACCACGTTTTTCATTGAATACCTAAAATACTAACAGAGAATAAAAAAGCCCCGCAGGTAGCGAGGCAAGAGTTAAATCATTGGTTATTTAGAAGAAGCTGTACTTCACACCTAAGCTAGCACGAGCACCGTAATATTCAGTTTGCAAAGGACGGTCTTTACTCCCTTGATAATATTTAAGAGGCTCATTGGTTAGGTTATTCGCTTCAAAGAACACCATTAACTCTTCGTTCGGATTATACGAAGCGCTTAAATCCACACTGGTATTCTCGCCGTAGAAATTATCTTCATCTTTGCTACCACCGTGCTCTTGAATGTATTCACCTTTATGATTAATCGCGACACGTACTGCGAATTCGTTATTATCAAAAAAGATCGATGCGTTATAAAGCTGGTCCGCTTGACGTGGAATATCCGCTTTACGGCCATCCGGTAATTCCATAACTGAGCGCATGTGGGTGTAGTTGGTTTGCACACCAAAGTCTTTTAATGATTCAGCAATAAAATCTAAGCGACGGCTAAAGGCTAATTCTGCACCGGCTAACCAAGCATCTTCACCGTTTTCTGGGCGGCTAAACGTCACGCCGCTATTACCGTTATAACTTCCTGTGCTAGTGCTTTGGAAAATAGGGTCGGTAATATCTTTATAAAATAAACCACCGCTGATGATGCCCGCATCATCAATAAAGTGTTCATATAAAGCATCGAAGTTCATCGCATAGGTTGGTTCTAAATCTGGATTGCCGGACTTAAAGGAGGCATCTGCTTCCGAATAAGAGCCTCCTGGGGCAAGTGCTCCAAAGTCTGGTCGAGAGAAACTACGGGAAACCGCTAAACGTAAATTGCTATCATCATCTAAACGGTAGGTCATGTGCGCAGAAGGCAGAACCGAAATGTAATCTTTTTTCTCAGTGCGATCTTCTAGGCTATCACTATCCTCTAGATAAAGCTGACCTTTAACTTCGGTTTGCGTTTGCTCTAAACGCAAACCACCAACAATTGTTAAGTCATCTTCCATATTGTACGTCGCCATACCATAAGCGGCAGTGTGAGCTTCGTTAACATCGAAGTTACGACCCAGTGCTCCGCCATTGCTAACTAATGCCGATTCATCTTCGTCTAGAATAAATTTATCGCGGTTATTATTCCAAAAATTTTCTACCTCTGACATGTCTGCAACTTGGCTAAAGTCTTGAGCATAATTTACATCTTGCTCTTCCATGAAATCATCGCGACCAGGCTGATCTTTCAAATCGAAATCAGACAAGGTAGGAGCAGGGCCGAAGTTATCCGTATCCCATTTATAAAACTCATCGGAGAAACGAGCGACTCGTTCTTTATCTCGATATTTAAAACCAAACTTCAATTGCAGGTCATAGCTCATGTCTTCGGTGAAATCGACCTGGGCAACAATTTTGTCTTTTTCACGCACATCAACTTTATACAGTTCTACCCAAGCTAAACCCATTTGTGATGGATCATGTTGGAATCCATTCGGTAAATGATTGCTGATTTTTTGAGAAGGATCACTGCCACCATCAATGATGTTATAGGCATAATCACCCTCCCCTAAGCCGGTATAACCCACATCCTTTTGATCAAAGCGCATAACAAAATAGCTATTATCTTTACTGCTTGGAGCATCACCATAAAAGAAGTGATTATCGTAGCTGGCCAGTTTCCACTGCAACAAACCCGATTCCGTTAACTGGTGTTCGCCACCGACTTCGTTACCAAATAATTCCGTGGTAAGAATATTATGAATGTGCTGTAACTCGACACGATCTTTATCAAAACGATAACGATGCTTATAGTGAGTTTCATCATCGGTCAAGGTGCCATACAGGCTTTTCACATGCAGGGTGTCACCGTTGTCCATTGTGTATTCAGCAGCGCCATTAAAACCGTAGGTTTCACGTTCACCGGTATAGTCACGCAGCTCTAAACGTTTTATACCTTCACCACTACGACGGGGCTCAACGTTATCCGTTGCCCAATTACGAACATAAGCACTGGCGTTTAGAATATATCCCCACTTACCATCGTCACTGGTATCACCACCCAAGACATTGACGTTGTAGCCCATCTTGTCGGCTTTCTCGTTATAGTTACCGCCGACAGTGACATCCAAGGTCGTCTCTTTCGGCGCTGTACGCGTAATAAAATTAACGTTACCGCCAATCGCATCCCCTTCCATGTCAGGGGTTAATGCCTTGCTTACTTCAACACTTTCGATCATCTCTGTAGGGAAAAAATCAAACGCCGTTGCGCGGCTGGTCGTTTCTTCTTCAGCCGTTGGAATACGATCGCCGTTTAAAGAAGCCGAACTCCATTGCGCAGGCAAACCCCGCACCGCGACAAAACGACCTTCCCCTTGGTCACGTTCAATAGACACACCAGGTAAACGCTGTACTGCTTCCGCAGCATTACGGTCTGGCAGTTTTCCGATGCCATCCGCAGAAATCGCATTTACCATACGGTTTGAATTACGCTGAGTATCTAAAGACTTCATTTGCCCTTGGAATATGTGCCCTACTGCAACCACTTCTTCAACGGTTTCATACTCGTCTTCCGTTATTGCTTCCGCAACTTCCTCAGCCCCAACTAGTTGGCTACCTGCAAGCAAGGTCGCTAGGCTAATACCCGATAATGTCTTCATGTCTGCCCCCTCAATGATCGATTGTATTGTTAGAAATCCAATCTGGTCTATGCCAGTTACGGCTAGATTAGAGGCCAAATGTGACGACTTAATTACTAAACTGTTCAGTGATTAAAGAATAAGGAATAGACCGAATTCTTAGGATGCAGTACTCTGATTATTCGAATAATTTTAAGTTGATTGTAATGCCCAATACACCTGCCAGTTTCCTATCGATTGAAAACCAATTTAAACAATTTGTTCTGTCTGATGCTGATGTCAGTATGTCTTTGGGTGATACGACCTATTTAGGCCAACTCAGCGATCCTAGTCTTGAGCAGCTCGATAAAGATACTGCACAAGCCAAAGCACTGTTAACCAGTATGGACAGCTGCCAAGCGCAAGGTTTTGAGCAAGAATTAGATTTAGAGTTAATGGCGCGCTATTTAAAACAACAGATCTTCTTTGCAGAACTACAGCAAAGCGGACAACCACAACGTCGCAGACAGCCATGCGGCGTTGATGGCATCAGCGCTGGTATTTTTCAATTATTCGTTAACGACGATCGTCGTGCTGAACAACGCTTAGATAATATCCTTAGCCGTTTACAGCAAGCCCCTGATTTCTTGAAAGTCGAGGCTGAAGTGATTACTCAGCCGATCCAGCGCTGGTGCAATGTTGAAATTGAACAAGGTGAAGGCTTACCGGACTTATTCGCGACAATTTATAACTGGGCAGAAGAAACGGCGTATCCCAAGTTAGCTGAGTTAAAGTTAGCGATTAAAAATACGAATCAAGCTTTAAGCATTTATCTAGAAGATCTTAAGGGTCGAGATTGCTTAACCGAATTCGCGATTGGTGAAGACAAGGTTAATGAATTACTCGCTTTGCGCAATATCAATCAATCCCCTGCTGAGCTCATTCAGATGGCGCGTGAGTTTATGGCAGAAACACAATCGCTATTAGCCAGTTTAAATAAGCGCCTGTGTAAAAAATACAACCTAGACTCAGCCACCAGCGATGAACAATTGCATGAGTTTTTAAATGAACAGTTTGCTGCCAAGATTAAAGGGGGCAAGTTAGATTCTGTATTGGACTATTACTCAGATCAAATACAATCGATCAATGAGTTCATTGAGCAGCGTCATTTATTTACCCTACCGGCTCAGCAAGAAATTCGTTTATTACAAACGCCTAGTTTTCTAGAGCCCGTCATTCCTGCAGGGGCTATGTGGCCACCTTTGGCATTGCGAGCTGGTAAAAAAACCAGCCTAGTCTATTTAACGTTAAAAGAAGATCAATTAGCCGAGCATACTGAATTGGGTATTCCGGTGATGATGATTCATGAGGGCATTCCAGGTCACCACCTACAATTCGCCACAGCCGCTCAGCATTCATCATTCATTCGTCGTTTTTTCTCGGCCAATGAACACGCCGAAGGCTGGACGACCATGTTAGAAGATTACATGCTAGATGTGGGTTACATCAATGAAGAGCTGGTTGATGAAGTTCGCTTTATCGCTAAGCGTGAAATGTCTCGATTAGTAGCTCGTGTGGGGATTGACCTGTACTTTATGACAGGGGAAGGTGATTACTTGAATGTGGGTTTAGATCTTGGTTTCGATAAGGACGGTTTCAGTGACGACGTTTTCGACAACGCTGCCAAGCTGTTAAAGAAAGCAACAGGCTTCACCGACGGTCGCGTGCAGGCAGAAATCAATTGGTACAGCAGTGAGCAAAGCTATCCTCTGAGTTACCTCACAGGGAATCGCTTGGTATGGCAGTTGAAACAAGAAATTCAAGCGGCGAACAAAAAAGACCTGGATGCGTTAGCCCTCGACCAAGCTTTCCATAAAGTCTACTTAGAATCAGGCTGCATGCCGGTAGAAAATCTAAGACGTGTCTTCGAGCATCAGGGTTATCTATAAGTGACAACCATTAGCTGGCTCGATCTATTATGGTGTTTAATTCCCATCATTTTGGTCTGTGGGGTTTATATTGCTTGGCAAGGTAAACCCAGTGAAATCATCATTGCTGTTATTCGTATGGCAGTGCAATTAGTTGCCGTCGGCTATGTATTAATTAGCATCTTTGACAATCCATCCCCTTGGATCAGTGCGCTCATTGTTAGCATCATGCTATTAGTCGCCGCTTGGATTGCGATTCGCCCCGTACGTCACCATCAAGGTTATTTACCCGCGGCTATTATTGCCTTAGGTATTTCTGTAGGTTTGCACTTATCAATTTCACTGATGCTGGTATTAAAAGCCGATAGCTGGTTCCAGCCTCAGCTATTAATTCCCTTAGCGGGAATGTTCTTTGCCAATACGATGAATGCCATTAGCTTAACGGCAGAGCGTTATCATAGTGAATTGCATAATGGCATTTCCATGGATAAAGCTCGTTTAACCGCATTTCATGCTGCTATGATTCCGCAAATTAATAGTTTACTCGCAGTCGGCTTAGTCGCTTTACCCGGTATGATGACGGGGCAAATTTTATCTGGGGTTTCCCCGTTAATTGCAGTTCGTTATCAAATTATGATTATGGCAATGATACTCGGTACCGCAGGTATGGGGGCTGCGTTAATGCTGTGGTTATTGCAGCGGAATAAAAACAGTATTAACGCGAAGTAAGCCCTTGCTTGCAGCACAGTTTCCCTTCACCATGCAGCCCTAATTACTGACTCGATTAAGGATAACCCATGTCTAACAAGTTTAACTTTTCCCCTTTTATCATTCTTAAGCTGATCCCTCTCGTGCTGATCGTATTAGCGGCTTTTCAGTCTTATTATATTGTTGTGGAAGGACACGTTGGTGTTGTGAAACGTTTTGGGGAAGCCAAACATCAAGAAAATCCGGGCTTACATTTCAAAATCCCTTTTATTGAAACTGTTGAGTTAATTGAAGTTCGAACTCGTAAGAATGCTGAGCGCATGGCGTCGAGCACTAAAGAACAAATGCCTGTTACCATTGAAGTGTCTGTTAACTGGACGGTGAACAAAGAAGCGGCCCTGGACTTATTCAAGAAATATGGCGGCCTCTTACAGTTTGAACAGCGCATTCTGGATCCTAGGTTTCGCTCCGCAACAAAAGATACCATTCCACAATTTGAAGCAGAGCAGTTGATTCAAGACCGCGCCTCGGCAATTCAAGGGATTGAACGCCGCTTAACTGAAGAAATGGCCGGCTTCCCAGTAGCGGTTGATAATATTCAGATCGAAAACATCATATTGCCGAAAAAATACATCAGCTCGATTGAGATCAAGCAAACTGAGAAAAACCTCGCGGCAGCTGAAAAGCACAAACTAGAGCGCCAGCGCTTAGAAGCCTTACGTGACGTGAATACCGCCGACGCCAAAGCTCAAGGTATTTTGAAAGTTGCTGAAGCAGAAGCACAGTCGATTCTTCTGAAAGGTAGAGCCGAAGCGAAAGCCATTGAAGCAAAAGCGAAAGCACTGAAAAACAATCCTCTTATTGTGAAGCTAACCGAAGCGCAAACCTGGGATGGCCAACTTCCCGCGACGATTATGGGCAGTAGTTCATTACCGATTCTTGATATGCGTGCGGGAAAATAGCCTTATTCAACAACGTTGATAAGCGCTAGAAAGTGCTTGGGCAGAATGTTCATATCCTGCCCGAGTCGCTTTAAATTAGTGGTTACTGAAACGTCATGACCTTCCTGCTTCTCGAAAGTAGTCACAAATAACATCGCTAAACCATACTGCTCTGCTTGCAGTTCAAGTGTCTTCACTTGTTGACGAAAACCTTCAAACTCCTGCCCGTGCTTTGCCACCCATTCATCTTTCATTTTTCGTCGCATCAGACGTAACGGCTGAATCTGTTCAGACATCCAAACCGTATACATATTGGAGACATGAGTGGGGCCCCAAGCATGACCTTGGCTCGCTAACCATAAGCTTTGTAAGATCACATTGATATCGGCACCATGACTATCCTGCAATTCCAATAGCGCTCTCTCAACTCCCGGCTTAGCATAGATCTGACAAGCGTATTGCCATAGCGGATTGTCTAATCGACTCGCTAGGTCATCTTTCATAGCATCATTGTGCTGTGGGCTAGCAGACGCTTTTGTGGCACACTGCGCTTCTATACTTGTGTCAATATTTAAACCCGTGTTTAAGCCATTTTGTGAATCAGCCAAAGTGCTACACCTTTGTAAAAAAGTACTCTAAAAGTCTATGATCGAATTTAATCAGGTTTCATTGCAACGTGGTATCAAACCTCTGCTCGTCAAAGCAGATTTGCGTATTCATGACGGACAAAAGCTCGCTCTCATCGGCCCTAATGGTGCTGGTAAGTCTAGCTTATTTGCTTTGCTTTTAGGGGAATTGGGTGTCGATCAGGGTGATTTATATATGCCTACGGGCTGGCGCATTGCCCACATGGCACAAGAAGTTGAGGCCAGTGATCGCAGCGCCGTCGATTATGTGATTGATGGTGATAAAACCTACCGTGAAATTGAACACGGTATAGAAACCGCAACTTGCGATAACGAACTCGCTGATTGGCACGGCAAGATGGACGCTCATGGCGGCTATAACATTAAAGTCCAAGCCGAGCAGTTACTGCACGGACTTGGTTTTAAGCAAAGCGATATGGTGAAGCCGGTCTCCGGTTTCTCCGGTGGCTGGCGTATTCGCTTAAACCTAGCCCAAGCTTTGATGACGCCATCTGATTTATTATTACTCGATGAGCCGACCAACCACTTGGACCTAGATGCGACTTTATGGTTAGAACAGTGGCTTAATCGTTATCAGGGAACGCTATTATTTATCTCGCACGACCGTGATTTCATTGATGGTGTGGCAGATCACATTGTGCATTTACATCAGCATATTTTAACCAGCTACCCCGGCAACTACAGTGCCTACGAACGCATTCGCGCAGAACGCTTAGCTCAACAGCAAGTGATGCACGAAAAACAACAAGTGCGTATTGCTGAAATCGAAAAGTTTGTTACTCGCTTCAAAGCCAAAGCGAGTAAGGCCAAGCAAGCACAAAGTCGAGTCAAAGAATTAGAGCGCATGGAGTTAATTGCCCCTGCCCACGTTGATTCCCCTTTTAGTTTTGCCTTCCCTTGCCACGATAAAGTCTCATCTCCGCTGCTCAATATTGAAGAAGCCGATATTGGTTATGCTGGCAAGAATGGCCCTGTGGCTATTTTACAAAATCAAAATGTGTCTTTAGTTCCAGGGCATCGCATTGGCTTGTTAGGGGCTAACGGTGCGGGTAAATCGACCCTTATCAAAACCCTATGTGAAGAACTACCGCAACTCACGGGCAAGCGCCATGAAGGTGAACATTTAAAACTTGGCTATTACGCTCAGCACCAGCTAGAGACTCTTGATATCACAGCGAGTCCGGTACTCATGATTCAGCGCATTACGCCTTCAGCGACAGAACAAGAGGTGCGTAACTTCTTGGGCGGATTTGATTTCCGCGGTGATAAAGCTCTGGATATTTGCGAGCCGTTTTCCGGTGGTGAAAAAGCCCGTTTAGCCCTTGCATTAGTGGCGTGGCAAAAACCGAATCTGCTGATTATGGATGAACCGACTAACCACCTTGATATTGAAATGCGCGAAGCCTTAACCATGGCACTACAGCATTTTGCCGGGGCCATCGTTATTGTCAGCCACGATCGTCACTTACTAAAAGCGACCGTAGACGAATATTGGCTGGTAGAAGATGGCAAGATTGAAGCGTTTGATGGTGACCTTGATGATTACCACAAACACGTACAAGCCAAGCAAGCGGCGTCAGGTTTCAATGCTGGCCAGTTAGCACAGAACCCAAATTCTGCGGATAACCCTAATACCGATAGTAATAGAGATAGTAGCGATGGCAAGGCCTCTGGTCTCAGTGCTCAAGATCGTAAAGAGCAGAAACGTTTAGACGCTGAACGTCGTGCGCGTTTAGCCCCAATGCGCAAAGAACTGAAGAAATTAGAGAGTCGCATGGAAAAATTACAAGCGACTTTAGACGAATGTGAAACTCAGCTTGGTGATACCGCTTTGTACGAAGCAGACCGCAAAACCGATTTGCAGAAAATATTGCAACAACAAGGCGATGCGAAAAGTGAAATGGAAGAAGTTGAAATGGAATGGATGGAGCTAAGTGAAGAAATGGAAGCCGCAGAATAATGGCTTCCGTTGCTAATATGAGCTTACCTCCGCTATCACTTTATATTCACGTACCTTGGTGTGTGCGTAAGTGCCCTTATTGCGATTTTAATAGTCACGAATTTAAGGGAAAGAATGCAGAAGAAAGCATTCCCGAAGCTGAATATGTTCAGGCCTTATTAGCGGACTTAGCAACTGACTTGCCTTGGGTTCAAGGTCGTGAAATTCAAACCATCTTTATCGGCGGTGGCACCCCTTCAATATTGAGTGTCGAGGCTTATCAGAATTTATTAGCAGGCCTCAAAGACAAGGTAACTTTTGCTCAAAATATTGAAATCACCATGGAAGCCAATCCAGGAACGTTTGAGGCCGAAAAGTTTGCCGGCTATCGTCAATTGGGGATTAACCGTTTGTCGATTGGCGTGCAAAGTTTTGCCGACCACCAGCTAAAACACCTAGGCCGTATTCATGATGGTCAGCAAGCCATCACTGCGATTAAAATGGCCAAAGCGGCGGGGTTCGATAATTTCAATATCGATTTAATGCATGGTTTACCCGATCAATCAGAAGCACAAGCGCTGGCCGATATTCAACAAGCCATCGACCTAGGCCCAACGCATTTATCTTGGTATCAGCTCACAATAGAACCCAATACGGAATTCTTTAAGCGTCCACCCGTTTTACCCCAAGATGAAACCCTGTGGGATATTCAAGAAGCCGGACAGGCCTTATTAGCTCAAAACGGTTTTGCTCAATATGAAATTTCTGCTTACGCGCTAAAAGATCGACAAGCGACTCACAACTTAAACTATTGGCAATTTGGCGATTATATTGGCATTGGTGCTGGTGCTCATGGCAAGGTAACAGACCTTTCTCAATGCCCCGATAGCCTAACGGCCTCACCCGTATTCAGAACATGGAAAACCCGCGCCCCTAAAGATTATCTCTATTGTGCGACAGTAGAGGCCCAACAAAAAGGAAAAAACTTTTTAGCCGGCAAAGAGTCTATTCAAAATGAAGACCTAGGCTTAGAGTTTTTAATGAATGCATTACGCTTGCAACAGGGTTTTGATTTAAACCTGTTTGAACAACGCACCGGTTATACTTTAGATACCATTAGCGCTGACATTAAAGTAGCTATTGATAAAGGTTTATTGATTCAAGATGGTAACCAAATTAAAACCTCGACCAAAGGCAGTTTATTTCTCAATGAAATCTTAGAGTTATTTATGTGATTCTGAGATGACTTCCTATAGAAAGTCATGGCCGTCATGGTCAATTCCCTTGTCTTGAATAGCCACTGTTTTATCCACAATCCCTTGTTACACTGAACGCATAATAATAAAGATGCACACAGAAATTGTAATAATAAGATCGCTCAATCAATGAATGAGCGGCTATAACAAGGTATTCAAATGAAATCACTAAAGACCTTAGCTTTTAGCGTATTAGCGTCCGTGGGCGCAAGCTTTCCTGCCAGCTATATATTGGCCAATACGAATGAAGTCAACCCACAAATCACCGATTCTGTAACTAAGAAAACCGCGAGTGCTCTGCAAGACGTCATCGTCGTGGGGAATAACTGGGATGGCACCATTGATATCTATGATCCCCATACACACCAGCGCATCAAAAAATTGAATGCCGTGCCAGATAAAGAAGCCCGCTTAGAAGAACTCGATAGCAGCTTCAAGCGCAAGGTAATGTCGACCTTAATTAAAGAAGTGATCGGTGAGGGCCATCACCAAATGGTCGATGATATGTTTCCCTCTAACGATGGCCGCCATCTATTCATTTCTCGCCCCAGCTTTGCCGATGTGGTCGCATTAGACGTCAATACCGGTGAGATTAGTTGGCGCACTCCTGTTGAAGGCTACCGCTCTGATCACTCCGCTATTTCCCCAGATGGTAAAACCTTCCTAGTTTCAGCCTCTACCGCACGTAAGGTTCAAGCCATTGATACAGCAACCGGTAAGATCATTGCTGAGTTTCCATCTGGTGACCAACCTCATGAAAATACCTATTCTAAAGATGGCAAACTTATTTATCACGCCAGTATCGGCAAGGTGTACGTTCCTTTCACTAGCTCTTGGTTAGATTGGCTAAAGGGCGAACGCGTCTTTCAGATTGTTGATGCTGAAACCTATGAAGTATTACAACGCGTTGATATGGGCGAAAAACTAGAAGAATTCGGCTTCCCTTGGGTCGATAGCGCCGTTCGTCCAATGGCCGTTGCACCCGATGGCAAGTTTGTTTATCTACAAGTTTCTTTTTATCACGGTTTCTTTGAATACGATGTCGAGCAACAAAAAGTGACTCGCCGTATAGAGTTACCGGTACCAAAAGAGATTGCTGAAATGAGTACCCGCAATTACCAGCTAAATTCGGCTCACCATGGGTTAGCCATGAACAGTGAAGGGACTAAGTTATGTGTTGCCGGGACTATGTCGGGTTATGCGGCTATTGTTGATCGCGAAACGTTTGAATATAAAACCATTCAGTTATCAGATACACCATTAGGTGCTAAACCTTATTGGTCGACGGAAAGCCACGATGGTAAATATTGCTATGTATCCGTTAGCCAGCAAGATCGAGTCTCAGTTATTTCTTTTGAAGAAGCCAAAGAAGTCGCCAGTTTTCCTGTCGGTGATCACCCTCAACGTATTCGTACAGGCCAACTTATTTTTAACTAATAGTTATAAATCAATAACTTAACTTAGAACACCGTTATGTTATTAAGTGATTAGTCTACAACTGACTAATTGGGTTAGTTTTCTGCTAGGATTAATACATCCCAGTGTGAGAACTAACCATGCTTAAATCGTTATTGTTCATTGTCATCTGCCACCTATCTATTATCTCTAGTCAGGCGAATGCTCTTGATTCTCTCACTTTTGGTGTTGAAATAACCGATTATTCACCTTACTACTACTTAGATGATGCTCTGCGCTATCAGGGTGCTGCGCGCGAAATTTTTGATCTATTCTCAGATAATATTAAGCAAGTTCCTCATTATAGCGCCATGCCTGTTCCACGCTTATTCAGCGAGTTTTCTAAAGGCAATATTGATTTAAAATTTCCTGACAACCCATTGTGGTCTGCTTCTTTAAGCACAAAAGCTAAAGTGTTTTATAGTAAACCGGTTTTTCAAGTCAATGAAACACTCTTAGTTCTCAAGCAAAGTGGGGAAGAGATACCGAAACAAGAAATTCTGCAAGTCGGTACTATATTAGGTTTTAGTGTTCCAGGTATTGCGAGTTCCGTTGCTAATCAAGAATTTGAAACGGTTCAGACTCAAGAGATCGAGCAGCTCATTCATATGCTCATGTCGGATCGTGTGCAAGGGGTCTATTTTAATGAAAGTGTCGCAGTAGCGTTAGCTAAAAAAATGTACCCCAATAAGGTACTCAGCCAGCACTCACAGTACCCGCCTTTTCAATATGCCTATCACTTATCCAGTATTAATCATCCGGAATTGATTGATGCTTTTAACGCTTTTTTGCTGAGTCACTCAGAACAAGTAACCGAAATTCGCCAACGTTATGGACTGAAATAAACAGCCATAACATTGGCATAAACGCATGTTTATTCAGCACCTGCTTCTTTCAAAAGTGCAGCGAATTCTGCACCTTTAGGGTGTGTCGCTATAATTGAATACGCTGTTTCACCCGCTTCATTCTTAGCATTCACATCTCCGCCTTTCTCTTTTAACAACATAAGAAAGTCAGCAAAAGACGCTGGCATCATATGGCGATAGGCACGAATAATCGAGGTAAAGTTAGCGCTTTCACCTGGGTAATCTTGATCAACCAAGAACTCTTCTAACTGAGCCTGACTCCACTCACCACCAAATACTTTTTCTTTATCTTTTTTAGTCATTTCTAAATCCCTAAAGGTATTACTTAACTGAATTCTCAGTTTGCTTAATTAACTTTTTCAAAAAATAGATCCCAAACACCATGTCCAAGCTTTTCACCACGCTTTTCAAACTTGGTTAAAGGTCGGCGATCTGGGCGTGGGGTAAATTGCCCTTCCCCTGCTTGGTTCTTATAACCCTCTGCCGCCGACAAGACTTCCATCATGTGCTCAGCATAAGGTTCCCAATCCGTTGCCATGTGGATGATGCCACCTGGCTTCATTTTACTGCGAATTAGCTGAATAAATTCTTCATTCACTATGCGACGCTTATTATGACGCTTTTTGTGCCACGGATCAGGGAAGAACAGCTGCAAGCAGTCAAAGCTCTCATCCGCTATCTGGTGCTTTAAGACTTCAATCGCATCATCTTCGCTCACGCGAACATTGCTTACATTCTCTTCATCCGCCATACGCAAAGCAGAACCAACACCAGGGGTATGCACTTCGATGCCAATATAATTTTTCTCTGGCTCCGCTTTCGCCATTTCAATAAACGACTGTCCCATTCCAAAGCCAATTTCTAATACGGTATAAGCTTCGCGACCAAAAGCGCTAGGTATATCAAATTTACCGTCTTGCAAAGAAAACCCTAAGTTTTCCCACTGGCGGTCATAACCCAGTTGCTGACCTGCGGTCAAACGGCCGGTTCGACGAACAAAAGAGCGGATACGACGTTTCTGACTAGCAATTTTCTCTTCTTCAGTCAGCGGCTTTTCTTGTTCAGTCACGTTATTCTTCTCTTCATCAATCATATTAATACGTACAGTAAAACGAATTATTGCTCTGCAGTAGGCAGTTTAAATACCGCTACTGCTAATAAAATCCAGGCTATTATAAAGCTTAAACCCCCAATAGGGGTAATCGGCCCTAACCAAGCAGGGAACCCACCTGCCACAGACATAAATGTCATGCTATATAAGCTACCGCTGAAAAGCACAATACCGACAATCATCAAGCTGGCACTAATCTTCAGCTTATTCTTCAACCCTGGAGTCGGCTTCACCAATAATAATAAAATAGCGATCGCCAATAAGGCCAAGGTATGGATAAATTGATACTGCACTCCCGTTTGATAGGCGGCTAACAATTCTGGACTCACTAGTTTCTTTAAACCATGAGCACCAAAAGCGCCAAGGGCTACAGCACTCATGCCACTCAAAGCACTAATCAGTAAGTAAAACCGCGCAGTGAACATATAAATTCCCAGCCAATATCTCTAATTAGCCGCCATCTTAGGGACATAAGATTAGAAATCAACCGCTTAGCCCTTTATCATAGAGCCATTCAAGATATTCATGACCAGAAACAGGCACTTCGTGAAATATAAAGATCTGCGAGACTTCATCAAAAAACTGGAAAAGAAAGGTGAGCTTAAGCGCATCAGCTATCCAGTCGATCCGCATTTAGAAATGACGGAAATCGCCGACCGTGTATTACGCGCCGGCGGCCCAGCATTATTATTCGAGAATCCGAAAGGCCACTCCATGCCAGTACTGGCTAACTTATTCGGTACTCCCGAACGTGTTGCTATGGGCATGGGGGAATCATCGGTAGAAGCTCTACGCGAAGTGGGTGAGTTACTGGCCTTCTTGAAAGAGCCTGAGCCGCCTAAGGGTCTAAAAGACGCTTGGAGCAAGCTACCTATCTTTAAGAAGGTATTAAGCCTAAGCCAAAAAGAAGTAAAAAAGGCACCTTGCCAAGAAATCATTATTGAAAAAGACGATGTTGATTTCAGCAAGCTCCCCATTCAGCATTGCTGGCCTGGAGATGCGGCGCCGTTAATTACTTGGCCATTAGTGATTACCAAGGGCCCGAATAAAGACCGTCATAACCTCGGCATCTATCGTATGCAGGTTATCGGTAAGAATAAACTGATCATGCGCTGGTTAAGTCACCGCGGTGGCGCGTTGGACTTCCGTGAGTTCCAGCAGCAGAACCCTGGCCAACCTTACCCAGTATCTGTTGCCTTAGGCGCCGACCCCGCTACAATTTTAGGGGCAGTAACCCCTGTTCCAGATACCCTTTCCGAATACGCATTTGCTGGCCTGCTGCGTAATAGCCGCACCGAAGTCGTTAAAAGTATCGGTAATGATCTAATGGTGCCGGCTTCAGCAGAAATCGTTTTAGAAGGTTTTATCTACCCAGATGAAATGGCCGATGAAGGTCCGTTTGGCGACCATACCGGCTATTACAACGAAGTGGATAGCTTCCCTGTATTCACAGTGGAACGAATTACCCACCGTAAGGACCCGATTTATCACAGCACCTATACTGGCCGTCCACCCGATGAGCCAGCAATTCTAGGCGTTGCCCTGAATGAAGTGTTTGTGCCGATTTTGCGTAAGCAATTTCCAGAAATTACCGATTTCTATCTGCCACCGGAAGGCTGTTCGTACCGTATGGCCGTGGTCACTATTAAGAAGCAGTATCCAGGTCATGCAAAGCGCGTGATGTTAGGTGTGTGGTCTTTCTTGCGTCAGTTCATGTATACCAAGTTCGTCATCGTCACAGACGACGATATTAATGCTCGTGACTGGAATGATGTGATCTGGGCCATCACAACCCGAATGGATCCAACGCGTGATACGACCTTGATCGACAATACTCCGATAGATTACCTCGATTTTGCCTCACCTGTTTCTGGCCTAGGTTCGAAAATGGGCTTAGACGCTACGAATAAATGGGCTGGAGAAACCGACCGCGAATGGGGTGAGCCGATTGTCATGGACGAGGCGGTAAAAGATAAAGTCGACGCCATCTGGGATGAGCTAGACTTGTAACATGACTTCAACGATTACTTCTGACAGCACAAAATCTTTTAGCGTAACCTTTCTGCCCGCGAATATATCTATTCAGGTGGCTGAAAACCAAGCACTACAAGAAGCGTGCTTTGAACAGGGGATTATCATCCCCTTAAGCTGCGAGAATGGTGTTTGTCAGATATGTGAGGCTAAACTCGTATCTGGAATCGTCGATCAACGTCAGGGTTATCAGGTCGAACAGCAAAAAGGTGAAATACTTGAGTCTCCTAATCAGGTATTATTATGTTTAACTTATCCGTTATCTGATCTAGAGATTTTTATGCCAGAGATTTACGCCCCCGGACACTCACCCGAGAAAACACTGGCTTGCCAAGTGATGAGTGTTGAAAGCCTAAATACTTCCGTATATCGCATCGAGCTACAAGCCCCGGCAGGAAGCAAGTTAGACTACTTGCCTGGCCAGTATTTAGAGTTACATATTGCAGACCAACAACTGCCTTATTCTATTGCTAACGCTCCAGATCCTCAGCAACCGCGTCGTTTAGAATTACAGATCTCTGACCACAACGAAGTAACGGCGGACATCATTGCTGAACTATCAAGCGCCGCTAAAAATCGTAGTACGGTTAAAGTGACTCTCGCTAAAGGTGAATGCTTTTTAAATGAATTACCAAAACAGCCTATTTTATTAGTCTGTGCGGGCACTGGGTTTTCGCAAATTAAATGTTTAGCGGAAGCTATTTTGGCCCAAGATCCTGAACATGAAGTACACCTTTACTGGTCGAACCGTTCTCTTGATGAATTTTATCTTTACGATACTCCCAAAGCTTGGGCGGATGAATTCACCAATTTCAACTTCCACCCAGTATTAGAAGCGGGTGTGGATAGCTGGCAAGGTCGTGCAGGTTGGATCTATCAAGTGATTCATGAAGACTTCGAAGATTTGTCCAATGTGCAAATGTTCGCCTGCGGTTCACCGACTATGGTGCACGGCACATTGGACCAATTAGAAAAGCTGGGCTTGAGCGAAGCGAATATGCACAGTGATGTGTTTAGTTATGCGCCGCGCGAGAAGAAAAGCTAGCGTCTTAAAATACAACACAAAAAAGGCTTCTTATCAGAAGCCTTTTTTCTTACGGTTTTTAATACGCAATAGTTTAAGCCAGTGCTTTATTAAAGTGCTGACAAGCACTCTCAAACTTACCTTGCTGAGTTAACAAATTTCCCAATTCAGTATGCACTTCTGGCAGCGCTTTGATCTGACTCGCCGCTTCCAGATATTCTTCTGCTTTCTCTTTGTCACCTAAACGATTGGCAATTCGGCCTAAGGCTAATAACAACATAGGATCGTTAGTGCGTTCCTGTAATTGTTGTTCGGCGAATAATAATTGACGTTCAGAATCATCACCCTTGACTCGGCCATACTGGCAAATTAAATCATCATGCCATACTGAGGACAGGGAGGAACGGAGTACTTGCTCAGCTTTCCCTGGCTGCTTAAATTGCAGTAATAATTCGACATAACAGCGTAATACATCCACCGATAAACGAACATTACGTGGCGCTTCTTGATAAATTTCTTTAATTAGATCCGCCTGTCCCGCCCCCTTTAAAGCAGAGCCTTGGCCTTTTGCGATACGCTGCATCAATTGTATAACGACTTTTTCTTCAAGCTCTTTTAACTTATCTTGAGGAATCAGTTTCGCCAATTTACGCACAGTAGGTAGTAAGTCTTTTAAGCCGACCCAATCCTCTAATTCACGTAAAACTTTGATGTGCATTTTGAGTAAATGCTTGTGCTTAGGGTTTTGCTTGCGTAAGCGTAATACCACCGCTAATGCTTGCTCACTTTGTCCACGGGAAATTAATAATTGGATCTGGGTAATAGCCACTGCCAGTTCAGCACCTTTGGTACTTTGGCTCGCCTCTTTTAACCATTGATCCGACTTATCCATATCGCCTTTTTCATAAGCCGCGCGTGCAGCACCCAAATAATTAATTAATGGGTTATCGCCTAATGTTGCTGCTTGGGTTAATTGGCGCTCCGCCGTATGCCATTGACCTTGAGCCAGACTCAAAAAGCCTCGGGTTGTCTGACGCTGACCGCGTTTTGAACGGCGTTGCTTACGCCACTCATTCACACGCCAATCACTACCAATTAATAAAAGGACAAAACGCATTACGAGGTAAGCCGAGATAAAGAAAGCGGCTAACAAAATATTAAAAAACCAAAAGCTGGTTTCTAAGGTATAACTACCCCAACTAAAAAGCACATAGCCAGAATCAATGCTCACCATGTAGCCGAAAGTTAAGCCAACTAATAAAAATCCAGCGATTAAAATAACGAGTTTTTTCATAACTGATTCCTCGCTATCTAGTTAGCTGCTTGCGCAGGTAGGATAGAACCACGACGCTGCTGATCTAAGATCTGGCGTAACTTATTAAGAGAGCCACTGATCTCTGGGAATTTAGGCGATACATTCCAACCCTGTAATTCAGCCAGTGTATTTTTTGCAGCAATCGCTTGATCATTCTTGATCATCACAAACTCATCCAGCCAAATTTTTGTACGTTCAATGCTTTGCTTATAAAGAGCATCTTGCTGGCGAACTAATGCTACCTGCGCTTGCTCTAACATGAGGTGCATATTCTGTTGTAAATAATAATGCTGATCTGGTGTTAGTGGGGCAGGCAATGCCTCTTCATGTTCACGAATACGAACAACCACACCAATGCCGGCCCACACTTTATCGCTGAATTTTTGCCAAGCTGTTTTTTCTTCTGCTTCATCTACATCAACTTTCGCGGTCACTTGCGGTAACGTACGAGGCATCCATTCGAGTTCAGAAATTTTATCTTGTAACGCTTGTAGACGAGTAACTGCCCCCGTTGTATCAATTGCAGGCACCGCTTTTAACGCTTGTAACTCAGCAGCAATTTGCTGACGCACGGGAAGTAATAAGGGGCTATTTGCATCCGCTAATACCGCATCAGCGGCTTCTAGAATGACGATGGCACTCTGCCAATCTTTTTCTAAGTTCAGCCTTTGATTGGCTAAACGTAGTAAATATTCTGCTTCAGCCAATAACCAGTCATTACGATCTGCCCCCGGTAATTGCGCTAAGCGTTGAGCATTTTGGATTAACTGTTGTTTTTGCTGCTGCGCAAGTAATTCAACCCCAGCCACTTGCTCACTGAGCTCAATATTATTAGCTTGGGTCTGTTGCAGCCTCAATTCTAGCTGAGAGAACTGTTGAGTAAATTCATACCCTTTCCAGCCAATACCGCCGATACCGACGAGTGCAATGACCGCTAATAAAAAGGAGAATATCGCGATAATTGAACCAGACTTACCCGGGGTTTTAGAGGTCTCTGAAGAACCTTTAGTTGGGGCAGCAGATTTCTTTGCACCATCTGAATCACTACTCACTACTGGGGGTTGTTCCACATTCTCAGTCACAATTTTTTCCTTAAAAGGTTGTACGTTGCACTATTATTTCGCCAGCCAAGCTTTAACCGCTTCTAACATATCAACATCTTGAGCACTGGCTGCAACTTGTATTTGTGTAAAGCCCAGAGATTTTGCCAGTTCTGCGACTCGGCTGCTAGGGGCAATGATGCCACGGACTTTATCACTAATCCTTGGCTGTTGCGCCGCAATAGCTTCTAAGCCTTGACCACTGCTCACCAATAACAAAGGTTGCTGAATTAGCACTTGCTGCCACTGGCTTTCAGTATATTCAGGTACGAGTCGTTGATAAAGTTCAGCATAAATGACTTCTGCACCGCGTTCACGCAATGTTTGCGCTAATGTTTCACGACCGCCAACGCCTCGCCAAATCAGCACCTTTTTACCCGTGACATCCTGCAATTCGTCCATCGCTAGGGCACCTTCGCTATCAAATTGATGCGCTGGCATTTTCACTTCTAAGCCTTGAGAGATCATCGAATCTGCCGTCACTGGGCCAATCGCAATCCAGTCAATACCTAATGGCCATTGAGGCCAATATTGATCCATAACCGCCAGCCCCATTTCGGCCGCATTACGACTGATGGCAATCACAATATCAAACAGATCAATATCCATGAACTGAGATTTGATTTTGGGGGTTTCAGCCACCGCTTCAATTTTCAGCATTGGCTGACGAATGACTTCGCAACCTAATGCTTCCAATGAAGGGCAAATTTCTTCTGCTTGAGATGCTGGTCGAGTGACCAGCACGGGTAGAGTCTGAGCCAATGAATTAGGCTTTGGCATAAACTTCAGCCAAGATTTTATCTGCACCTTGGCTTAATAAATCTTCTGCGGCTTTAATGCCCAAAGCTTCGGCTTCCGCAACGGGAGCGCGGTATTCAGTCGTTAGCATTTGCTTACCATCGACACTTCCGACTAAACCTCGTAACCAAAGTTCACCATTGTCTTCGATAGCATAACAAGCGATTGGCACCTGACAACCACCTTCTAAGCGACGGTTCATTGCACGCTCGGCGGTTACTCGATACGCGGTAGTATCATGTTGCAGCGGTTTTAATAGCGCTAACGTTTCTGCATCATCACTGCGTAATTCAATACCGACAGCGCCTTGACCACCAGCCGGTAAAGAAACTTCTGGCTCTAGGTATTGAGCAATGCGTGATTCCATCTCTAAACGTAATAAACCCGCTGAAGCGAGGATGATGGCATCAAACTCACCGCTATCCAGTTTACCTAAACGCGTTTGCACGTTGCCTCGCAATGAACGAATTACCAAATCTGGACGCTTTTCTTGTATCTGACACTGACGACGGAGACTCGACGTACCAACAACCGCACCTTGTGGCAATTCGTCAAAACTTTTGTAGTTATTAGAAACAAAAGCATCTGTCGGATTTTCTCGTTCTAAGATAACCCCTAGCTCCAGACCTTCAGGAAATTCCATCGGCACATCTTTCATTGAGTGCACTGCAATATCTGCATCACCGGCGAGCATGGCGACTTCTAATTCTTTAACGAATAACCCTTTGCCGCCAATTTTAGCCAATGGTGTATCTAAAATAATATCGCCCTTCGTCGTGAAGGTAACCAATTCAACTGTTAGGTCTGGATTCAAAGCAATTAAACGGGCTTTAACATGTTCAGCCTGCCATAAGGCAAGAGGGCTTTTACGAGTAGCAATTCTAAGAGTACGGGCTGACATTGGATTTCCTTCAGCGAAATGAGCAAATAATGGCGATATAATAACAGCAATCATAGCCCTATTAGAATGCTCTAAGTCAGGCTTATTATTCACTGCTAGCGATAATTACAAGCCACGCATCAGCTTTCTAACCCCAGGCAGGTGTCGGCGACTGACACTCATGCCTTCGTCCAAGCCTTTTAGATAAAGTAAATGAATACTGCTATCCACCGTTTCTAGACGGTCTATTTTATCTTTTGCGACTAAAGCATTACGGTGAATACGAACAAAATACTGTTCAAATTCATCTTCTAATTGCTTCAGTGGTTCATCAATTAGCACTTCACAGCTGCGATTATCTTCACCACTGTATTTCACTGTGATGTATTTTTGATCGGCCTGAAAACTGTAAATACCCTTGATCGGAATAAGTTGTAGCCCCTGGTGAGTTCGGGCGCTGATATGAGTTCGACTACTGGATGATTCTAGTTCAGTCGTATCAGCACTAGGTTGCTGCTCAATCCAGCGCTGGGCTTTTTGCAGTGCTTTATTTAAATCTTCCTTACGAATCGGCTTTAATAAATAATCAACGGCTTCAACTTTGAACGCATTTAACGCGTATTCATCGTAAGCTGTGCAAAAGATAATGGCAGGCTTAGGCCCAGATTTAGGCAATATTTCTATCAGCTGCTCGGCAACCTCTAACCCGGTCAGTCCTGGCATTTGAATATCCAATAACACCAGATCTGCTTTATGCTGACGCAACCAATCCAGTGCTGCTTGACCATTGCCAGACTCAGCCACTATCTGATAATTTTCATGCTCAGCCATCAACCTTGTTAAACGTTGACGGGCTAACGGTTCATCATCAACCAGTAATACTCGTAAACTCATTTGGTGACCTGCTTATGTTTCTGTTGCGATAGCTCGGGCTCTTGATCGCTATTATATTCTGGCAATTCAATCACCACTCGGTACTGGTTAGCAGTTTCATCAACAGCCAACGAGGCATCATCTTCGAATATAGCCTCTAAACGCATAGCAATATTGGGTAGCGAAACTTGATGACCTTGACTCACCAGCTCAGCTTCGGGCTTATCATTCTCAATAATTAACAACCAGCGCTGATGCTTCTGCTTGCCTTTATTAACAGCGGTTATGCTAATTTTGATATGACCGCCATCGATTAAGGGTTGAATGCCATGGTAGATCGCATTTTCTAACAAGGGTTGTAATAACAATTGCGGAACTTGGATATTCGGTATTTGTTGGGGCAAGTGCCACTCAAGATTCAAGCGATCACCCAATCGCTGTTGTTCGATATTCAGATAGCGTCGGCCCAATTCAATTTCAGCGGCCAAGTCGACTTGAGCATCCTGATCTTTCAGCACGACTCGAAATAACGAAGAAAGATCCACCAGCATATTTTCGGCCTGATCTGGATCTATGGTAATCAACGACGCGACTGTATTGAGGCTATTAAAGAAAAAGTGCGGGCGAATCCTCGCCTGCAAAGCCTGTAAACGGGAGTTCAATTCAGCCTGACTTTTCAAACGCCACTGGCTTTGGACATAAAAATAACGCAGCCCCATGCCGCCAAAAATAGCGCTGATGAACATATTACGTAAAATCCATAACCAGTTAATTTGATTCCCCGAGCCGACAAAAGGAAACAAACTTTCTGCAGCATAGCTCACCCCAAAACAGACCAGCATCAATAACGACATCGCCCAGCAAACGGCCCAAGGTAAAGCCAGACGCGCCATAAATTTTCGCGATTGACACAGCAAAGCAACCGATAACAAGGCAACCCACTGGACAAAATAAGAGAGCATTGAGAAACGCTCCCACTGAAAACCGACCAAACCACTTTCTACTAGGATCAATGCCGTTACTAAAGATTCGCATAAAAGGATCAAGACCAAGACCGCGCGTACATTACACAGGTCGGGTAAGAAGAAGGATTCAAGTTTTTTGTTATTAATGTCCATAACCTCAGTGTTCCGTTGTCACGACGAGATTACAAGTAATAATTACCTCAGCGGTTTGTTTATAAGGATGCAGGGCGCCAACAGGTGGCTACTAATTAGCGGCTGAGAGAGCTATAATTCGCGCATTCAAATTTTCATGCAACGACTGCACACGGTCATTGCACTTGCTTTTCATTCGAGGTTTTCATGTCTGATCAAACTAACTCTTCTTGGGGTGGCCGTTTTTCTGAGCCAACCGATGCTTTTGTCGCCCGTTATACCGCATCAGTTGATTTTGATCAGCGCATGTACGCTCAAGATATCCAAGGCTCCATCGCCCACGCTAAAATGCTGACCAAGGTCGGCGTTTTAACCCAAGCAGAGTGTGACGATATCCTTCGTGGCCTAGAAGAAGTTCGCATCGAAATTGAACGCGGAGAATTTAACTGGTCAGTTGAATTAGAAGACGTTCACATGAACATCGAAGCAGCCTTAACCGCGAAAATCGGCATTACCGGTAAAAAACTGCATACAGGACGCTCGCGTAACGACCAAGTTGCTACCGATATCCGTTTATATCTTCGTGATGAAATCGATAACATCGGTGCTGAACTGACCCGCTTACAGCAAGGGTTAATTGGTTTGGCTGCAGATAATGCCGATACGATTATGCCGGGCTTCACGCATTTACAGACCGCACAGCCAGTAACCTTTGGTCATCACTTGTTAGCTTGGAATGAAATGCTTGAACGTGATTACGAGCGTCTATTAGATGTGCGTAAGCGTTTGAACCACCTACCTTTAGGGGCAGCAGCACTTGCGGGCACAACTTATCCTATCGACCGTCACTATACCGCTGAACTATTAGGCTTCACCGCGCCAACAGAAAACAGCCTAGATTCTGTTTCCGACCGTGACTTCGCGATCGAATTCACTTCGGCGGGCGCCATCATCATGATGCACATGTCGCGTTTTTCAGAAGAGCTGGTACTTTGGGCGTCGGCTCAATTCCAGTTCATTCACTTACCTGACCGCTTTTGCACGGGTTCTTCTATTATGCCGCAGAAGAAAAACCCGGATGTGCCTGAATTAGTCCGTGGTAAGTCTGGCCGTGTTTATGGTCACCTAATGTCGCTACTGACCTTGATGAAGTCCCAGCCATTGGCGTACAACAAAGACAACCAAGAAGATAAAGAGCCTTTATTCGATACGGTTGATACCTTACGCGATAGCATTCGTGCCTTTGCTGATATGGCTCCACACTTAGAGCCAAACAAGCCCTCTATGATTGAAGCGGCTCGCCGTGGGTTTTCTACAGCAACGGATTTGGCTGACTACGTGGTTGTAAAAGGCATTCCTTTCCGTGATGCTCACGAAATCGTTGGTAAAGCCGTGGCTTATGGCATCGAAACCGGTAAAGACCTAAGTGAAATGACGCTAGAAGAACTACAACAGTTCTCTGATCAAATTACCGACGACGTGTTCGATGTTTTAACCCTTGAAGGTTCGGTAGCAGCCCGTAATCACATTGGTGGTACTGCTCCTGATCAAGTTCGAGCAGCGGCTAAACGCGCCAGTGAACGTTTAGCTCAACGCTAGAACTGATCGAACTCAGTACTAATGATATATCACTAGTGCTGAGCAGTGATCATCCTAAAACGCCCATGTGAACTCACTTGGGCGTTTTTTTTATGCCTGCTTTCAGGCATGAGTTTAGAAAGCTTGTCTATACTCAAAACATGGTTAATTCTTCGACTGTGGCGCATAAAAACCCACAAGCTAAAAAAATACATATTCAGCTACCTTCTTCCCAGCAAATTAATCAGTGGCGCCAGTCATTCCTGAGCTTAAATAACGCTCGCCTTGAACAAGCTCGCAGCTTAATGCTGGATCGTCAAACGCGGGTCCTTGATGTATTGCCAATATTGCTGCATCTAAACCACCCTCAACTGCCTGGTTTTATCAACCATAGAGTTCCCACAGGTATTGAACATTACAGCCCCCAAGCTGATTCTGTTAGTGCCCTGCGTTTTGTCGCTAAAGGGCTACAAATACCCAGAGTGAGTGGTCAGCGTAGCATTCAGGCCCTCTTTTTAATGGGCAGTTTAGGCACGTTGGCTCAAGCCGCCAACAGTGATCTCGACGTTTGGTTATGCCATATCGATGATATGAGCGATGAGCAAATCGCCATGTTGAAGGCCAAGTGTGAACTGATTGAAAAATGGGCTGCTAGCCAAAAAGTTGAGTTGCATTTCTTTTTAATGAACGCCTCTGAATTTCGCTCAGGTCAGCAACAAGTGAATGCAGACAGTGAACACTCAGGCTCAACCCAACATCTATTATTGCTCGACGAATTTTATCGCGCTTCTCTCTGGATCGCTGGTCGCCAACCCAGTTGGTGGTTGATTCCTACTAAATATGAAAAGCATAGCCAAAGTTATTTAGAACAGTTATCCGATCGTCAGCTCATTCATGATGTGCATTGGATTAACTTTGGCAGTATCGCCACCATTCCAGCGGCTGAATTTGTCGGCGCCGGTTTATGGCAACTCAATAAAGGTTTGAAAAACCCTTACAAGTCACTGCTCAAACTATTGTTAACCCAACACTACGCCAGCCAATACCCAAAGATCCGCCCTTTATGTTGGGATTTAAAAGATACGGTGCATAGCGGTAATATCCAACCACTAGACTGCGATGGCTACTTGTTAATGCTTAAGCGCGTCAGTGAGCACGTTGCTGCCGAGCATGATGATAAGCGCTTAGAGCTATTAAGGCGGGCCTTTTATTTCAAAGCTCATTTACCACTAACCAAGGCAAGCCAAGGGCAGAAACGTCAATGGCGCTACCAAGAATTAGAGCAAATTGTCGACCGCTGGCATTGGACTCAAGCGCATTTATCTCATCTCGATCATAGAGACGACTGGCAAGTCCATGAAGTTCAAAGCGAACGTAATGCCTTAGTTAATGAAATGCTGACGAGCTATCGTTACCTTGCCGCGTTCAGCGATAAATACGCCAAGAAAATTCGCATTAACCGCCAAGATCTAACGCTATTAGGTAATCAGCTGTATGCAATTTATGATGCTAAACCAGGCAAAGTGCTCACCATTAATCCCAATATCACCTCTGACCTAGTTCAAGATAAAATTTCACTGGTCTTATCAGAGCAAAAGCGCTGGCAGCTCATATCGGGAACCTATAACAAAGAAATCGAGCACAAGGTCATCAAGCAGTCTCCTAGCCTGATTGAACTACTTTGTTATGCGCATTTTAATGGGTTATTGAGTAACCATACTAATTACGCGATTTATCCAGAGCATAACCCACTCACAAAATACGAACTCAATGAATTACTACAAGTCGTACGTAGTCTTGCTCGACCCCAGCACATTGCCTCGGAAAATTTCTTACGTCCAAGTAACCCCATTCAATGGCAGCTCTTCATTAATGCTGGCATCGATCCCATGCATCAGTTCACCCGTCGAGGGATGCAAAAACTGAGCAACCGTGATGATGCTTTAGGTTATAGCGCCTTGAAGGAAAACTTGGTTCAGAGCATTGATTTATTAACCATTAATAGCTGGGGAGAATGGCGGATTCAACGCTTTCAGGGGCAGAATGCCTTAATCGATAGCCTGTATTATTTACTACAGCACATCCCGCTGGCTCGAAAATCTGGCTGGCCGGATTATCAATGCCACTGTTTTTGTGCCAGTCGCGCGGGGGCAATTAGTATGCGAGTCGAACAAATATTTGCGGATTTAACCGACCACGCACTCCACCAGCCTAAGGTAGATTACATCTTAGAAGCCGGTAAAAATTATTATATTTGGCAGCAGGATAAAAATGGCATAAAACTGCAGCAAGCCGATTCAGTCGCAAAGTTTTTGACGATTCTTACCCGACCTCGCCAGCAGTATGCGCATTATAAATTAGATGTTAACGCCCTTAGTGGTAGCCCACTCAAACCGATATTTGATCACCCCAAACCTGGTTCTTGGCAATTGTATTTCTGGCATAGAGAAGAGAGCTATTTCTGGTACTTGTTAGATGAAAATGGGGTGTTATTGCATCAGCAACAAAAAGCTCATTCCGATAGCGAAGTGCTTATTCCAATCATACGATTCTTACGCCAAGTTGATCAGCGTATGCAGGGGCGATTGATCCGCCAAAGAGCTCGGCCCTTATTATTATTTGAATTAAAACGAAATAATATAACGGCTGAGTTTGAACGTTCATCTAGGAGGCTGCCTCCACTGCAAGCCCAAACCAGTCAGATTCAACTTAATGCCATTATCGACGACCAAGCACAGGTAAACATTTACTGTAATGGCGAAGAGTTTAGTATTTGGGAATGGGGAGATCAGCTGTATCTAAAAGTAGCCCAGACTATTTTGGATATGCGCACCGGCAACGAAACTTACCCAGTATATTTAACGGATATTGCCCTTTATGGCGATGAAAGCATTATTCAGCACATCAAATTTAAGCAAGGGATTGAAAAGGACTTGAACCACGCACTCTTGACCCTATCGACGGCCTCTTAACTGCCGTATAATGACGGCAAATTCGGGAGACTGACATGCGTTTTTTCTTAATACCTGCTTTGACAGGCTTATTACTGTTAGCTGGCTGTGGCCAAAAAGGGGCTCTTTATATCCCTAAAGACGATGCCAAGCAGCTAACGATATCAGCGGATAACAAATAATCGCTGCTTATTGAACGTACTGCATATCAGTTACCCCATCACTTATTTAGATTAGAAGCACATCATGAGCATTTTTGACTATAACAATGGCGTTCTGCACGCCGAATCAGTATCGGCCGTCGATATTGCCGCCCAATATGGCACTCCTTGTTATGTGTACTCACGCAAGGCCTTTGAAGATCATTACCTAGCCTATGAAAACGCCCTTCAGGGTCGTGATCATTTGGTTTGCTATGCGATTAAAGCCAACTCTAATCTTGCAGTATTGAATGTGCTGGCCAAGCTAGGCGCAGGTTTTGATATCGTTTCCATCGGCGAATTAGAACGAGTTATCGCCGCCGGCGGTGATCCGAAGAAAGTTGTTTTTTCGGGTGTCGGTAAGCAAGCTCATGAAATTCGTCGTGCACTAGAAGTCGGCGTTCATTGTTTTAATATCGAATCAGAAGCTGAGCTTGATCGTGTGAACGACGTCGCAGCTGAAATGGATATGCAAGCACCGATCTCGATTCGTGTTAATCCCGATGTGGATGCGCAAACTCACCCATATATTTCTACTGGCTTGAAAGAAAACAAGTTTGGTGTGGATATCGATGACGCCCCGCGCATTTATGCCAAAGCCAACGCGATGTCGAACTTAGACGTGCAAGGTATCGATTGCCATATCGGTAGCCAGCTAACCGAAACAGCGCCTTTTATGGATGCTTTGGATCGCGTATTGGCTCTAGTGGATATTCTAGCGGAGCAAGGTATCGCCATTCACCACCTAGATTTAGGTGGTGGTTTGGGTGTGACTTACGATGACGAAGTACCACCAACGCCAGGTGAATACATTGCTGAATTGACTGAGCGCTTAGGCGATCGTCAATTGAAATTAATCTTCGAACCGGGTCGCTCAATCGCGGCCAACGCGGGGATTTTCTTAACGCAAGTTGAGTTTCTGAAGTCGAATGAAGAAAAGAATTTTGCCATTATCGATGGTGCTATGAACGATTTGATCCGCCCTGCCCTATACAGCGCATGGCAAGCAATTGTTCCTGTGACTCAATATCACGATCGTGATGCTAGCCAGACTAAAGCTTGGGACCTTGTTGGCCCTGTGTGTGAGACCGGTGATTTCTTAGGTAAAGATCGTCAGCTGAACTTGCAGCCAGGAGATTTACTCGCGGTTAAGTCTTCAGGTGCTTATGGTTTTGTGATGGCGTCAAACTACAATAGCCGTCCTCGCCCAGCTGAAATTATGGTTGATGGTGATAGCAGCTATGTTGTGCGTGCTCGTGAAACCATCCAAGATTTATTTGCCGGTGAGCAGTTATTACCCGCTGAGTAACGTGCATAAGAAGGTAATTTTAGAATGTGGATAAAATTCAATAAAATGCACGGACTGGGTAACGACTTCATGGTCGTTGACCTAGTCACTCAGCATGCGTATTTAACCCCAATGCAGATTCGCCATCTAGCCGATCGTAATTTTGGTGTTGGCTTTGACCAACTGCTATTGGTTGAAGTACCGACTCAGCCTGATGTGGATTTTAAATACCGTATTTTTAATTCCGATGGCAGTGAAGTTGAAAACTGCGGAAACGGCGCACGCTGTTTTGCCCGCTTTGTTTATGAGCAAAAGCTGATTGGCCGCCGTAACATTCGTGTTGAAACCGCTAGCGGTAATATGCATTTAGAATTGACCCCAGACAACGATGTGATCGTCAATATGGGGCCACCGATTCTAGTGCCAGCAGATGTACCTTTCGTTCCTGAAAGTGCTAACAAAGAACAAGCAGCGAGTTATAAAATTGATGTTGCAGGCCATGGCTCCATCGAGCTGGGTGCGGTCTCTATGGGTAATCCTCACGGGGTTATTCTAGTTGATGATATCGATACGGCCCCAGTAGAAACACTGGGCCCCTTGATTGAAGCACACTCAAGCTTCCCACAAAAAGTGAATGCAGGCTTTATGCAAGTCATTAACCGCAATCACGTGAAACTGCGAGTATTTGAACGTGGTGTTGGGGAAACTAAAGCCTGTGGTACCGGTGCTTGCGGCGCAGTCGTATCGGGTATTTTACGCGGTTTATTAGAGCCTAAAGTACAGGTCGACCTTCCAGGCGGTTCATTAACCATCGAATGGGATGGTAAAGGTGATGTCATCATGACGGGGCCCACCAGCAATGTATTTGAAGGCCGAGTGAATATTTAATGGCTAAAAGAGTTTAAAGGACTAGATCAATGAGCGATTCATTACGACTCACAGACGCCGATGTTGTGCAGTACTTGCAAGATAACCCAGATTTTTTCATCGCCAAAGATGAACTCCTGGCAGGCTTGCGTATTCCTCACGACTCTGGCCAAGCCACTAGCTTGATCGAACGTCAGCTAGCGGTTTACCGTGAGCGTAATGTTGAGCTGCGCCAGCGCTTAACTGACTTGCTTGAAAATGCCCGTCGTAATGACAAGTTGTTTGGCAAAACGAAGCGCTTAGTCCTTGCTCTTATTGATGCTAAGAACTGGATCGATGTAGAAGCAGCGCTAGATGATAGCCTGCGCCAAGACTTCAATGTCGATCATTGGAGCCTACTCTACTTCACCGAATTTCAGCTTGAGCACCCTCTGCGTAGTATCAGTGATAAAGACAAGCAAAGAGAGATTCATCGCTTGTTTAAAGGCCATCGCGCTTTCTGTGGACAGTTAACTGATGAAACCATGGACCTGCTATTAGATGAGCAACATAGCAGCGCGGAATCCATTGCCGCGGCGCAAATTCGCAATGGCCAACAAACCGGTGTTGTCTGTGTTGCTAGTGATGATCCAAAATTTTACCGCAGCTCAATGGATACCTTGTTCTTAGATTATATTGCTGATGTATTAGGTTTAATTTTACCTAATTTGCCGCAAAACTGATCGCTTACTTATCATGACGATTAAGCTGATCACCTTCGATCTAGATAATACCCTTTGGCATACCGATCCAGTGATTGTGCGAGCGGAACAGGTGCAATGGTTATGGATCGAAAAACTCAGCCCAAAGGTTCATGATTATTTCACCCCAGATTTATTGCAAAAACTGAAACTACAAGTTGCTCAACAAAATCCAGGCCTGCGCCATAAACTCAGTAAACTCAGATTAGAGTTCCTGAAACAGGTGTTTGTTAATTGCGGTGAACCCTTAGACCAAGCCGAGCTATTCGCTCAGAGAGCTTTTGACGAGTTCTTGCAAGTGCGTAATCAAGTGGAGTTGTTCCCAGGGGCTTTAGCATTATTGGAAGCATTACAACAAGACTACCAAGTGATCGCTTTAAGTAATGGTAACTCTGATCTTTCAAAGATAGGCCTAGGTCATTTATTCAAAGCACACTTCCATGCTGAGAATGTTGAACAACCCAAACCTCATCACGACATGTTTTTAGCCGCATTAGAACATGCGCGAGTTGATGCAAGCGAAAGCCTGCATATCGGTGATCATCCTCAACAAGATATTGAGGCTGCCCAACAGTTAGGTTTTAAAACCGTGTGGGCAAATATACTTCAGCAAGAGTGGCCAACCACTATCACAACCGCCGACCATGAAATTGATCACCTTGATCAACTCATCCCGCTGCTAAAGTAATAAACTTCTATAAACCGAGTTTCTGCTGTGTAAGCAGCACTGCTGTCAGTAATGCTAATAATCCAAGCGCTACCGGTAACGCATGTAAGCGACGACGTACTTTGGCTGGGGAGGCTATCTTAGCCATAAAAATATCCTTTGCACTTCGCTGTGCAGATTCCTTGATTTAGTTTTTCTAGTGTAAGTCTTTATCGGCAGGCATGGCGATTTGATCAATAAAAATGTGATCTAGTTGACTGGGTTTACGAAGTTTTGACTGACGACGGACTAAGAGGTGACACGGAAGACTAACTGGCGATTTAAGACTAAGGCAGGTGACCACTTACTCTTGCCACCTGCTTTAGCAAAATACTTCTCTATATTTTCCTGGCACGTATTCGAACAAGTACAGTAAGCAAAGCAAACAACCACATCCAAGTGACTGATATAGCACCAGCAGTTTCTTCTGTGGTAATGGTCGTTGTACGAATTGTACCTACATCATCTTTTGTACTCACATTACTAGCGGTTTTAACAATTGCATTCTCAAATAAACCGGACAGTGTGAATATTTGAGGATTTCCTGCGGTATTGGAGCCTGCTTGCCAATCCGCTGTACCATAAAAGTTAATTGTCGAACCGTTTTCAGAATAGCTAAGCCCTAATACACCTTCGGTATCATTTATTTCTGTTAACTGAGAAATAGTTGAAGTTAAACGACTAAAAAGGAATACCTCAGCATTCGATGATAAATTATCACCATTTAGGCTTTCTCTGCTGACAAATACAACTCTTGCACCATCTGCTGAAATATCTGAATAACCAGAATCTAGAGTAGAAGAGTTGGTAATCTGTTCTATAACTGCAGATTCGAAGTTTGCAATAAATACATTACCGGTACCAGAAGCACCGCCTGCTATTAGAGGAGCATAGCTTGAGAAGGTTAAATATTCACCATTGGCTGAAATTTTTGCAAAACCGGAATCAAAATTATCATCCATAGTTAATTGCTTTAATATTCCAGTTTTCGTACTGCCTGTAAAAATTTGGAATTTTAAATTTGGATTAATACCAAACACATCACTCATTGAACTTGTAACAAATTTTTCACCTCGAAAATCAAGATCCAAGCCATAGACATTTACTCCAGCATTGAAGTCAGATAGTTGAACAAAAATGTCTGCACTTCTTAAATAACTATATATTTCATAATTTCCAGAGTTATCAATTCCAGCGAGATTGGTATTACTAATAAATAATAATGTCTCACCGGTATAATCAAGTGCAAGGCTATTAAGATCTGTCGTCGCACTCATGTCGGTAGCAATCTGTTTAACCGTGTCATTTTCTAAATCGAACAGAAAAACTTCTCTTGAAGCATCGACATTAGAGCGAGAAGGGTCAATGTCAATATCACAAACCGCAGCTGCCCACTTGCCATCACCCGATATCGTAACGGCATAGCATTGGTCTGGATTCGATATATTGGTTAATTGTTGGTACGTATTATTGGATACGTCATAAACATACAAGTCTGCGGCACCTGGAGACTTAGGCTCTGCAGTCAGTGCATCATTCGAAAGAAAAATTACTTTATTTGCATCATAAGAGCTTTTAGCTTGGTAAGAACTCGCAAGCTCATTCATTGTGAATTGTTCGGTTTCTACTATTACTAACTGCACAGCAATATCAAATGTAGTGAATAGGTTGTCTGCACTTTTAACTCTAATTAGAACTTTATTATCTTTAAGGTCATTACCTTCTAGGACTGTTACATCGAATGGAGTCGATAAAGTTGAGTTGGCATTAATCGTTATCGAAGTAGGGCCATTAACGGTCGCTGTTACGCCAACTGTCGTTAAATACTGTAATTCGACATCGATAGCTGTATTAAAAGTGCTTTCTAATTCAAGATTCCTATTCTGAGTAATGCCTATTCCGGACCTAACAATCATTTTCTCACTGTTCAACGTAGGTGTAACAGAGGACTGGTTAATATACTTAATTGCAAAAGGTGTTGAAAAAGGGGGTTGATTGTTTTGGTTGCCATTGCCTGAACCGAACCATACTTCTTGGCCAATAGTCGCGTCTTTTAAAATACCAATAGTGTAATCTTGGCCATTTGCACCATAAAGATTCTGATAATGCACCTCGATTTCGTTAGTATTTTCAAATAATTTAAACTGCAATGTGATATTACCACCACCACCCCAAACTTGAGTATTAGTGAATTGGATAATCATACGTCTATTTGGCGCAGTACCTTTTACCAGCGCATGTACCTGCCCACCGATAAGACTAGGGTTAAGGTCACCCCACCAACCTAAAATTGATGAACCTAATTTAGTGAAAGCTCCAGAAGACGGAATAGTTTCTGGATTATAATCTAAATTGTTAGTTGTAAATGAGATAACTGTTTTAGAAGTTAAATATAAACTTGTGTAGCTTGAATCATAAAATTCAAATGGAAAACCAATATTAATAGTTTCAACATCATCGCCACTTAAAGGAATAAGCGTGCTTGATGGCTCTATAGATATATCTTCAAAATTATAAGAGAAATTAGATTCATTAGAATCGATGTAATAATAACCACCACCATCTATCGAACTTTTAAACGCCATTACCTGCCAAGACAAAACCGACAGTAATAAAACAACCAATCCACGAACCATAATTTACATCCTATAAATCGAAAAAGTTATTTTCAAAATAAACTCAAAGAATTTATTTGGGAAATAACTAAATTAATCATTAAAAAAGCCATGCGGTTACCCGCATGGCTTTATTCGACTAATAATCTAACGATTAGATATCAGTACTTCCTAAAGTTGTAATAGCAGCATCATTATCATCCCATTTACTACCAATTGAAACAATGTCAAGCCCAGCAAGACCAGGATCGATTTCAAATGAGTTACCAGTTACAGGAGCATCAGCATCAATATCTAGTCTCAGAACACTACCATCGTCAGTCAATGTTAGAGTCCCTGTTGAGGTAGGCTCGATAGTCAGAGCACCAAGATTAAATTTGGCGGCAATTTCTACACCCGTTAACTTATTATCTTCAGCCTCGGCACCTAGATTTGCATCACTCAAATCAATTTGATGAGTAAAGCGATACGTAATTGTAAATGAGTTACCAGAGATACTTGATGTTTGAACAGTGTAATCAAAATCATCTACGTCATCTCGGATTACAACCCCAGGAATTGCTACTGCTGGAACAGAGCCCGCGCCAGTATCATCCCAGTTCGCCCAAGACGTACCTAGAAGATCCTCCACATTTTCCGTGATAATTATGCCGTGAGCACGGTCTTCTGTACTCGCACTATCATCACCATCGTGGTCAAAAGTATTACGATCGAATACTGTTTCACTGTCTAGGTCAGCTGGAGTAATCGTAACTTCATTTCCATCCACAGCAGTATTAGCAGCAGTAGAAGTAATTGTAACGTTATCTACAATATCGGTACTAGTTGGGTCAAGTACAAACTTGGCACCAACAGGAACAAATACATCCTCATTATATGTAAGAATGATCTTGCCTCCGTAATACCTAGCACTTTCCAACATAGGTGGCATTAAATCACGAACGACTACCATGGCATTGTTTTCAGTTGCCGGAGTATTACCGTTAGCATCTACAATAACACCAGTGAAATCAATCACTCGTCCATGATCTTGGTTAGCAAAATCAATTACATCTGGAACCGTCACATGAATAAGATCCGCACTAGGATCTGGTAGGTTTGGATCATTAACATCTAATGACTGGTCATTTACCAACACATTATTTTGAGCAGTCCAACCCGCCAAAACTTGAGCTATTCCAGTGCTAGTACCAGTAACTACAGGAGTTCCTGAAAGAGTGATATCTTCTGAGAAGGCAATACCCATAGTACGCTCACCAACAGACCAGGCCGCAAATGCTTGAGCATCATAAGCTGAATAACCTGCTGTGATACCCGCCATATTCACATCGATTTCGCCATCAGAGGTATTAATACTGTTAGCAGGATCAACAACACCATCTTGCATCAACGCTTGAACTGCATTCCATGTACTAGCAACAGGCAATGCAATCGTTTCATTTGCTTGTGGAGTTAATAAACGTGGAGTTACGTTAACAATTGGGGTGCCCATAGCAGCTGGAGTTAGATCAGCTAATTCACCACCATCACCATAGCTAACACCAACGGTTGCATTAGTTTTTAAACCCTGGCCATAGCTGCTTTGCTTAACTGTAGTAGGAGCAATTTGATCAAGTAGCAACACATTACTTGATTCATCTACAGTACCAAAACTAGTCAATGATGAAATTGTTAATGTATCATTTGGCTCTGCGCCATCAACCAATAAGTTCAATGTCCCCTCAAAATCATCAACCAAGGTGATTTCTACGTCGAGTGCATTTGAATCATTAGCACTTAATGTTTGATCTGGAGCAACAACAGTAAAGTTTTTTAAAGAACCTGACGCATCTGTTAGCTCTAAACGATAATTACTAGACTGAGTCGTTTCATTAATTACGAACTGAACTCGCGCAACATCCGTTGCTACTGATGCTGGAGTAGGGCTTGTTGTAATACCTGGCTCAGAATAAGTCGATATTGCTAAAGCTGATAAGCGTGCAGCTGCATCAGGAGCGTTTAGTTGCTCAATCGTAAGGTCGTCACTACGAACTGTGCCAGTATCAACATCGGCAAACGTCGAATTTGAGCTTTGTAGTAACTCGAAGTCACTAGTGCCACCATCAGTAAATTGCTGAGCCAAATCAACAACTGCACCCGCATCTGTTACAGGGTCAGAAAAGGTTTGTAATGTTAACTTAACAGCATTCGAACTAGTAAGAGTACCGTAATCAGAATCATAGTCCGGTGTAGATTTACCTTGGAAGTCTGCAACTGGACCAGCTTCAAGTAAGTTACCAGCAATATCTTGGAAGTCTACATCGCTTAAATAAATCGCAAATGTTTGACCCTGTGCAATCGCAGCGGATGTTGTAATTGTTAAAGAATGACCGTCTTCACTCAAATCAAAGTCAGCAACCTCAATTCTCTCTTGTAACGTTTCGTTGTACAGGTAAATAGAGTTCTCATCTACCAGCTGCTGAAGTGGCTCAGAGAAGTTAATTGTTAGACCCTGCGTACCATCTAGGTCATCATTTAATAACCCAGTTGCAGCATTAACAACTACACCATTAACAGAAGCAACAAATGGCTCTATAACGTCTTCAGAAGTAATCAGCTCAGCAGTAATCGTACCTATGTTTTGAACGGTCACTTCAGGTGTAGTATCGAAGCTAGCTGCTGCTGGAGCTCCACCGATTCCATCTTCTAACTGTAAGCCAGCCCAACCTTCAACAGCAATATCGAAATCAGCATCGACAGGTAGGTTTGTAAAAGTAAACATACCATCATCATCAGTCGCGACTTGATATGAAGCAACGCCGTAGCTTGTTGCTGAACCGCCATTTTGAACTTGCTGTTGAGCTACACCATTGACCTGAGTTAATTCAAGACCAACAACTGTACCAATAACTTTTTCACCTGATTCTTTGTCACGTAAATAGCCTGTAACAGTAGACTGCAAAGCAGGAACAACTGTAATACCTGCTGATACCGCTAATCCATCAGTAGTAACGATTGCCAATAATGCATCTTCAGTATTACCACTGGCACCATCGATAGTTTGAACGATAGTAGAAGCTTGAGGGCTTACAGAAACAGTTGCAGATAAGTAACCGGCTGCTGGAACAATAGAAACCTGAATAGCAGTTGCTGATTCAGCATCTGTGCCACCAGTAAAACCAGTCACAGGAACATTAGAAATAGCATATGCGCCATTTGCATCTGTTGTAGCTGCAGTGCTACCAATACTTACGCGTGCGCCAACAACAGGGTTACCATTAGTATCTTGAACAAGACCTAAAATCTGCGCAAGCGGTGTAGCTTGGTCAGTGATTGAGATGCGGCTTGCATCTTCTTGAACAGTCGTTGAATTAGTATTTGATTTATTACCATCAACAAGACAACCTGTTAGTAAAGTTGTCGTCGATACAAGCGCGATAGCAGTTGCTAGTTTCGCCTTATGAAAGATTTTGCGTTCCATTTAAAAACTCCGTAAGCACAATACAAATGACTTAGCGATTAGGGCTAAGAAAAAATTATCCAAGGAGAAATTCAGAATACAGAGGGGGTGATTACCGGACTCACGTATTCCTTGTCTCAGTGTGGAAAATATTGTGCCTAAGTGTTTTTAGGAAAGCGAATAGTTAGACCAAAACTACGACCATAGCATTAGTTAAATTCATCAAAGTTTGTCTTAGTTCAAATTTTAAATAAAGCATACTAATTTTAGTATGCTTTAACTATTGTTAAGCATAAAGTCTTAAATTGGACGACTGCCATAATTAGATTCAGGCTTCTTCGGCGGATCTGCACGCACATTCGCGTCTACTGAAGTGATGCCGCCACCTTGAGCTAAGAACGCTTCAACTTCAGAAGCGACTTCATCACGCTGGCGTTTACGCTCAGCAATGGTTGCACTGTTTGGCATATCATCATTATGACTATGATAGCCCTCAGCATGCACTTTTGGTTTTTCTTCTTTCTTCGCACTTGCTGCTGTTTCAGTTGTTTTATTGTCAGACATAATGTCAGCTCCTTCTATATCAATTAACTTTCCAAAACCCTGACATCAGGTTGTCAATATTTATAGTAGAAGCTCAGCATTTTGCCAGTAAATCAGGCAATTTTTTACATTTCATGTCAGTTGTATTTTTCTTACAGGCATAAAAAAACCCTCTCTAGTTGCCTAAAGAGGGTTTCTTATCAGACGTTAAGTCTTAGAGAGAGAGCTTATTTATTTGTAAACTCTGGGTATGCTTCCATACCACACTCAGCTAGATCAACACCTTCGTATTCTTCTTCTTCAGTAACTCGTAGACCCATGATGGCTTTCAATACCAACCAAGTTACGAATGAAGCACCAAATACCCATACGAAGATCGTTACAGCGCCTACAAGCTGACCAACAATCGTTGCACCATCGTTAGTGAAAGGAACAACCAATAGACCGAATAAACCAACAACACCGTGTACAGAGATAGCACCTACTGGATCATCAAGCTTAGCTTTATCTAGAGCCAAGATCGCTACAACAACAATCAGACCACCAATCAAACCAATGAGCGTTGCTTCTAAAGGAGTAGGCGTAGAAGGCTCAGCTGTAATGGCTACTAGACCCGCCAATGCACCGTTAAGAGCCATTGTTAGATCCGCTTTTTTGAACAAGATGCGAGCTAGTAATAGAGCACCAATCAAACCACCTGCAGCTGCTGCGTTAGTATTCATGAATACAACGGCTACAGAGTGAGCGCTTGCGATATCGCCAAGCTTTAATACAGAACCACCGTTGAAACCGAACCAACCCATCCACAGGATGAATGTACCTAACGTTGCTAGAGGAAGGTTAGCACCTGGAATCGCGTTAACTTCACCGTTCTTACCGTACTTACCCTTACGAGCACCTAATAAGATAACACCTGCTAGAGCAGCGGCTGCACCAGCCATGTGAACGATACCAGAACCGGCAAAGTCAGAGAAACCGAAGTCATCACCTAAAGAGAAAAGACCGAATACAGATTGACCACCCCAAGTCCAAGAACCTTCCATTGGGTAGATAACACCTGTCATTACCACTGCGAAAGCTAGGAAAGACCAAAGCTTCATACGCTCAGCAACTGCACCAGAAACGATCGACATAGCTGTAGCTACGAATACAACCTGGAAGAAGAAGTCAGAAGCGCCTGAGTAAATTGAACCGCCGTTGAAGCCATCTTCACGAGCAGCGTAATCAGCTAATACTGCAGCAGAATCTACGTCAGTAATACCTGAAAGGAAAAGACCGCCGTCATACATGATTGCATAACCGCAAATTAGATACATAGTACAAGAGATCGCAAACAAGGCGACGTTCTTGGTTAAGATTTCAGTCGTATTCTTAGAGCGAACAAGACCCGCTTCTAACATGGCGAAACCTGCCGCCATCCACATAACTAATGCACCGCACACCAAGAAATAAAAGGTGTCCATTGCATATTGCAATTCAAAAATTTGGTTTTCCATGGAAAGCCCTCCGCATAGGCTTAACAATGAATCAGAATATCTGACTCAAAATGATATTTGTCTTCTTTTTGTCTGTTCTACTGATACTCGAAAGAATCAGCGAAAACACATAAAAAGATTAAATCGCGTCTGCACCAGTTTCACCGGTACGGATTCGAATAATTTGCTCAAGGCTAGTAACGAAAATTTTACCATCGCCGATCTTGCCAGTATTAGCCGCTTTAGTAACAGCTTCGATAACTTGTTCTGTTTGCTCATCAGCAACAGCAACTTCGATCTTCACTTTCGGTAGAAAATCAACAACGTATTCAGCGCCACGATACAATTCAGTGTGGCCTTTCTGACGACCGAAGCCTTTAACTTCAGTTACAGTGATGCCTTGAACGCCGATTTCAGACAATGCTTCGCGCACGTCGTCTAGTTTAAAAGGCTTAACAACTGCAGTTACGAGTTTCATAGAAAACTCCCTTTAAGATTAAAAATTTGGAAATTTGAGCCCTTGCGGAGGCAAGGGCTCATTGTAAGCTATTTATTACTCGATAGGCAGGCTGTAAGAAACAACAAACTGTGGAGATGCACCAGAATTACCTGAAGACTGAGCTACGATTTTACTCGCTGTGAAAGTGATGTTGTCGTTATAAGCATAGCTAACATCCATGTGAGTGTATGCACCCTTACCATCGTCTTCCAAGTCAGTAGTAACACCTACTAGACCATAGAACTTATCTACACCATAACCAACGCTGTTATAAATGTAGTCACCACCGTTATCGTTGAAGTAAGTGCTGAAATCAACACCAGCAGCAGATAAGTTTAAGTAAAGTTCAGTAACATCACCTAGCTCATCTTTAGTAGCAGTGATGTTATTAGTTGTATCTGCCACAGCTTCTTCAGATTGTGATGGATAGATGTAAGAAGCGTAACCGATGTCATAGCTTAATACGCCCGCTTCACCAGCAAAACCGAAATAGATATCGTACTCAGAACCGTTTGTAGTATCACCAGAAGATGCCCAAGCACCCACATAAACACCAGATTCATGGCCATAATCCAAGCTACCAGATACAACAGCTTCTCCATCGCTTAAAGAAGTACCACGATATAAGTAAGAGCTAGCAATATCTACAGAGGCAGATACTTCAGCTTGAGTTGTTGCAGTAGCTGCTAGGCCAGCAGTCATTGCAGTGGCAAGAGCGATTGCTTGAGTTAATTTAGTCATTTGGACTTTCCTTCTTCAGTTTTGAATAACTGTGTCGTGACCTTTAAATAAGATCACGCACCGTTTTTATTTATGTATCTGTCTCATTGCAGAGTGCGTGCCAACTTTCAGAAAGCCCGTATTTTCAAGGGTTTAGTAGTTAAGTATGAAAATACGGCTAACATACGTTGTTAATATTGGTGCATTCCATGGTGGTGCGGCCCACTTATGGTGCACGAATATCAATACATCGCACTAATGTGGCACGTTTTACATTATATCGCCAATAGTTCTTTAGCTTCCGTAGATTCTGCCAACTCATGGCCAGCCCCCGTCGCGACTACACGGCCACGCTCAAGAATAATGAACTCATCGGCTAATTCCGCCGCAAACTCTAGATATTGCTCTACCAACACGATGGCCATCTCACCACGATCCCGCAGCAGCTCAATCACTTTACCTATATCCTTAATAACAGAAGGCTGAATACCTTCGGTCGGCTCATCAAGAATCAACATTTTCGGCTTCAGCAATAGCGCACGAGCAATGGCCAGCTGTTGCTGCTGACCACCGGATAGGTCACCACCACGGCGCTTGAGCATTTTCTGCAAAACAGGGAATAGCGCGAACACTTCTGGGTCTATCTTACGCTGGCTTTTAGGGAGGGCTGAAAATGCGGTTTCTAAGTTCTCTTCTACCGTGAGCTGAGAAAAAACATCACGACCCTGTGGCACATACGCAATACCCTGGCGGGCACGATCAAATGGCGCTTGGCCATTAATATCTTTGCCCATCCACTCGATTTCACCTTTGCCCGCAGACAAGTGCCCCGATAACGCTTTCATTAAGGTGGTTTTACCCACACCGTTACGCCCGAGCACACAGGTTACTTTTCCGACTTCGGCATCCATCGATACATTGTATAAGGCTTGGCTTGCACCATAAGACACATCAACATTTTTAACTTTCAACATAATTAGCGTCCTAGATACTTTTCAATAACGTCTTCATTGGCTTTCACTTCTTGCAAAGTACCTTCGGCCAATACGCTGCCTTCATTTAATACAGTCACCTTGCAGTTCAGGGCATCAATGAAGTCCATGTCGTGCTCAACCACCATCAATGAATGTGTTTTGGCTAAGGTTTTAAAAAGCTCAGCGGTTTTCATGGTTTCTTCATCCGTCATACCCGCTGCAGGTTCATCAATTAATAGCAGCTCAGGTTCTTGCCCTAACAACATACCAATTTCTAACCACTGCTTTTGACCGTGGGATAAATTCCCCGCGAGATCATCGGCTTTTTCAGCCATATCGATTAAGACTAGAATCTCATCTAGCTTTAATTTTTGCTCGGGACTTAACTTATGAAACAGCGACTGCCAAATAGAGCGCCCGCCTTTTAGCGACATCTCCAGGTTTTCAAAAATGGTTAGGCTTTCAATCACACTCGGCTTCTGGAATTTACGCCCAACACCCAAATTCGCCACATCGGCTTCATCGTATTGGGTTAGGTCATAATCCGTAGTGGACTGACTGCCTTTATTAGCAGAAGTATTAAAAGTAATAATGCCTTCATCAGGTCGGGTCTTACCGGTGATCACATCCATCATGGTGGTTTTACCCGCACCGTTAGGGCCGATAATGGCGCGCATCTCACCTTTTTCAATCGTTAAAGAAAGATTATTCAGCGCTTTAAAACCATCAAAGCTCACACTCACACCATCAAGATATAGCACAGGCGAGTTATCTATGTGTTTGCTCGTTGCATTACTAAGGGAATTGCTCATGCTTTTTCTCCTTCCGCTAGATCGCCAACTTGTAACTTACTCATTTTCTTAGCGGCCAGTTTGTCAGCCATTTGCTGCCATAAACCAATAATGCCTTTCGGTAGATAAAGTGTGGTCAGCACAAACAAACCACCCAGCATGAACAACCAGATTTCAGCAAACGCACCAGTGAAATAGGTTTTGGCATAGTTCACTAAGATAGCGCCAATCACCGCACCAAATAACGTTCCACGACCACCCACAGCGACCCAGATAATCATCTCGATAGAAAGTAATGGAGCAAACTCGCCAGGATTAATAATTCCTACTTGCGGAACATAAAGTGCCCCAGCAACCCCAGCTAGCATAGCAGAGACAACAAAGACGAATAGCTTGAAGTACTCAACTCGATACCCCAAGAAACGTGCACGAGTTTCACTATCACGAATAGCGATTAAAACTCGACCCAATTTAGAGGTAACAATAAAGCGACTGATTAAATAACCAATCATCAAAGCCAAAGCTGAGCAGAAAAACAAACCTGCGCGCGTAGTATCCGCTTGCAGATCAAAACCCAGAATATCTTTAAAATCAGTTAAACCATTATTACCACCAAAGCCCATATCGTTACGGAAGAAGGCCAACATCAGCGCATAAGTTAATGCCTGGGTAATAATAGAAAGATAAACCCCCGTCACTCGTGAACGGAAAGCTAAAGCACCAAAGACAAAGGCCAATATACCTGGCGCTAATAGCACCATCACCATGGCAAAGCTGAAGTTATCGAAACCTAACCAATACCAAGGTAGCTCTTGCCAATTTAAGAACACCATAAAATCCGGTAAATCCGGGTTACCATAAACGCCACGATCGCCGATCTGCATCATTAAGTACATACCCATGGCATAACCGCCAAGAGCAAAAAAAGCACCGTGACCCAAACTTAAAATCCCGCAATAGCCCCAAATTAAATCAACTGATACCGCGAGTAAGGCATAGCATAAATACTTACCTAATAACGTCATGGTATAGGTCGACACATGGAAGATAGAACTTTCAGGGACGAATAAATTTAATAGCGGAACAAGAATCGCTAAAGCGGCAAGTACGGCTAATAAACGGCGACCGCCTTTATCGTTCATTAATAAGGTCGTTAATGGACCCAGCTTCATATTTGAAGAGCTTGTATTAGTTTGTTTCATAATTAATTCTCCTTTAACCGTTATCAACTGCACGGCCTTTCAGAGCGAATAAACCCCGAGGACGTTTTTGGATGAATAAAATAATGAAAA